>CBFHXO010000073.1:0-15127 GCA_965659815.1 Pseudomonadales bacterium
CAACAGCGAACACAAACCCTGATGAGCTAAACCGTCTCTTAAATCAGGCCGCGAACGGTCCAACTATCTTTGACGACTTACAGTTTTGACCCCTTAATCGTTTGGTATTTAAAAATGCACTAATAGACTTATCAGTTATAAGTTTAGAAGGTGTTTTTTACTATTAGCCAATAACCGCTAATAGTAGCCAATTTATATTTTTATTCAGTGATAAATACTGAAATCATAAATAAACAATTGAAAGGCACAAATATTTTTGGATAATAGCCTGCGTTTTGAATGTTTTCGATATTTGGTAAGCATATATTTTCGTATTATTTTACAGGGAACGCTGCCGCAAATGACTCGCAGTAAGGCAAAGTTTTATATTGTCACACAAACACTTCAGGATGTGATCGAAAGCTCAAGAGTCTCCCTGGCTAAGCTGGCGCGTGATGGAGACTTGTCTAAAGAGACTCTGAGCAAAGCTTTGAAAGGTAGACGTATTACTTTAGCTAAAGCGAATGGTATTTTGCATGGCATTAAAGTCAATCACCCCGATTTAGAGCTAGACTTTTATCAGGCTTTTAGCGAAGCGGGTGAGTATTGAAGTGAATGGTGCTTAGACCGTGCTATGTGTTTTCGTAAAGATCTTTTACACCGCGTTGATAACAACATGAGATGGAATTTAAACAATGAATGAGAATGAATTAGATCATGGGGCTTTAGTAACCGTTGCTGCCGAGCCAAATAACCCTCCCTCCCGAGAGCAATTACTGGAAAAATATCGTCGTATTTTTAACAGGCTAAGTCATAACGAACGCTTGGTAAAAAATGATGGTCATATCACCGAGTTTGCCGATTTTGTTAAGTTTTGTCGCGAGACGCGCGGAGCCACACTCGATAGCCTGTTAGGCGAGGGCTTTGCTTCGGCAGTGCGTAGACATTTGGCGCAATCACAGGAAGATCCGCCGCCGCCGCAAAGTGCCGACGCTCAGCCCAAACATTAAACATCAGAGATACTCTTTTTGTGGGGTGTAACGCCTCATTATTTGCTATGGAATTAATTTATGGATGCATTAACGATGAGTGGTGCTAAGGAATCAATGGAAATGGCTTCCGATATGGAAGCCGATCTTCGAAAAATACTAGAACACGCTTATGGCCTAGAGTTGCACAAAGACGCATGGATATGCTCAACGACGTTAGGTGAAGTGATTCGATGTTGTATGGAGTCGCATCTCGATGCTCGGCAGCGATATCCGTACAGTATTTCAGTTATTAAAACGATATCGCTAACGACGTTTTGGCTAATTAAGCTAAAGCCATTAAATAACGTATTCTTAGTGAATCGTGAAACCAGGCGTTTGATGGATTTTCCTGAAATTAACGAAGCAGTAGCGATATATTGGGCGGTGACAAAACTGGTGGGCGCCGTTAAACGCGGTACCCTATCGGAGTTGATTTCGCTGGATGAAGCATCTGTTAATCATCTCAGTGAAGTGTTGCGATATTATTATAATGGTAACTTTTATAATAAAGTTGATTCAAAAAAAGAAGTGCAAGGTACCGAAAAAGTACTTGAGCTGACTCATCACTTTAGGATTAAAAAATTTACTGCCATTAATATCTACGAAGTATTGAGTCATATGTTGCTGCCAATACGTGTTTTTCATAACCCTGTGGCAACGTCAAAGGCCACATCCTGCGCCTAGCGCTATTAATGCCACCACTTGCTTTTCAAAAATAACATAAGGAATCGTTATGACGGATAAAATTAAAACCCTTTTTCATCATCAGATATTTTTAGCCTCACCCTCGGATGTTAAAGGCTATCGCGACCGCGTGTCAGGTATTGTTACCACCTTGAATGAAGGTCGGCTTGCACTCACTGACCACCGGTTTGATCTAAAAACCTGTGAGGATGATGTGTTTGCCAGTTATGGTAAAGACCCGCAGTTTTGTATCAATGAGCAAATAGGAAATGATTTCGATATCTTGCTAGTGATATTCGGTTCCCGTATTGTGAGTAAAACACCCAGAGATATATCGGGGACAGTGGAGGAGTTTAATCGAGCTGTCGCGCGATTTGATAAGCAAGGCTCGCCAACAATTATGCTGTATTTTTGCAAAGACCTTATTGACCATTGGGCATCCGATGTAGAACAGCTGCATCTTTTGCATCAGTTTCGACGCGACATCTCTGACAAGTGTTTCTTTAAAGAGTTTTTAGGTGTGCCTGAATTTGATGAAACAGTGACTAAAGACTTGTCAGGCTGGATGGATCGGCGAATGAAGAATGACGAATCGCCAGATCCGGTTGACCCTGTATCGGTTGACCCTTGTCCTGAGTAGTTATGCATCGCTGACAATTTAATAACGGAGAAATTTATGCTAATACCCGAAGTAAAAAAAACAAAAAGCCCGCCGAAGCGGGCTTTGTTGGCTTAACGCGTCTGGCTACGCAGCCAGCTCATCAAATTCTGCTGATTCCTCACAGGTACAAAAAATACTAAGCTTGTGAATATCATCACCCAGCATATCTAATGCCTCTGACACACAGCTCTCAATTGCGTCGTAAAAATCTGGTTGGGTTACTTATCGTTAAACTGTATTCGGTATAACCCAGATAAATAAAATAACCGTTAAATGGAATAGATTCCTCCCCCAGATCATCCAACTGCTCGCTCCACTGCGAGCGAGCCGCCCGAAGAAGGTTTACATCCAGCTGTTTTAACTCGTACATATACATCTCTCCTTGTCCGTGTATAACAAGCTCCTATATTAATCCAATCACCCCCAGAAAAATCAAGCTTGATAAAAAAGGCAGCGCAATGCGCTGCCCAATAACCTGAACTATGTTATCTGACGTCCCAGCCACCTACCTATTTACGTGACTGCCCATCATGCTTTTGCCGATAAATCTTCGCGCTATTGTGCGTTAAATCCCGCTGGATAATTGCCCTCTCCTTTTTGGTAAACGTGCCATCCGATTTAAAATACGCCTCTTTACGATGCGTTTTAACCTGCTGCTTACCCAGGCGATGCGCTTCTTTGCGCGTTAACTCTCCACTTTGAATACCCTGTTTGATTCTCACCTGCTGGTTATCCTGCCGCTCGTTAATCGTTGCACCCATTGCCGTTGTACTAATGATCGATGTACTGGCCGCCAGGGTAATAATCATTGCTGCTCTTACGATTGTTTTCATGCTCTGTCTCCTGCGCTTTGTTTGTGATGGCTTTATGTTGGCTATAAAAGCCGTTACATACCTATAAAAACGCAGTGAAACCAGTTCGGTTGACAGTCACTAAGATATTTTTAAAAAATAATCAGAAAACTAGTTTTCGCTATGCTCATCAAGCACTTGGCGGATACGCTCAAGCCGCTGCTCGGGCGTTAAACCCTTTAGCGAACGCCTAAACTCCTTGCGCTCTTCACGCGTTTTAGCCTTGAGCATTGCTTGCAAACGCAAACTGTCCTCAGGCCCAAGCGCGTTATATAACTTACGTACCTGCCGCTTTTGCTGGGCCGGCATAGCATTAAAACGCTTGCGAAACTGCTTTAACCGCGCTTTTTCTTGCGGCGATAACGATTGGTAACGCTTATAGTTACTTTGCACCCGCGCCCGCTGCTCTGGCGTCATATCACGCCAACGACCATGGCTTTGTTTAACCTGCGCTCGCTGCTCGGGTGTCATGCTTAACCAGCGACTGGCACCATTGGCCAAACGCTGCTGCCGCTGGGCCGTGTAATCACCCCATTGCGCTTCGTGCTTTTTCAACAGCTGTTGCTGCCGATCGGTCAACGAACCCCAGCCCGCAGCATTTGCACTGGTATCCGCCCAGGCGATGCTTGTAGCAATTGCCAAATAAATCGATAACGCCATTGATAATAGATTGGATAATCGCTTTCTATTCATTTTCATCTCTTTGCTCTTTTGCTGCCTGTGTATCAGCGGCTTGTGCACCTGCTTCAATCGACTCGCTAATCAAAAGGGGATCTACCCACTGCACTGACTCCACCTGGTCACCGTTATCAAACATACCAATAAAAGCCAGTAAATCATCCGATGGCATTTCATCATCCAGCGCGAGGGCAATCGCACTAAACACCAGTACCACAGCGCCAACAATAGACCGACCCACAGTATTAACCGGCTTCTTCATACGCTTCGTCATACACCCCCGCCATCTCACCAAACCACTCCAGCATTTCAAGGTCGGCCAGCATATCGATATCTTCGGCAAACAAGGCCATTTCATCGAGTTCCAATGCCTCAGTACTGGCCAACTCAACTGGCATGGCTGTTATGGGTGCATTTTGCGGCCCAATCACAATGGCCAGTACCAGCGTGGACGCTACAGCAATGGAACCGGTAGGCAATAGATAGCGCGAATACCATGGCTCGCTGGCTGTCGCTAACGCCTGTTGCCGGGCCTGGTTAAGCCGCGATAGCGTCTGTCCATCAAGATTATCGGCACTGGCATCCAGTGATTCGAATACTTTGTTAACAGTGCCCTCATCGGGCTGATGATCATTTGTGGTATTCATGATTCAAATTCCGCTAGTAATTCTTTTAGCCGCTGCACAGCTCTTGAATGGTGAGTTTTAACACTGCCTTCACCACAACCCATCGCGACCGCGGTCTCTTTAACGCTTAAGCCCTGCCAGCTGCGCATAAAAAACGCCTGCAACTGTTTGGCCGATAGCTGCTTTAACGCGCTATCCATCTGTTCGCTGACATTGTCAAAATGCATTTGGCTATCAGGCTCTGCAGAAGCCCGGCCCGCTGCCTGTTCGATTGTATTGCTTTCTTCGGGCTCGCCCTCTTTGCCCCTAAAAAACTGCACCACGCCAATCACTTTATTGCGCACCGCCTGACGGCGGTAGTAATCGTTAATGCGGTTATGCAGTATTTTAAAAAACAATTTTGGCCATTCATCTTCGGGCTTGTTGGCATAGTTTTTTACCAGGCTAATCATTGTCTCTTGCACAATATCCAGCGCATCGTCGCGGTTACCCACGGTAATATCGGCCAACCGAAAAGCCTTGCGCTCCACTTGCGCTAAAAAGCGGTTTAGTTCCGCTTGTTTTTGAGGTTGCTGCTGCAAAAGGCCTACGACTCCGCTTTTGTCCGACGCTGATATCAAGCGCCAGTAAAAATGACCTTATACATCAAGTCGATGCAATCGATAAACCCGCTTGGTGGTTAACGGACTTATCAACTATAACGCTCAACTCTACCATTGGTTGACGCGGCCAGTAACTACCGGGCAAAGCCATAGCAACGCCAGCTTGGCACAATAACTGCTTTGTAGTATCCAGGAGCCCTATAAATGAGCCAAGCTGCACTACAACGGTTTTTATCCCGCAACGCCCTGGGCGAGGACTACCTGCATCACTGCGAAAAGTGGTTTAACCCGCTAATTACTTCACTAAAACAACATCTTACACAGACTGATGGCACCGCCATTATCGTCGGTATCAATGGCTGCCAGGGCTCGGGGAAATCAACACTATCCGACTATTTATGCACTATTTTAGAACACGCGCATGATATTAGTGCGGTAACAATCTCACTGGATGATTTTTACCAACTTAAATCCGAACGCCAGCAACTGGCTGAAACCGTACACCCATTACTCGCCACCCGCGGTGTACCCGGCACCCATGACCTGCAACTGGCCACCCACACCCTGAGCGCGCTGAAACACAGCAAGCACGGCCGCTGCGAACTCCCTTTATTTGACAAAAGCATCGACGATCGCAGCGATAGAATAAAAGCAGTTGATCTACCCGTTCAAATTGTACTGTTTGAAGGCTGGTGTATCGGCGCAACACCTCAAACTGAGCAGGCACTGCTAATCCCAACCAATCAACTGGAACGCGAACAAGATACCAACGGCCAGTGGCGTCGCTATGTCAATAATGCATTGGCAGATTACAGCACCCTTTTCTCATTGATTGATTACCAAGTGATGTTAAAAGCACCCGCGTTTGATTCAGTCTTGCAATGGCGCATTGAACAAGAGCGCAAAATGGAAAGCGCACATCAACCACAGGCAATAAAAGCAACCCACGTTGAAGATAGGCATTTTATGACCGACAAAGACATTCACCAGTTTATCCAGCACTACCAGCGTATTACCGAGCATTGCCTAAACACATTGCCGGGTAAGGCACACCATTTGTTTGAACTTGATCACAACCGAAATATTGTTAGCTATACACAACCACTTATCGATCAATAAGGGCCAGCAATTAAAGCAGCAAGGAATTTTATTTATGTCTTCACCCCGGCGCCCTTTTGTCGATGCATGGCCCATTGTCTTTACCGACCTCGATGGCTCGCTGCTGGACCACTACAACTATTCGCACGAACCCGCACGCGAAACGCTGGACCAATTAGAAAGCACCCGCGTGGCCGTTATTCCCAACACCAGCAAAACCTTGGCCGAGCTGATTGATATACGTGTTGAACTAAAAAACCATAGCCCCTTTAGCGTTGAAAATGGTGCAGCGGTTTATATCCCGGCAGGATACTTTCCCAAACAACCCGACAATACCCGCTTATTTCAATATCGTGGCCAGGACTTTTGGCAATACAGCGCCGCCAAACCTCGCGAGTTCTGGCAAAACTTAATCGAAGTAAACTGCACCGATTTTGCCAGCGAGTTTTCTACCTTTGGCCAATTGGGTGTTAAGGGCATTGTCAAAACCACAGGCTTAAGCGAGGCAGCCGCAACGCTGGCAAATCAACGGCAATTCAGTGAACCCGTACACTGGACCGGCGATAACACAACGCAGGCAGAATTTATTCAGGTCTTAGTTGATTCAGGCGCACAAGTACTGGCCGGTGGTCGTTTTTTACATGTACTTGACCCAAGCGTCAGCAAAGCTGCAGCACTGGAATGGATAACCCAATGCTATCGCGACTATGGCAAGCGAGATCAATACTTATCGATTGCATTAGGCGATAGCCATAACGATATTTCTATGCTCGAGGCTGCCGATGTCGCTGCGCTTATACGCTCACCGATGCATCAACCGCCAACACTTAATCGAACCTATCCGGCCATTGTCAGCCACGAAATAGGCCCCAGCGGCTGGCGGGCAGCTATTAGGCAAATACTGGATTTCAAATAAGCACGTAAAGCGCAACCGGAGATACACATGGCAGATTTTTACCAAAACGGCATTATCACGACCTTGCATAACCTGGCAAATCGGTCAGTAGACGATATGGAAAAAGAGCTGCTGACCTTTCGGCAGGAACGACCCATGGCGGTGATTTTACCGTCGCTGTTTTCCGAACTCGAGGGGCCAGCGTTAAGTGGAATATTGGACGAGCTGCGCCATGCACCCTACCTCGATGAGGTAGTGATAGGTCTAGATCGCGCAAATGAACAGCAGTTTCGCTATGCGTTGCAGTTCTTTTCAAAACTACCGCAAAAGTTTAGTGTGCTGTGGAACGACGGGCCGGCATTACAGGCGGTACATAAAAAACTCGAGGCCAAAGGTCTGGCGCCCCAACAAGCCGGTAAAGGAAGAAACGTCTGGTATTGTATGGGTTATGTACTGGCCGCAACCCGTGCCGAGGCCATTGCGTTGCACGATTGCGATATTACCACCTATAAACGCGATTTACTGGCGCGGCTTATTTACCCGGTTGCCAATCCCAAATTTAACTATGAGTTTTGTAAAGGATTTTACGCCCGCGTTGCCGATGGCAAGTTTAATGGCCGTGCCAGCCGCTTACTCGTCAGCCCACTTCTCAATGCGCTTAAAAAAATCCATGGCGAGCTGGACTACCTACAATATATGGATAGCTTTCGCTATTCATTGGCCGGTGAGTTTTCATTTCGTCGCGATGTCCTCAACGATATTCGCATACCCAGCGACTGGGGGCTTGAAATAGGTGTGTTATCAGAAATGCACCGCAACTACTCGCTTAATCGCTTATGCCAGGTCGATATTGCCGACACCTACGACCATAAGCATCAAGACCTATCTACCGATAATGATCAGAGCGGGTTATCGAAAATGAGTATCGACATCTCAAAAGCGCTATTTAGAAAGCTGGCAACACAAGGTATTACATTTAATACCGAGACCTTTCGCTCGTTAAAGGCAACCTACTATCGATTAGCACTGGATTTTGTCGATGCCTACCATAACGATGCGGTGATAAATAATCTATCGTTTGATATCGACAAGGAAGAGCGCGCGGTAGAGATGTTTGCGGAAAATATTATGAAGGCTGGCGAGATCTTTTTAGACCGCCCTATGGAAACACCGTTTATTCCCAGCTGGAACCGAGTGCGCAGCGCTTTTCCCGATGTATTTAACGAGCTAGCCGAGGCCGTTGCCAGCGACCGCGAGCGCTACGCATAAAAAGACCGAAACACACAACATTTTAATCAGATGTGTAATGGATTAAATCTATTATGAGTATTGATCTACAACAACGAGTACAGGCTCACCTGCATGTAATTTACCAGACGGTTGATAAGCCGCTCGATCTTCGTGGCGTGACCCAAGCGGCGCTCGAGCTAATGCGTATCCCGGTGGCACCCAACAGCGAGACAGCATCCAATGTCCAGCCCGCTGCCCATCAAAATCACTGGACCGAAAAGGATGTTATTCTAATTACCTATGGCAACAGTATTTTACCTGCCAGTGAATCAGCCGACAAACAACCACTGAGCATACTGAAAGACTTTCTCGATAACTATACCAACAACACTATAAACAGTGTTCACATTCTTCCGTTTTTTCCTTACTGCTCAGACGATGGTTTTGCGGTAATGGATTTTATGGCGGTCAATAATGCGCTGGGCGATTGGCAGGATATCGCCGATATTGGTTCGGACTATCGACTGATGGCCGACTTGGTTATTAATCACTGTTCAGCACAAAACCAATGGTTTAAAAACTTTATCGAAAACAAAGCACCCGGCAATGAGTATTTTTTTACAGCTGACCCAGCGCTAGATTTGTCACAAGTCGTTAGACCACGCACCAACCCACTACTGCGTGAAGTTAACACCGCCAGCGGCACCCGTCATGTCTGGTGTACTTTTAGTCACGACCAGGTCGACCTCGATTTCCGCAACCCTGAGGTACTACTGGAATTTATTCGTATTGTCCGCTACTACCTCGACCAGGGAGTGCGAATTTTTCGCCTCGATGCGGTTGCCTTTATTTGGAAACAACCAGGCACCAACTGCGTTAACCTGCAAGAGACTCACGAAATAGTTAGGTTATTGCGCTTGTTAATTGAGCACGCCCAGCAAGACGCCATTATTATTACCGAGACCAATATCCCCAATCGCGAGAATCTCGAATATTTTGGCAATGCCAATGAGGCGCATTGTATCTATAACTTTTCGCTGCCACCCTTGTTGCTGCATGCATTAGTGGTTGGCAATAGCTATTACCTCAAGCAATGGATGATGAGTATGCCGCCGGCCCAAAACGGCACTACCTATTTCAATTTTATTGCCTCGCACGATGGTATTGGTCTACGCCCTACAGAAGGTTTACTCTCAGAGCGAGAAATCGACTCATTACTAGCGGTAATGGAAAACTTTGGCGGCAAGGTCTCTCACCGACAGCTGGCGAATGGCAAAAGCAAACCCTATGAAATTAATATTTCACTATTTGACGCACTGCAAGGTACGCAGGATGGCCCAGACAAATTTGCCATTGATCGATTTATTTGCGCACACGCCATTATGTTTGCGTTAGAGGGGATACCCGGTATTTATATTCACAGCTTGTTTGGCACCAGAAACGACTACCAAAAGCTCGAAGCCGAAGGCCATAACCGCGCAATTAACCGCCATCAATGGACTTACGAAACGCTGCAGCAGGCGCTCGATGGTAATAACAAAACTGATTCAAGAAGCCAAACCAGTGATCATGCCATTATCTTTAAGCGCATAAATAATTTACTCGCCATTAGAATTCAACAACCGGCCTTTCATCCCAACGCCACGCAGTTTACCCTGCACCTGGGCGATACCATTTTTGGTTTTTGGCGACAAAGCAACGATCGCCAGCAAAGTATTTTTTGCATTGCAAATATTGATAAAAAGCCCTGCACCTTGCCACTTTCAAGCGTTAATCTAATTGGCACCGATAACTGGCGCGATTTAATCACCAGTGAGCGCTATGACGACTATAACGGCACTATTGAACTCCAGCCCTATCAAACGGTTTGGATTAGCAATCGCTAGCAGCATACACAATGCCAAACATCACCAATAGGTAATACTGAAAATAAGCTAATCAACGACATCTGACAAAACGATTAGCATCTTGTATCTGCTAATCACTGGGCTTTCCTTTGCGCGGACCATGCTATCGCCCGACCAACTAACAATTTTACTTAGTGTTCGTCTGATTGGCGGTCGGCAATTGAGTCTGGACATGCCGAATCACGACAGCTGTCACACTGCACTATTTGAAATCAGCAATACCAATCAGCTGGTTGGTCACTGGCTATGACGTGGGCCTATCAATCTTTCATTTTACGACTACCGTCAATTCCATTTGCAACACCATCGCTATTCCAATATGCCACCCTATCATCTTTAAAAACCTCACCAGCTTTACGCGGTTACTATCACCGCTATCACTGTATACGCAACGGTCACGCCAGCGTACTGCGCGATGCAGTGCAGCAGGCCTAAGCCATTAGCTAGTCCCAATTGATACGAATCAAGAAATCGTTGGGCAGCCCTACCGCTGGCAATTAATTGTTTTACCATAATAAAACTATAATATCGCTGGTAAAAAACAATGTCCGCTCCGCAGTTAAAACGCAGCTTAAACCTTCCACTGCTCACACTCTACGGCCTAGGCACAATACTGGGCGCGGGTGTTTATGTATTGGTGGGCAAAGTCGCCGGTATAACCGGTATCTACGCACCCATCGCTTTTCTTGTTGCGGCGGTTATCGCTGCATTTACTGGCTTTGCCTATGCCAGTTTAAGTAAGCGATTCCCACGAAGTGCGGGTGAGGTTGTGTATATTAACCAGGCTTTTTGCAAAACCCTGGCTGGGCAGAGCGATTGGTTGGCTGGTTATTGTTACCGGCGTTGTATCGTCGGCAACATTAATTAACGGCTTTGCCGGCTATTTATCGGTGTTTATCACACTACCCAAGTTAATCGCAGTAACGCTTACCAGCATCGCCATTGTCGCAGTCGCCTGTTGGGGTATTGTTGAATCGGTATCCATTGCTGCAATTGTAACCACAATTGAATTAGCTGGTATTCTTATTGTGTTAGCACTACTGGGCGATGTTCTACTGACACTGCCAGATATTGGTACAACACTAATACCACCCCTACCCAAAGACCTCGGCAAATTCACCACTTGGCAATCCATTATGCTGGGCGCGTTCTTAGCTTTTTACGCCTTTATCGGCTTTGAAGATATGGTGAATGTTGCCGAAGAGGTTAAGAACCCGGAACGTAATTTACCTCTGGGCATACTTGCCGCGCTGGCAATGGCCTCACTACTCTATGTACTGGTAGCACTGGTGGCTGTACTAAGCTTGCCCGCCGAATCATTAGGCGCCAGCGAATCGCCTATGGTTAGTCTGGTTGCAACAAAGTCGGCAGGTGCGGCAAATCTTATTGGTATGATTAGTCTGGTGGCCATTATTAACGGTGCGCTAGTGCAGGTGATTATGGGCTCTAGAATTATATACGGCATGGCCAGCCAGCAGCTCGCGCCCGCCGCGCTGGCCCATATAGCGACTAAAACCCAAACACCAGTTAAAGCCACGGTATTGCTTGGCGTGATTATCTGGCTATTTGCGGTATGGCTACCACTGGTCACACTGGCCAAAATAACCAGCTTCGTCATTATTATTGTTTTTAGCTTGGTGAACTTTTCGCTAGCAATGATTTATTGGCGCGAAACTGGCAGCAGCCGGATAAAAGCGCTAATCCCATTATTTGGTGGCGCGCTATGTCTGTTTTTATTAGCCCTACAGTCCATCGACGTTTTTTCATAGCTGTTGACCGGCTCGCTAATAGGGCCTATAAATTTAACTTTCTAGTCAACTATTTGCTCAGCTCGCTATTTAACTATGAACTCAATTATCAATTCAACGCTATATAACCATGCATTAACTACGCATTAACCTTAATAAATACGCATTTACCTACTGTAATGGTTAAGCGCTTACCAACGGTAGTAAGCTTTGTTTTTTTCACGGATCTTACCCATGTCTCACCCTTGGCCAATCCCCCAGCGTCCTTTTGCAATTCGGGCTATTAACGGTGTAGGAAAAGCGCTATCGTCAATCGGTATCACGCGCCCGGTAATCAATAGCGACGCTATAATCAAAGAGGCGCAGAAAAGAACCGGGCTGACAGAAGCTGGGCCATTGTCATTTCAGCAAGGGCTGGAAAAACTTGTTGACAGCATCAACCACGAGGCGGCGCTGACTCAAATTGGTAGGGTGGCTGCAAAAAACTCACTGGTTAATGCCATGGTTAGCCGCTTGCAAATTATCGATTACGTTAACAAGCACCCCGAGGTGCGCGAAGAGAAAATTGAGCAGCCGATTTTTATTCTTGGCCTGCCTCGTACCGGCACAACCATTTTACATGCCGTGGTAGCCGAAGACCCGAATAACCGTGCGCCCTTAATGTGGGAGATGTCAGCCCCCTACCCGCCGCCAACCGCAAATCGCGCAGCGCACGAGTCCACCATTGTTGAACAGGAAAAACAGGCCGCGCAGCTCGATCTACTGACACCGGGATTTAAAGCGATTCATGAAACCAACCCAAGGCTGGCCGAAGAATGCATTAGCATGATGGCTAGCGCCTTTTTTCAGGAGCAGTACAGCACGGTTAGTCACCTACCATCTTATCGTCAATGGTATATGAGTGCCGATGCCACGCCTTGCTACGAATGGCACAAGTTATTTTTGCAGTATTTACAGCACAGCTACGGTGTTAAACGCTGGACACTCAAGTCGCCCATGCACCTGCCTTTTTTAACCACTATTTTAAAAATATACCCGGACGCCTGCATTGTGCAAACCCATCGCGAACCTACTAAGGTGTTAGGCTCGGTTAGTAGTTTGATTTGCACCTTGCGCAGTGGTTTTAGCGATAACATTGACGCACATAGAACCGGCCGTGAAGAAGCCGACTTTTTTGCCGATATATTGGCGCGCGGCATGGCCCAGCGTGAGGGTATTAATCAGCCAGCGCAGTTTTACGATTTTCAGTTTGATGACATTATTAATCGGCCTATTGATGCGGTAGCCGATATGTACCAGCACTTTGACCTTAACTTAAGCGACTCGGCGCGCAAGCTAATGCAAAGCTATCTGGATAACCGTCCGCGCACCAAGCATGGTAAGCATAGTTATACGCTCGAGACTTTTGGACTTGACGAAAGTAAAGATGGCGCATTGTTTACCAATTACCGCGATCAGTTTGTGCGGTCGGTGCTTTGAGATATTGGGCATGATGCGTAGCGTAAAATCATGTGGTACGCATACCAGTGTAATAGAGCATCAGTGTTGATTTAATTTTTATAAGGGGTAAATACCATGTCAATAAAAGTACTAGAACAAGCCAAAAAGCACCCGGCGCGCGAGGCGTCAATGAAATCGATTCGCGCAGTTGAAAGTGGTGATCGTGAGGCCTGGCTATCAATGTGGCATCCTGAGGGTATTATTCAGGACCCAGTTGGCCCATCGCCATTAGACCCCGAAGGTAATGGTCATCGCGGTATCGAGAAAATCACTGCGTTTTACGACAACGTGATTGCCAATAGCAATACGCATTTTCATATTCGTCATACTTATGCCTGCGGCAACGAGTGCGCCAACGTCGGCACTATTACCGGCAAAACTGCCGATGGCAATGTGACGCGCTGCGAGCTGGTAATGGTTTACTGTGTTGATGATGACGGTAAAGTACTATCGTTGCGTGCGTTTTGGGAGTTTGATGATTTAGTGGAAGATATTTTTTA
This sequence comes from Pseudomonadales bacterium, assembly GCA_965659815.1. Classification (GTDB taxonomy): domain Bacteria; phylum Pseudomonadota; class Gammaproteobacteria; order Pseudomonadales; family UBA7434; genus UBA7434. The sequence continues at coordinate 13,991 of CBFHXO010000073.1, forward strand.
AATCCAGTAAAGCCACCATTGATATACGAGGACACTGACTATGCGCATTGCGACACTCATAATGGGCCTGACCTTTTCAGCATTGGCTTTTTCACAGGGTTTTGGTGACTTTGATAAAGTTGAGATTAAAACGCATAAAATTGCTGACGCTGTTTATATGTTAGAGGGGCAAGGCGGCAATATTGGGGTATCGATTGGTGACGATGGTGTATTTATTATTGATGACCAGTTTGGCCCATTGCATAAAAAAATAACCGCAGCGATAGCTGAGCTTACCGACAAGCCGGTTGACTATGTGGTTAACAGTCACTGGCACTTTGATCATAGTGATGGCAATGTTGCCTTTGGCAAAGCTGGGGCGGTTATTGTTTCACAGAGCAATTCGCGCCAGCGAATGACTACCGTACAGACGTTATCATCGTTTGGTTATGAGCAGCAGCCTTATGAAAAGGCGGGTTTGCCGACTATTACTTTTGATGATGAGATGTGGTTTCATTTTAATGGTGATGCGATTCAGTTAATGCATTTGGGGGCTGCCCATACCGATGGCGATACGATTACTTATTTAAACAAAGCCAATGTGATTCACACTGGGGATGTGTTTGTGACTAGTGGCTTGCCTTATATTGATGCAGGCAATGGCGGCAGGATTGGTGGAATTATTGATTCGCTGGCGCGGGTGCTGGAAGTGATTGATGATGAGACGGTGATTATGCCTGGGCATGGGATGCCTGGTAAGAAAGCGGATATGGTGAAATTTAGAGAGACGTTGATTGAGATTCGTGAGGCGGTTGCTGAGAAGAAACGCGCCGGGGTGGCGTTGGGGGATATTGATGCCGAGGCGTTGATGGCGAAGTATCCTAAGGGGTTTTTGCCTAGTGAGGCTTTTGTTGCGGTTGTTTATAATGAGATTTGATGACGGTTTCTGATTTTCTTTTGCTGGATAGGCTCTTTTGTTTCTCTAATTTATCTTAAGGTTTGGATTGTGAGTTTTGGGTTGTGAGGGCGGTTAGGGTTTTGCTATTTTTCTTAATTGCCTACAGCGTTTTCTGCACGGCTTGCCCTGCTGGGCAGTCACTTTTATTTGCTTGTGCAAAGAAAAGTAACCAAAAAATGCCATAAACGACCCGACGTTTA
>CBFHXO010000074.1:0-14692 GCA_965659815.1 Pseudomonadales bacterium
TGAAATTGATGCGAGTAGTTTTAGCGTGAGCGCTGTGCACACGCTAGCGAAAGACCAAGGCCCCGATACCCCTAGCGGGGGTCGCGGTGTACCCAATTATATCAGCGCCATTACTATTTCACCCGATGGCGGTCGCGCATGGGTGCCGGCGAAAAAAGACAATACCGATCGCGGCGAATTTAACGATGGTTTGCCACTGACCTTTGAAAATACCACGCGGGCGATTGCGGCAAAAATTGACTTGGCTACTGGTGCAGTGCCCATTACTGAGCAAATTGCCGAGCGGATTGATTTTGATAACAGCAGTTTGCCATTTGCGGTGCAGTTTTCGCTGTTAGGTGATTGGGCCTTTGTTGCGATGGCCGGCAATAATCGGGTTGATGTACGCGACGCTTACAGCGGTTCATCGGTAACTACGTTAGCCACCGGGCTTACGCCGCAGGGCCTGGTATTGTCGCCCGACGGTACGCGCTTATTTACTCATAACTTTATGCAGCGCTCGGTGTCGGTATTTGATATTTGGGCCTTATCGAATGGTGGCACTGTTAGCTCAACGCCACTGGCAACCATTGCAACAGTGGTTAACGAAGCGTTGGCACCGACAGTGTTAGCGGGTAAACAAATATTCTACAACGCCTCAGACCCCAGAATGAGTCTCGACGGTTATATCAGTTGCGCCAGCTGTCATCTTGAGGGTGGGCAGGATGGCCGGGTCTGGGATTTCACCGACCGCGGTGAAGGTTTGCGTAACACTATAGATATGCGCGGGCGAGCCGGTACTGGTCATGGTAATGTGCACTGGACCGCGAGCTTTGACGAAATTCAGGATTTTGAAAATGATATCCGTCAATCATTTGCTGGCACCGGGTTTTTAAATGAAGCGCAATTTAGTTTAACTTCAGATCCGTTAGCTACGCCCAAGGCGGGTTTAAATGCCGACCTCGATGCGCTTGCGGCCTATGTCAGTTCGCTTGCGGAAATTGACAATAGCCCTTATCGCGCAGCAGACGGGTCGCTCACATCGGGTGCGGAAGCCGGCCGCGCTATTTTTCTCGCACAGGGCTGCAATGCTTGTCATTCAGGTGCCGTTTTTAGTGATGGCCAGCGTCATGATGTGGGCACGATTCAAGCGTCATCGGGGGTGGGTATTTGGCAGCCGTTAGCGGGTGTGGGTTTTGAAACGCCGACTTTGCAGGGGCTTTGGTCGGGTGCACCTTACTTACATAACGGCCAGGCACAAACGCTTGAAGATGTATTGCTGATTCCCGGTCATGGCACCGCGAGTCAGCTTAGCAGTTTTGAGCGCGCCAGTTTGGCTGAATACCTGCTGCAAATCGATAGCGATGGCGGCCCGGTACCCGCCGGCTGTGATTCGGGGCTGTTTCCTGGCGACAGTGACTGCGATAGCTTGCCTGATAGCGATGAAGCTAATGCTGGTACCGATCCATTAAACGCCGATACCGATAGCGATGGCTTAATTGATGGTGATGAAGTAAATGTCTATGCCAGCGACCCAAATAACCCAGATACTGATGATGATGGTGTCAATGATGGCGATGAGGTGAATGCAGGTACGCTACCCACGGTTGCTGACTTTAATGTCCCTGCAATGGGTGGGTTTGGTGTTACTGCTTTGATGTTGGCGTTGTTCGCTTTAGGTGCGAGGCTACAGACGTTTGCAAGATATCGATAGACGCGTGGCCATGTGTTGGTGGTTGAACGTTTCTATAAACTTTGCGAGTCCAGACAACTGTGCAGCACCTGGCGAGGATATAGGCCCAACGATTTGGTTTGGCGGGTCTTTTTTTATCGATTGCATACTTGGCCACAATCAGAAAATGGTTTTAAATGTCAGACAATCAACCAGGCCCGTTTGATCAGCCGCTGCAGGCGTTAACTGGAACGCTTATTTATGGGCGAGTAAGGCAGCTAATTCAGTGAATATGCCGATCTCAGTGGACGAAATCGTTTACTGATCATAACCCCATTGAAGATGCCGAGTTTGCGTTGACTAAAGGCACGGTAGCAACGGGTGATCATGCGAATGGTATGGTTTTACTAACGCTGCCGTGCACCACGTTGTCGGCCAAACAGTCACTGCCTTCAGTCGCGTCAGAGTGTTGCTATGAGTACAGAATTTCATTATGCCGCCCCCCCTTTACTGCTTGAGCATGTCATTGATGATGTTCAGCAGGTGATCGAACTTTTTGAGCGCGGTGCGCCCTACAAGCCATTGGGTGGCTGGTTCAGACCCGATGCCAGCGGTGAAGTGCTTAGCCCCATGTGGTTTCAAAAAGACTGGGTTTATGATGATTTCATGCTCGCCGGTTCAGAGTTGTTTTTGCATCATGCCGGTTTTATCGAGGCTGCCAGGCAGTTTTATGACGCAGAGGTTGTTGTGCCGCGCTCTATCTATGTAAATCTGATGGCGGCGATAGCTGAGGGCGGGCCCGCCCATACCGATAACCCCGTTTTCAGCGGCCGCGATCGTACCAATACGCCCATGATGTTATTGAGAACCATGTTATGGTCGGGGCTGTTCAATGACTGGCTGGTGAAGCAGGCGACGTCAATCTGGTGGCTGGATGATGTTGAAGGTGGTGGTCTTTATTACTGGCCGCAAGGGCCTTCGCAGTTGCCCGCGCATCACGTAGGCGCGATGGCGAATACAGCGCTGGTTGGCGACAACCACGGCATGTTTCACCAGGTAGGGCCGGTTGGCCCATTCGACAAGGGGACGCGCATGGTCGGTGCTAATGCCGAGCTTGCACCTGCTAATGATGGCAGCGACGATTGGGTGGTGATTGATCATGGTGACGAAGTCTATCGTGCTCCGTTGCAGCAGTTCCGCGCCAGTGTGTTATGGAAAGCGGATGTTTACGCAAATGAGGAAGAGCGGCAGCGAATGGCCAGCGAGGCCTTGTCTCTTGATGATGTGGTAAGTACTTTTAATAAAGACCTGGCCTCAAGAAATAACAGCTTTCGCCTGCAACGAGAAAAACTTGAAGAGCAGGCACATATTGACCAACTAAGAGCTGTCTACCCCGAAGCAATACCGGTTGGCGCCTGCAAAAGTATGTTTGAGATTTAAAAGAATTACTTGCCGGCACGGGCCAAAGTCAAAAGCAAGCTAGCGTCTTACTTACTAAACCGGCGGGTAAAGTCACTCAGTTCGAGCGTAAAATTATCGGCTTCGATAAACTGCTTATCACTCATATTAGGCTGCTCATACTCTCGATACCAAGTGGCATACTCTTTAAGTGCTTTAGACTCGATTTGGTAGTGCGATGAATAGGTGCTTATTTTAAGTAGTGGTGTATCGCCAGAAAAGTCGAAGCGCATCATGCGAAGCCAACCGTCACCAATACCAGTGGGTCGACCATAGGCGGGGTTTATAGGCTCGCCAGCGTCGATACCCGATTGCCCGCGGTCCTGGTAGTCGGACATAATCTGGTATACCTCACCGCCTTCGATGTTACGATCGATACGTAAACCCTGCCCATGTTGGTGGCCCGATAGCACCATAAAAATCTGTGTGTGTTTGGCAATAAACTTTTGCCACAGCATTTCGGCATTATTGTGGCGGGGATCTACGGCGTGAAAGTCAACAATGGGTGCGGCTTTGCGTTCGTTTTTGGCGTTAAGAAAATCGTGTGTGGTTAAAATAGTGGGTAGGCCTGGGTTATTTGCAATCACTTTGCTTGCCCATTCCAGCACATCGTCTTTGGGTGACATATCCAGCGCTAAATGCAAAAACGTATAGCCTGCTGCGGTGAAGGTTTGTGCGCTGGATGCGCCGCCGTTATAGCTATCGATATACCAGTCTTTATCGCGAAAAAATTCTGAGTCGTTGCCAAATACGCTGCGAAAGTTATCGAGCCCACCGGCGTGAAGAATGCCCAGTGCTTCGGCGGTCATGGTGAGTTTTTTTGGGTCGGTGACCGGTGGCCAGCCCGCGGCGCTCCACATGGCATCGTAATCGTGATTGCCGGGTACTACGCCAAACGGTAGGCCTGCTTTATCGAATAGTTGAAAACCTTTGCGGGCGGCCGGCATTTCAATGCCAAACACTTGCTCAGGGGTAGGGTAGACGTGCGAGGCTAGCCAGGGGTTTTCTATAGCCTCGAAGCCGGCGTGTTTATGATCGTGATCCATAGCGATGGTTTGGTGTTGCCAGACATCGCCCAGGTGAATAGCAAAGACAATATCGCCACCCTGGCTTACCGCGTTGCGGGCTATGTAATCCATTTGCGCAATAAATTGGTCGGCGGCATCGAGGGCAAAGCCTTCGGCGGTTTGATGGGTGTAGTCGAGGTAGTTTTGTGTGTCGGGAATCGCGGCAATGGTGAATTGTTGCCGTTGTTCTTGCGTGGGTTGCTCTTGTGTGGGCACGCTGCAGCCGAGTAGTGTGCATAGGGTCAGTAGATAAACCAGGTACTTAATGCTCATGTGCGACACTCTCCGTTTCGCTTTTGCTGGGTGGGCCTTTGGCAAATATTAGCCCGTTGAGGTTGTCAGAGTAGCATGTCTTTTAAACGCTAATGTGACAGTTTGTTTTGATTTGGTGAAGGCTTGATGCACTATTGAAATCGAGTTATTTTCGCTTGGATGGATTTGTAAATCATCAACATGTTGCGAAGCTTGCAAGCGGCCTTTGGCCGCATAATCAACTGTTATTCTCAAATTCAATGTTTAATGTTGATATTGAAAAATGAAGTTATTTCAGGCTTTCTTCGGTCTTACAAAAAAGAAAGATGTAGAGGTGTTTTGCAAATGTGCTCTGTGGTGGGTGCAGCAGGATAATAAGCGGCAATTGCGAGACTCTTTCCTTAAGCACTGTAAGCAATAACTGGCGATTGGGGAATACACAGCTAGCACCTACAAAAAAGTATCAAGAAAAGTGTGTGTCCCCGGATGGCGGGATGGCGCAGATAGTGTAAGAATAAAAATTCAAACGATATGCGTTTTCTTTGGAGTCTAGTGGTCTAAATACTCGGCCGTAGAAATTAGCTACGAAGCTAAGAGCAGTAGCTTAGGTATTCTTGCCTCGTATCAAACCTAAGCCAACAAGGCTCGATATAAAGAGATAGATACCTGCTGGCAACGGTACGGGTGCGGGTGTGGGCATATTTGTTACGCTGCCAAAGCAGCCATCAAGAAAGCATAGCGCCTCGATATTATTCACTATTACCTTTCCTTTGTTGCCACTTGATGCAGTTACTTCTGCTGAAATTAGGCCGTTATTGGTAACAAAATTATTGAGTTGATAACCGGCTCGATTTTTGTCGATATAAACAAGGTCGTCACCATTATCACCGTTAATATTGAGTTGTCTATTGGGGTTGGGGATCCAGGCGGTAAATAAACCAATGATATCATCACCGTTGCCAAGGTTTTGGTTGCCGCCAGACTGAACCTGATCCTTGGTCATCCACATGATGTCATCATTATTTGTAAAGGCGACACAGTTATTGCCACACCACACCACAGTCTCATTATCAGAGATCCACTCGTTCCAGCCGGTATTGTCACTTTGGTTGAATGACATTGAGGCGTAGGAGCTCAAAGGTAAAAGGAGTACTAGAGTCAAAAGGTGTGTTAGATGTCGCATAGTAATGTACATTAGATTAATTTTGATTGACTTTAATTTAAAGCGCCGCCGCGTTGCGGCTTTGGTTAATGGAAAGTGTGTTATTCGCTTTTTGCTAATAGCATACCTAATTTCTGCTGCCATTTAAATAAGGCAACGTTCATGCCAAGGTTTTTTTGGTTGTAACTGTTTGTTTTCTTGTTTTTTTTAAGTTCGCTAAACGTTGGTTACCCTAGCGATTAGCTTTTTGCAAAACGAGCATGTATTGTGAGGTTTGCTGTAGCTAGAGGGATTAGTTGCTTAAAACTAAAGGGGTAAGGCCAAAGCTCTTTTTCTTTCCCTTATTGAATAGTCTGACAGTTCGCACAGGTATATATTCGCCGTGCGCCAGCTTGTGTGCGCTTAATTTTTTTGCCGCAAACATGGCAGGGCAAATTGCTACGCCCAAACACCATAAATCTCGCCTGCCCATAACTTAGCCCCTGGTCTCGTAGCCAGCGGTACTGCTTATCAGACAGCGTAACGCCACCACTGCGGTAGCTGCGACGACTCAAGCTCAGTGTTTGTCGGGCGAGTTTATTGATCTGCGTGCGAGAGAGCTCTTTTGGTTTTGCAGCGGGGTCAACGCCTGCGGCAAAAAGAATTTCGCTGCGCAGGTAGTTACCGATACCGGCGAGGAAGTGCTGATCGAGATAGAGCGCCGCAAGTGAGCGGCCTGAAAATGCATTACTTTGAAGCCGCTTTGCCAGCGTTTGCCAGGTCAATTCTGGCGAAAGAATATCAGGCCCAATGCGGGCTAAAAACGGGTGTTGACCTAGGGCTTCTCGTTGCCAGACACTAATATCCGATGCGCTGTAAAGCAGTGCGCTATGCGTTGCCGTGTGCAGCGCAAGACGCAGCTGCCGTTTGGTTTTGGGTAGTACGCCACGTTTGCATAACCGCCATACGCCATATAGCTGGTTATGCGAGTAAATGGTCAGGCCGTTATCAAAGTGAGTGAGCAGGGCTTTACCGCGTGTTTCTATATGCGATACCCGATGGCCCCTCAGTTTTGAGGCAAAGCGTTTGAGCTTAGGTAAGCCAAACGCGATATCCTCGATACATTGATTTTTTAATGCGGCTTCTATTTCGTCAGCAGCTCTGCGAATCTCTGGGCCTTCAGGCATAACAACTACTCAATTGTTAGTTTGTTTTAATGGTTTTTTCAAATGCTCTTTCTAATACTATCGAGCTTGGCCATAAATACCTCGAGCTCTTTACGGTTGGTGTAGGTTAGCGAAAACTTATTATGAAAAAATATATCAAGGTTAACATAGTCATTGCTAAGTGAGATGGTGTAACCGTCAAAGCCTAAAGTGGCTCTAATGCCATTCATCACCATATGGTTATCTTTTTTTACGCCCCGCTCGTAAATAATATGAAATGCCTCCAATGCGTGTTTGATTTTTATTTTTTCGTCCATTGGTTCACCAGGGTAATTCTGAACCATCCCACGACCAGAATTTGCCGGTATCGGCAGGCCTAAGGCCGCGCAGGATTTCGACTATTTGCCTGGCGGTTCGCTCAGTTGAAAAAAGCTTATCGCTGGGTGTATTGCGTGTGAACGGGGCTGAGAGTTGTGTTTTGGTAGTGCCGGGGTGAATAGCTGCAACACAGAGCTTCGGCAATTTTCGTTGCCATTCAATACTCAATGTTTTTAGCGCCATATTCACTGCTGCCTTTGAGCTGCGATAGCTATACCAGCCACCGAGGCGATTGTCTTCGATGCTGCCAACTTTTGCTGAGATGGTTGCAAATATCGCGGCTTGTGTTTTATCAAAGCGTTTGCCCAAGTGCTTGGCAAGCAGTAGGGTGGGTAGCGTATTGAGTTTTATGTTTTCTAAAAAGAAGGCTTCGCTTAACTGGTTTATCGCCTTTTCGGGGGTTGTGTCTTCCTTATGCAGTATACCCACCGTGTTAATACACCAATGTATGTCGCCTAACTGCTTTTCGCATTCACTGGCAAGTGCTGAAACGCTCGCCTCACAGGCAACGTCGCACTGAACCCAATGCACTCTGGCAAGATGCAGCGCTGGTTGCTGTCGATGCCAGGTGGCGATGATTTGGGCTGAAGGCAATTGCTCATGCAACTGCAGCATTAGGCCCTGACCAATGCCTCCATTGCCGCCGATAAGAAGTATGTTCATGGGTGCTGTCTTTTGCAGGCTGATTGGGAGTGAATGCACTAACGTATGAATTAATACGGATGGGGCGTTGAAATGGTTTAGCGCTACCGCGTTATTCAATGGGCGCCAAACCTAGTGATACCAGTATCACCGTTACGGCCTATGGCACCAAAGTAGCAGCAGTAAGCGCTAAATCATTAAAACGCAACGCCATTGGGCTAGGGTCCCCTGTTAGTCTGTATTTTATGGCTGTTAGTGACTTCCTCTGTGAGTGTATTGACACGATCAATAGAGAACGCCGAAATTGAAAAGCGCTTAATGAATGAAAAGACGCTGCTCCGGACTCAAGCGAAACATCAGTCTGATCACCACTTTGACTGTCATTTTAAAGAAAAATTGATTGTCCAATAAAAATAGCTGTTATGTGTATTGCTCAACAGAGCGATTCAGAATCATTGCGGAAGAAGTTGACCCTTCGATTTTTCCATTAAATAAGTTAACTTGTGAGTACTGATACCCTTAAGATAGTTATTTTCTGTCAACTGACATCGCTAACAAACTATGGTGGTTTTAGGTATCCATTTATGTCATCAATACCTTATCTAGGTTATGCGGTAAGTAAACCGGACTTCAGCATCCGGCTCATTGAGGTTACGCGTGCGCGAATAACATCGGGTTCAAAGGCATCACGGCCAATAATATTGCTAATTTGTGGTTCCAGTAGCACCGGCCCAAGCTGAAGGAATATAAACTGGAATATTGCCCAAGTGCGATCTCGATTTTTCGGTAGCGATTGAGCAGCATCTAGCCCTTCAACAAATTCCTTTACCGTCTCAAAATACACGGCAAACGATGCGCGTGCCGTTTTGTCATTGCGCAACGCGAGTTGACCGAGATACTGAAAATATTTGATCTTCGGTGATACCTCGGTAATCAACCGCTGCGTCATTGCTTCAACCTGTTGATCAGCTGACTTTGCCTCCGAGCCCATAAATACCGCAGTAAAAATCGCAGCTATCTCGTTTTCAACAGCCGCATCGCACGCCGATATCAAGCCCGTTTTCGAACCAAAATAATGACGCACCAAGCCAAGCGACACATCGGCTTTAAGCGCTGCTTCACGCATGTTTAGCGATGCAAAGCCATGCTTCGCGACAATCCCAATGGCTGCATCCACTAGGTCGGCACGCCGATTAACCTGCCTATCCGCTTTTGGCCGACCCGCTTTACGATTCTGTGACATTAGCCTCCTCCATTGTTTAAATTAATTATACATATGTATAATAATAAGGGAAGGCATTAGTTAAAACTTGCACAAATCCGGAGATATGCGATGAAAGACACCCCTCACAGCCCGCAATCGGTATTTAGCTCAAGCTATGGCGAGGCGCGTGAGAAATTTATTAACGAAGCGAATAACGCCGGTGCTGACATCAAGTCGTTCGAACATCCCTCAATCCAGTGCCCTGGGAGCTCCCAGGTAATAGCCGATGCGCTACCAACTAATACGCTAAACACTGATGCACTAACAATCGATACTGCCTGGATTGGGTCTCGCGATGCCAAATCCGTGTTGGTGATGATTTGCGGAACCCACGGCCCCGAAAGTTATACAGGCGCAGCGTTGCAGTTGGACTGGTTGAGGCGATACGATTCCATGCCGTCAACTACTACGGCTATGCTACTGATTCATGCGGCCAATCCATTTGGCTGGGCATATTGCAGTCGCACTACCGAGAATAATGTTGATCTCAATCGTAATTTTATTGACCATCAGCAAAAGCCACCACAAACAGCCTTGACTCAGCAGGTTCAGGACTTACTCAGCAGCTCAAATGCCAAAGGTCCTCGCTTTAAAAAAATTCTCTTTGGACTTTTCAAACTGATAATAAAGTTTGGTCCGGTCAAATTGCTTAATGAGATTTCACAAGGTCAATACAGCCATCCCAATGGTATTGGTTTTGGTGGTCACAGCGCCGAGTGGTCGAATCAAACGCTTCGCTCGATTTTTCACAATCAACTCAACGGCGCTGAGCGAGTCGCCATTATCGACTGGCATACCGGCATTGGCGATTACGGCAAACCCCGCTTTTTATGTTTTGATAAGCCCGATACAGACGAATATAAACGCGCTCGCCATATGTGGGGAGCCGCGCTTGATGACAGCGATGCGAACTATTCCTCTGGTGAGCGCCCCGATTACCAGGGCTTATTAATTAATGCGCTAAGTGATATCGCAAGGGGAGCAGGGGCTAAAACAACAAGTTGCGTTATTGAGTTTGGTACTTACTCTAATCTTAAAATGCTAAAAGCCTTGCTAATAGACCGGTGGTTACGCTTTTCTGCAAGCGACGCAAAACCCGAAACTAAAGCGGCATTAAAAACAAAAATGCTTAGCTTATTTTATCCAGATGACCCAGGTTGGCGGGCCAGCGTATTAGACCATGGCAACGATATTATCTCCCAAAGCCTGGTCGGCCTTTATGAGCAAGAGGTAAAACAGTGAACGCGGTTGCTTTTGATCATGCCATCATTTTTGTGCCAAACCTCAGTCAGGCGATAAACCAATTTACCCGGCTAGGCTTTAATGTGATGCCCGGTGGTGAGCACGACCACACACACAACGCACTGATTATTTTTAATGACAGATCTTATATAGAGTTATTGGCTTTGAAGCCGACGTGGTATCGACCATTGCTGCGAGTCGCAGTAATGCTTGGCATTATCTCGCGTATCGCCGAAGGAAAATTGGATGTGTCATGGCGGCTAATGCGTTGGATAACACAACGCTATGGCGCTATCGATTGGTGCATTAGCGTTGATAATGTCGATGCTGCGCTTGAATACCTCAAACCGTTCGAGGTCTCGGCACTGCAAAGCCAAACGCAACAGCGGCAGCGACCTGACGGTAAGGTTGCTCGCTGGATCTTGGGTAGCCCTAAAAATCTTGATCTGCCTTTTTTGATACACGATGAAACCCCAGTTGAAATAAGGGCACCAATGGGCGACCACACGAAGCACCCCAATGGGGCGCAGTTCATAAAACAACTTAATATTTCGCTAACGCAGCCTCGGCCTGGCGCGCAACACGTTAACAATGTTGTGAGTAATGGCAGTGGAGTCGATGATAGTTTAAATGACAGTGTTAATCGTCTTATGGGGTTTTTAAGTGCACTGGCTGCCAAAAACTGTGTCAATCAGCATACTATTGAGCTGGGTAAAACGACTATCTGTGTCGCCAAACAATCTGATGCCATGGGTAAGTTCAGTTTAGAGCTTAGCTATGATGGCGACAAGCCACAACAACTTGATTGCGGTAATGCCACTATCTGGCTTATTCCTAACTCTGGAAGCGACTGATTCTGTAGGCGCCAGTCCCTGGCGAACGTTTGTTAATTGCGCCGCTTGCCAAACGCACCTTTTTTTAAGCGAGAAAGCATTCACGGGTGAGACGATGAATAATAATGAGAAAAATGCTGCTACACTCTTCGGTGCCATTCAATCGCACACGCCAATATGCCCACTGGGTGAGGAGTATCGCGGTTGGCTTATAGAAGCGATGCAGCTCATCCATGCTGACTTCAATCGATCAGCCGATACCCATCTGCAACAGTTTGATTTACCTTTATACCGTGATGTTCATATTTATCTCAAAGATGAGTCCTCTCATCCCACTGGCAGTTTGAAGCATCGCCTTGCGCGGTCGCTGATTTTATACGGGCTTTGCAACGGCAAGATTGGGCCAGGTACGCACCTTATCGAAGCCTCTTCGGGGAGCACGGCTGTTTCTGAGGCGTATTTTGCGCGCTTACTCAAATTGCCATTTATCGCGGTTGTACCGAAAGGGACGTCGAGTGAAAAGCTTAAACAAATTGCCCGCTATGGCGGTAAAACGGTAGAGGTAGAAGCCGAAGATATTTATACCGAAGCCCAGCGCCTTGTGACTGAACTCGGTGGGTATTATCTTGATCAATTTACCAATGCCGAGCGAGCTACTGACTGGCGAAGTAATAACAATATTGCAGAAAGTCTATTTCAACAGATGGCGCAAGAAACGTATGCCGCGCCGGACTGGATAGTCATTGGCGCAGGTACCGGCGGTACATCTGCAACTTTAGGCCGCTACATCCGCTATCAGGCTGATAGCTTTGGACACACCAAAGTGTGTGTGGCCGACCCTGACAATTCTGCTTTCTTTGAAGGCTACCGGGATAACAACGTACACCACCAGGTCAAGTTGCGATCCCGAATAGAGGGTGTGGGAAGACCGCGTGTTGAAGCATCGTTTATTAGTGATGTTGTCGATCGTATGCTCAAAGTGCCCGATCGTTTAAGCTTCGCCGCTATTTGGTGGATACGCGAGCAGACTGGAAAAGCCTATGGGCCGTCAACCGGTTTGAATATTTGCGCAACATTGTTTCTAGCCAAAGAAATGGTATCAGCAGATCAAGCTGGCAGTATAGTGACTCTTATTTGTGATAGCGGTGAAAGGTATATGGATACCTGTTATTCGAGGGAGTGGCTTGCTGACCGTGGTATCGATATCGATAGCGAGCTGGCTGCGCTGAAACTGGCTCTGTATTCTTTACAGAATCCTTAGGATTATGGTTGGTTAAGGCAGGCCAAAGGAGACCTTCTGATGATCTGGTCTGTAATAGTGGCCGCTATTTTGTCTGCCGCGCTGAGAATTTCTGACCCTTCAGGCATAGGCTTGCGCTAACATCAATCCACCTTAATAATTAAGTGTTTATTGCTGCGACGATTACGAGCGATGCTGGGGTAACCATTGTTTCAGAGTCACTGCACAGTGAGACCGTATTGCCTTCAAGTCCTAAATTGGCCCTGATGCCGTTCATCAGTGTATGGCTGGCTTTCTTCATGTCCTGTTTGTGAATGACATGAAATACCGTTAGTGCTTGCATGGGCATTGTCATTACCCAATCAAGAAATAATCCAATCAACGCTGTCAACCGAATTGGTTTTGAGCCGTTAATTAAGTATTCACGGAAGAGACTCAAAACCTAACGGGTTCAAGTAAATTGGCTAAAGTTAATTTAGCTGGTGGCATAGAATAAGTAGTGGATATTATTAAGATGCAACGTATTGATAATTATTATATTTACCTCGTTTTTAAGTTGGGCTTAGCTGCGGTTATCACGGGTTTGTGTTCGCCAGCAGCATTCTCGTTCAACGGGCCGTATGCATCTCTGGTCACTTTAGAGCCGGGAGTTCAACTGGATGTCGATGTGCGCTGGCCAGATACCGGCAGCTCACCTGCAAATGGTTGGCCGGTGATTTTTTTTGCGCATGGCGCAGGTGGTGACAAAACCGCTTTCTCTAGCCTCGCAGGTGACTACGCTGATGATGGCTACGTTACGTTAAATTACACTAACCGCCCAGAGGAAGAGCGAGGCCCAACTGTCTTTGCTAGCGATATTGTCGCGCTGAAGGCATGGTTGCTGAATGACTTTGAAACCGAAGCGGCTGTTACAGTGCCGACGGATACCAATGCCTATGGTATGACCGGCGTTTCACTGGGAGGCTACACAACCTGGTCAGGCGTTTTACTCTCTAACGCTTTTGCTGCGGCTGTACCGTTCAATTTTGCATACCATATGTTTACGGACTACATCGTTAGCCAGGGCAGTATTGAGCACACCACAGGTGCACAGGCGATACCAATAGTAGGGGGTGACTATCCTGATGCTGCCGTGGACGCACTTTTTGAAGCGCAGGCTAATCCGGTTATCGCCAACTTTCCTAATGTCACCATCCCGGTCCAAAACCATATTGCCATGCTCGATGGCCGCTGGACGGGCACGCATGCGCTAACGGATTACCTTAGCCTTACGTCGTCATCGCAACGTATGATTTATATTGGTACCGGCGGCCACGGAACTGCGAGGAATGACGAGGTATTCAGGGGGCAGCTACGCGTGGACTGGTTTGCGCATTATCTCAAAGGCATTGCTAATGGCATTGATACGACGGACTCTATCCAAATATCACTGCTGGGCACCAACGAAAAAATATCGTACCCCAGCTGGCCACCCGCAGGACAGTCAAGCACCACACTCTACCTTGGTGTGGCATCTCAGCTTAGCCCAACGATGCCCTTGGCTACAGCGGCAGAAGATCATTTTACCAATGACCCGGGTTTACTGACCTGGGCGAACTTGCCAAATTATAATGCCAGCACTTTCCGCGCGGAGGTTGTTCGCGATGTGCTGAGCTATGAAACCGACCCACTTGCAGAGGAGGCGCTTATCATTGGTGAGCCTAGCGTCGACCTGTATGTTGAGGGTAGCGCAAGTCGCTATCAGGTGAACGTGCACCTATTCGATGTTTCCCCCGAGGGAGAGCCGATTCTGTTGGCGGTAGGTACGGCAACACCTGATTTTTCACCTGCGCACTTAACTATTCCTTTGAGCGTCACCGGTCGACGCGTACCAGTTGGGCATAGAATTCGACTGGAGATTACTAACCGTGATGACCAGGACATTGACCCCACTAACGGTTATACGCCAGAGTTGGACGAGCTTCGATTTATTCCATTGATAGAATACAGCGAAAACAAAGTCTTTTTTGACGTTGGTCGCCCTTCGTCAATTGAGATCCCACTTATTGGAGCGAGTGCACTCTCATTTGATGCGCTGAATGTGCCGGCCATGGGGGGTATAGGTTTGGCAGCGCTGGGTCTTTCGGTGTTGGGATTGGGTGCGATTCGTTTGAGAAAATAAAAAGTGCTGACTGAATAGTCCTCCGAGGACTACCGCGAGCGAAGCGAAGTGGTGGGCCCGGAAGGACTTGAACCTTCGACCTGCCGATTATGAGTCAAGATAACTATCAGTGCCGATGATCATAAGTTGAAGAAAACTGAGGCTTTTATCGATTTCCTTTTTGACCAAAAACCGAATCTGAAGCTATGCCGAACTTT
>CBFHXO010000075.1:0-14568 GCA_965659815.1 Pseudomonadales bacterium
AGGCCGGGGTAGATGCCATGCGCATCGCCAGCTTGCATCTCCTCCAGGGTCAGATTTTTTTCAGAATTGATTATTTGCTCTATACCAACGTACTGGCACATCTGGCCCACTTTTTCGACCAGCGTCATGCGCGCGAGCAAATCGTCAACGCGCTGGCTATCGGTTAGCGCCGGGTTTTGATAAGGCAGCAAGGACTGGGCCACAGCAATAGAAGAAAGAACATAACTCAAATAGGCGAGAGATAATACGATGGCAGCTTGCAGTTTTATTGGCTTCATTATTGCTCGCTATAACGCTGCAAAAACTGCGTGACGACGTTGCCGCTCTCACCGTGGCGATGCCAGCTATTACTCTCTTCTGGGCGCTCGGCCCCTACCGCCTGCAAATACGCTGTTAATTTCTGCTCCAACAAACGCGTCAACTCCGGCTGCTGTAACGATAAATCATTCGCCTCACCAATATCGTCTGTAATATTAAATAACAAGCTACGCCCCGATGCGTTAAAGCGCACCAGCTTGTAATCGCCATAGCGAATGGCAGAATGCGGTTCATTCAGGCCAACCCGGTTATAGTGCGGGAAGTGAAATACCAGACTATCAACAGCGCGATCTACCGTTGCCGCGCCATCACTTAACAGCGGTTTGACGCTACCACCGTCAAGGTTATCGGGTAAGCCTTTAAGTGAGCCCGCCAGATCCGCCAGCGTTGGCAGTAAATCAAAACTGGCGACCGGAGTATCGCTTTGACTCCCGGGTTTAATACCCGGCCCCATCACCGCAAAAGGAACACGAATACCGCCTTCCATTAAATCCCACTTGCCACGCAATAACGGTGTATTTAAGCCCGCTTTATAGGGTTTACCTTTATTCACCTGCATGGGCAACACCGGCATACCGCCATTGTCTGAAGTAAAAATAATATAGGTATTATCGGCAAGCCCAAGCGCATGGTAGGCGTCTAACAGTGTACCTATGGATAAATCCATATCGTGTACCATTGCCGCATAGGCCTGGTTTTTATGCAGCTTACCTTTGGGGTACGCCCCCTGCGCAGCGTATGAAGATTCGCTATAAACAATATTGGAATGCACGGCGTAGTGCGATAACTGCAAAAAGAAAGGACGCTCTTGTTCTACCGATTCACGCATAAACGCAATGGCCCGTTCGGTAATCGAATGCACGCGCTTGGGGTCATCGTTTGCATAACCGTCCCACTGCTTTTTGTGATCCTGATTAAAATCACCCGGTTTGTTTTTGGTCATACCGTCGTGCACATCGTAAGCGTAACGACCAGGCTCGGCATCGATATGCCACTTACCAATATGCGCGGCACGATAGGCAGGATTTATTGCTTTTAAAACTTGAGGGATCGCGATTTGATTATGATCGGCACCGTTGTCGCCTAACACGCGCGTATAGTGTAGGCGCGCAGGCGTTTTGCCAAACTGAATACTGTAGCGCGTGGGCGAACACACGGGTGAGGCTGCATAACCGCTAGAAAAGCGTACGCCACGATTCACCAGCGAATCAATATGCGGGGTACGGTAGTAATCGCTTTTGGCTTCGGGCCGCGACAAATCCATAGGTGTGGATAAGCTGGACCAACCCAAGTCATCGGCGAGAATTAAAATAAAATTGGGCGCCGCTGTAGTTCCGCTTGTAGCATCATTTGTAGTATCAGCAACATTAGTCGAAGCCAGCGCCAGCTGCCACGATAGCAAGAACAACAATGCAACTAAATATTGCTTGCATCGAAACACAATACCAACCTCTTTTTATTAAAACGCTAGCGATCAGTTGCCGCAGGTGTAACACCTGCACCAATCAATGCAGCTTCGGCATTCAGTTTATTGCCAAAATAGTCGACCTGAGGTACTGCACTGATATGGCTAAAAATACCTTTACCTGCGGCAGGAAATTCAGGATGCTGAATAACAATACCATCATCCAGTTGATCCGTATCGCGCAACGCAAAACTGGCTGGATCTTTTGGGTCGCCGTCAAATTGCAATGCTGTTGTAAGCGGGCTGGCGTCAATAGCAATAAAATTGGGTGAGATATTACCGGCAAAGACATTGCCCTGCATATCAACCGGCTCGCCATGGGTCCAGCCGATATTAAGCTTTCTACCCAGCCGTGCGCCCTCTTCAACCACAAACAGGTTATTCCATAAATGAACGTCTTCGCCATTTAGCTCCACCAATGGATCGGAGCCTTTGGTAATCACATAGGTATTGTTATAAATAAAAACATCTTTAGAAAGCACACGCTTGGGCACGGCAAAGTCACTAACAAATACGGTTTTACCGGGGTAATTGCTTTTGCCACCTTCAGGGCGAATGATATTCATCCTGCGCGTGGCATCACCAACGCTAATATTATGCCGCCAGATGATATTGGTATTATTGCCCAGTATTTCCGTACCGTAGCCTTCGTTGTCATTGCTGAAATTGTATTGCACCAGTATATTATCGTTAGCAAAGTCCACATGAATACCAGCGGAGTCATTGTGGCCACGAGAACCAATGGCGATATTATGCTGGGCAACAATATGATTACTGCGAAAAAACCATGCGCCACTACCGCGATTAACCGATAGCTTGGGCTCAACTAGGGCACCAGAGCGGATAAACCGGTTGCCTTCCAGCAAACCACGCCAGACACCATTCATTAATACGCAGCTGCCGCCCAGGTCTTCACAATGATTATTGATAATACGCACATCCAAATCGTAATCAGACTCAGTGCCAGTAACACCATCGAGCTTTGACGGCTTATGTCGCAAGGCAATACCAAAGCGCGCAGTATGCCGCAGGGTGTTGTTGTGAATATAAATATCGCCGGTATTAAACGCACGCTTTTTCCATTGCGCCGGTCGCGTTTCAAAGCGAATACCGGTTACCGAGGTTTGGTTAAACGATTTTTTGGCGCGTATGGGATAGATCTCTTCAACCACCAAATGATGAAAATTAAAACCACGCAAATTGCGCTCACCGGTGTTTTTGACCAACACGCCATAGGCGTTAACATCGGCAATGCCGTCGATAGGCTTTTTACGAAAGTTATGGATTTTTAAACGACTGAGTTCGATATTATCCTGGTCGATAATTAATATTGCCGCAAGCGCCGAGCCCGCTTTACCTTTGGCACCATCAATCAGCGGCAGCTCACCTTCGCCGTAGGCGGTAAAGTGTATGGGCGCTGCCTCGCTACCCGATTCATCAATTTCCAGCTGGCCGTTAAATACATCACCCGATTTAAACGCCACTGTATCGCCGGGTTTTAACTTCGCCCGATAAACTCGCTCGAGGCTAGCCCAGGGTTTATCAATAGATTTGCCTTTATTGCTATCCTTGCCGGTCGATGAGCTAACATAGTAATGGGTTTGTGCATGCGCAAACCCTGACCCAATAACAAGCACCACGGATAAAAGCAGCGTAATGGATTTCATAGTCGATATCTCAAAATCTTTGGCGACTCAAAAAATGCAATGTATTGTTACACCAACAACGGAGCAAATTAACTAGAAACGACCACGAATACCCAGCGCGATTCTACGATCGGCATCGCGCTGGCGAACCAACGGCCCGGTTAAAAATGCCGCACGCTCTGTGCCCTGCTCTTTAGTGATATTCACGCCTGATAGTGTTAACGTAAAGGTATCATCCAATCGATAAGACATAGAGGCATTTAGCTGGCCTCTATCGTCCCTGTACAGCGGCAATGTATTGGAAACATCGCTGGATTCTTCGAGCAAAAACCCATCGCGATAGGTATAACGAATACGGCCACTTAGGCGATATCGAGGCCTCTCAAAATACAGCGTAAAGTTATAGGACTCTTCTGATAAACCCCTAAAGTTCAATGTAAGCCCATCAACCGCAACACCTGCATTGGTTAAAAAAGCGGAGGTAGGAACCGGGGTATCCCGCTCACCATCCTGGTAAGCATAATTCGCAATAATGCCAAAGCCATTGTACGGTCGTGGCAGCCAGTTGAAATTATGTTGCAGCGCCACTTCAAAGCCTTCAATTTTACCACCGGGTAAATTCACCCATTTAATAGTATCAACCAGCACACCAGCAAAACCACCACTGCCATCATCACCACAATTTAACGCAGAATCACTTATCGCAATTGGGTTACAAATAGCATCCGTCTCCGACTCGGTACCGATAGTGTCTTCGATATCTTTATAAAAGTAACCCACACTAAATACACTACCCTTGCGAAAATAGTATTCAACAGCAAAATCGATCTGCTCTGCCGTTGTCGGCTGCAAGTTGGGATCACCCTCTCTAACCGCCTGGCCCTCATTCAGTGGAAACTCGAAAGTCGGTGCCACCTGGGCAAAGCTCGGGCGGCGTAGAATTTTTGCATAACCCAACCGCAGCTGGACTTTCTCCTGCGCCTGTAAAACCAAACTCGCACTGGGCAGGGAATTGGTGTAGCGCTGGCGCACAGAGGTAAATTCAAATTGATTTTGATCATTCAGTTCATTGCCAGAGGATAATTGGTAAGTTTGTATCACTCTTAAACCCACATTGCCCCGCAATGGCATACCAAAAATATCTGCGTAAAAATCCCCGCGCAGGTAAGCCGCGTATGTATCCTCTTCTACCCGAAAACCCTGTGGTGGCGCCAGTCGATTATCTACGCCTAAACCGGCGCTGGTTTGTAGCACCCGCCTTAATTCATCGACTTGACGATAATCCGGTGTTAAAAAATTATCCAGGTAAACACCATCGCGATTAAACTCCAGAAAATTACCAGGCGTAGCGGTTAAAAACCCTGAGAGATCGACTTCGGGAAACAGCGCAGGACTTGCCAGGTTAAGCGGATCACTGGGGCCAAATGGAAATATATCGGTGGTTAACGATTCGCGTATTCGTTCTGTAGAGCGCTGACTGGCACGCAAGCCAAAACGAAATTCATTCCAGAAGGGTTGATCCAGATCCCAGGTAAAGTCGACTTTTTGCGCATAACTCTCGTTATCAAACTGGGTAAATGTATCGCGCGCAACATAAAGTGAATAGTAATCGGGGTTGAGTAGATTTTCTGCCTGCGCAATGCCGGGCACAGGACCGTACGCAAGGTTTCCATCGCGTGCTTCAAACAGAAAGGGTACGCGCACCCGCGCCGACAAGGTATGAAATGCCGCGGGATCAGTGGGATCGTTATATTGAAAGCTGGTGATAAATGACGTTGTGTTGGAGTCAGATTCCGCCGCATTAATCTCAAACTCGACCAATAGCGATTCGTCTTCCCATTCGCCGCCTAAAGCCGCCACAAACGATTCTGTATCGCGCCCATTGGTTCGATTGCTGGTGCGGATTTGCAAACCGTCACTCAGTCCAGATGCTGACGCACCATCGATGACCGGACTCGATTGCCGAATACCGCCAGCAATAATGCCCGATGTATAGATCGGTATTTGCACCCCACCCACGTTGGTAAAGCCAAAGGTGGCCTCACGTAAGCCATCGAGCTCCCTGTTAGAGCCAAAGTCGCCAATGCTATTGACCGCAGTACCAAAGGCCATAAATGCCGTTTGACGCCGCTCCAGCCGTTCTATATCGTTGTAGGTGCCTTCGAAAAATAGCTTTAGCTTGTTACTTGCCTGCCACTCTAACGAACCCGAGAGCGAGTTATTTTCCCGATCTTCTTCTCCGTAAATGGTATCGCTAAAACCGGGGTAGTAATACGGTGTAAACGCCTCTTCGCCAACTGGGGGAAACTGCACCAATTGTGAGGGAAAATTATTTCCCGCCGTACCCACCCTGGTCGATGGGCTTACGCGTAATGCATCTTCTCGAACGGTTTTTTTAATATGTGACAGCGTTAAGATGGCTCCAATATCACCAAAGTCGGTATAAAATTTATCGCCCCATGTAATGGCGGCATTTTCATTCCAGGCTTCACTATTTTGCGCATACTCCGAGGTAAACCTTACAACTTTCAATGGTTTTTTGAGCTTTAGCCCGCGATAGGTTTTGACATTAATCGTACCGCCTATCGATCCTTCAACCATATCAGCAGTGGGTACCTTGACAACATTCAATGAACGAACCAGCGCTGCCGGCAAATCAGAAAAACGAATACCGCCGCGATTATCACCATCGGATACCGTACCCCTGCCATTGATTTCAACGCGGTTTTCGTTGCTGCCACGAATCGAAACCCCTTCGCCAATACCGCCGCTTCGCGTAATCTGCACACCCGGAATATTCTCCAACACTTCAGCTACATTCTCATCGGGCAGCTTGCCAATATCGTCGGCGTTAATAATTTCTGTGAGGTTGGCCTTTTCGCGCTTTTCGGCCAGCGCCGACTCCAGACTTTTTCGAATACCGTAGACAACAACCTCTTCAATAGCGGGCGCAGCCTCTTCAATCGCAGCCGCTTGCTCTTGCGTATAGCCGAGTGAGCCAATAGCCAGAAAAGCGATTGAAAAAACGCCAGCGTAAAAGCGACGCCCGATAGCGTGGTATTCCATGGTTATACCTAAATTATTAGTGTTATATCGTGAGCCCTACATCTTATGACAGCGCAGACATATGGTCGCCAGCCTATCATAGACCCACCCTGTGTCAACCTGGCTAGCTGTTAACCGCGCGGGTAGATTCACGCAATACCAATTGCGGATGCAGCTGCTCTACCTCGTAGTCTGAATCGCGCTTTTTCAATTGATGAATGAGTAACTCACCCGCCGATTCTGCAAGCGCGGCTAACGGGTGACGTATGGTGGTTAAAGTTGGCGTTAGCAAACGGGCAATGGGATCATCGTCAAAACCGCATACAGACAGCTGCTCGGGCACCGCAATCTGCAATTGAATGGCCGCTTTCATCACACCTGCCGCCATATAATCGCTACTGGCAAAAATCGCAGTTGGCGGCACGTCGAGCTGAAGTAGTTGTTGCGCCGCCAGCTCACCCGATTCAAAGGTAAATTGCCCTTCGGCAACCAGCGATTCATCGAGCGCAATATTATTTTCCGCCAGTGCCTGTCGATAACCCTGGTAACGCATTTCACTACCGCTGCGCTGCCTGGCACCCAAAATAAAACCAATGCGTTTATGCCCTGCGTCAATTAAATGCTGGGTCATTTGCCGGGCAGCCCATACATCGTCGGTGCCGACATGGGGCGTGGTTTGGTGCTGATCCAGCGGCGAAATCAATACATAAGGTTTTTTAATGTCTTTTAAAAAATTTAACAACGCCCGGTTTTCCGTTAATGGCGGTGTTAACACCAGCCCATCCATTCGTGAACTGCCCAGCAGGCGTCTTAGCTTGTTTATCAGTTCATCATCGTTATTATCACAGGGGTGAATAACCAGGCCGTAACCTGAGTTATCGCAGGCTTTAAGTACGCCGGCTTGCAAACCGGTGATATACGCAGAGTTTGGGTTATCGTATAGCAAACCCAGCAGTAACGAGCGATCAGCAGCCAGGCTCTGCGCCGATTTATTGGGCTGGAAGTTTAGCTCTTCGATAATCTTGTTTATCTTTTCTCGTGTCGCAGGGCTTACCCTGGGCTCGTTATTAACGACGCGCGATACCGTTTTTGACGACACCCCCGCCAAATCAGCAACGTCTTGCATTGTGACCGAATTCATCCTGGTAACGCTCCAATTAACACAAATACCAATACCAATATCAATTCCAGAACCAATAACCTATATCCCTAAAATCGTTATGGCGCCAAGCCTACTTGCAAGGCCTGACAACCACTCCCATAGATACCAATATCAACAAAAAAATACCCTGCCATGGTAGCGGCAGCAATGGTATTTGAAAGGCGTCCAATAGTTCATTGCCATTATACGCGCCTATATGCGGCATCTGTATATCGGAAATCGGGTTGCCAAAAAAGTCCTGCCCACCATTGTTTAATGAGTATGCCATGGTGTTAGCACTGCCGCTAATCAATTTGCCCTGATACTTAGCCATGCTAGGTGGCAATAGTTTATACAGCGCCGCAAAGGGCTCACCCGGCATACGCAACTCAGGATCGATAAATAGCGCATCTGTGGTTAACGCAGCATCAAGCGTAAACAGTGACTGCGGGTAAAACAAATTGCGCGCAATAAAGTACTCGACACCGTTTTGAGCCAGTTGTGTCGACAAACCCGGGTTGCCGGGCTCAACATAAATCAGATTGTTGTAAAGCGCTGTTTGACCACTACCGCCTTTAAAGAAGATTTCCGGGCTGATATTGTCAGGCACATAAACAGTATTGTTATAAATAAAGTTACCGGTACTGGGACAACCAGCAGGGATATTGCAAAAGTTCGATACATTAAATATCCTGCCGTTTTGTATTGCGCCGTTAACGCCATCTACACGTGAACCATCGGCCACACTAATATTGTAGCGATAGCCCGAGTTAATATTGGCACCCAGTATCTGCGCAAAGCCACCTTCGTTGTTGTAGCTAAAATTGTATTGCACAACAACATTCTCATTGTTGTAATCGATATGAATGCCGTAGGAGTCCAGCGGCCCCTGGGCGTTCATTACCGTATTGTGCTGGATAATCACATCCTTTGAATCAAACGGCCATAGCCCGCTGCCCCGCTTCCACATGCGTGGGTCAATGCTTGAACCGGTGCCATCAAAACGATTATTTTCAACCAGCAGGTTCTCGACCTTGGCAGGGACAAAACCGGCACCCCCGGTATTTTGAAACGTAGAGTTACGCAGCACAAAATCAAAGTGCTTATGTAAATCAACACCATCCAAACCCAGCGGCCTGGCCCAAACACCATAGTGGCCAGTGGTACTCACGCTTAAGCTATCCATTTCAACATCGGAAATGGTATAAATTTCATTGGCACCCACATCCGACTGCGATTCAAACTTGATGCCGTAGCCCCGGTGCTGGAATGCAGTATTGGTTGGCGTTGGGTAAACATCGTAGATATCAAGCTCACCAATCCTGAAATACGCCAACGACCGGGTATTGGCAACAATCTTTAAACCAAACCTAACATCTCGCCCCGAGCCGTTATCGTTTTCGGCACCACCAAAGCCGCTGAGTAATTTATCATTGCCACCACCATCAAGGTGCGAGGCCTGGTTGGTTAATGCCAAACCGCTAATTTCATAAGCATCATCATTAAATATCAATAGCGCAGCCTGAAAACCATTGCCGTCGATAATGGGTTTATCACCACTATCGTAAGAGCTAATGGTGATTGGGGATACAAGGGTGCCAGAGCCTTTGGGCCACAGCATCCCTGTCCAGCTATCTCCGGCTTTGAACAGCACGCGATCGCCGGGCTGCAAAGCCAGCGCGTTAACTTTATCAATGCTCTGGAATGCACTGGCAGGCGTTAAACCGTTATTTGTATCAAGCCCCGTAGAGGCACTGACATAATAATCGGCCGCAAAAACCTGCGGCAAAGCGCCGACAAGTAGCAGCAATAAGCATTGTGACAGGCGTTGCGATATGCGCTTCATACTCAACTAACGAAAAATAAATAAGCCCACTGAAAATAAAAAAGCCCAGCGAGATGGTTGGGCTTACATTTAACTCCAACACGGAGAACTCGTTTTAACTACCGTTGTTACACCGGAAATAGACTACCGCCGCAAAGCGATTTTCCGTCCCGAGATAATTAACAGCAGGCCAGCAAACACCCAATACAATAACGTTGGCAACATCGGCACATTAGTGCCATCGTCTATATCTGACGGATTAATCGCGTTAACCAAGGCATCGGTTTGAAAAAACGTACCCTCGAAAGCCAGGTTATCAATTTGTGCCTGGCCACTGCTGTCGCCAGACCAGATAAATCGAAATCCTGCAGAATCACCGGGTGCCAAAAACGCCTGCCCACCCACTGGCTCACCAACAGCAAGCGAAATATTTTTCACCTCAGTCACCGTCCACGTGGTGGCATCCATTTGCTTGAGATTAGCCAGCTCAACACCGGTAAATTTGCTAATCAGGTTGTGATCAAACGCCGTGCCATCACCTGCCAGGTAAAATAGGTCCAACTGGTTAGGCGAGGTAGCAACGTTGGCCAGGCCACGCGCATCATAGTGGATAAACTCAAGCCGGAAATAATAAGAGCTGTTATTAGTAATTGAAACATCACCAATCAGCTGGTTAGCGCTACCTGCATTGCCAAATTTCCACGAGCTACCAGAATTATCGTTAGGCGAAACAAAAGGCCCAATCCTGGCACCTGGCGACCCATCCGCCAATGTCCAGTCGATAATCAATTCACCATTGGTCGTTGACGGTGGCGCGGCGCCAAAGCCATTACCGTTTAAAAAATCACTGTTCCGTGCCTGGCCCAGGCCGCGTCGCCCTAACGATGACGCGCCAGCACCAATCGCGCCGGTAAGATAGTAGTTTGATGCACTGATATTACCGGTGGGTGACAGATCGTAAGTCGAGTTGGTATCGGGTGTGGTATCGCCGATACCCGTATTGTTGTTGCCAGGTGTGGTGGTTTCAAAGGTTTGCCAACCGATAAGTGCGTTACCCGACCCTGCGAGTACCGCGCAGCTAAGCACACTGGTGAGCACAACCGCAAAGATGCGTTTTATAAGCATTGCTACCACCTTTATCTCTTTATTATGACGCGTGTTTGAAGGTGAAGTGCCTGGCCACCCAAAATAATGATTTTGGATGGCCAGGCGAGACTTATTGGTCTTGCGTTAGCCTGCGGAGTGCTACTTGCTTAACCGCTTACGGCCAAACAAACCTGCCAACGCAGACATAAATAACCATGCCGACGCAGGTACCGGTACCGCTGAAACGTTGGCAGGGTCGATCTCTACCAAAAGATCAGCTGTTTCGAAGAACGTACCTTCGAACGCCAGGTTATCGATTTGCGATTGCGCGCCACTGGTTACCTGGCCCGTCCAAAGAAAACGAAACGCTGCTGAAGCACCCGGGGCAAGATAAAGCTGGGTACTTGTCGCCAAGCCCAAAGAGCGCGAAACATTATTGGTGAGCGCGCCAGCTGAGTTGGTTAGGTCGTAATCTTCGTTGTAAAGGCTAACCTGGTTAGTCAGCTCGTTACCGGTATCAAACCTGCGCAGGTCATTATCAAATGCTGTGCCATTACCGGTCAGGTACACCATCTGAAGATTGTCAGGCGCGTTCGCTGAACCTACGCGAGCGTCAAAGTGAGCCCACTCTACGCGAAAGTAATAATCACTTTGGTTAGTGATTTGAACATCACCGGCACGCTGGTTGGCCGAGTTGCCAAATTTCCAGGAGCTGGCGCCAGGCTGGCCGTTCGCACCAATACGGGTGCCGACGCTGCCGTCAGACATCAGATTATTAACAATCAATCGACTACTATCTGCACTTTCATTACCAAAGCCAGGACCATTAAGGAATGTATTACTGGTGTTAATACCCCAGCCATCGCGGCCCAGGCTCGACGCCTCTTCACCTATAGAACCAGTAAGATAGACATTGCCAGCAGAACTACCCGCGGGAGTTGCATCATACGTCGTGTTATTATCTGGGGTTGAGTCAGCCATATTGGCATTGGTGCCACCGGTTGCATCAAACGTCTGCCAGCCAATTATTGCTGCCGACGCAGTTTGGGTGGCAAAGAGGACTGACGACGCAAGGCCGAGTACCTTTAATGAATTCTTCATTATTCGAATCTCCAGGTTATTATGAATTATTATTTATATAGGCAATTGGCCAGGGGGGACTGGGTTAATTACCTTTATCGTGAGTTCGCATCCTTTCGCTCTAACGGCATCATTCTTATTATAAATTTCATCTTGTTTTAATTTTTTGCGCTCGCTCGGCACTATGCTTCTAATGTAGTGCCTGAATACCGTATCGACGCCTACTACTTCCACGTTTCTTAACACACGCCAGCCATCGTCCCGTCCGCAATCACAATGAGAGGACGAAAAAACAACCGTGCGTCAGCGCTGTCATTACAGAAATATTACCACAATTGTCATCTCTGTCAACAACAACGGGATAAGATGGTACCCAATAAACCCACCTTTTATTGCATTAACGCACAGGCTTTTTACCGCTGAGAAATCAACTTATTGCTCATAAAACAGATACTTGTCGTTATCTTGCTGCCATCAGAGGCGCTTTTCAATAGCTGCGTAATTGACAGACAGCAATAGGACCTCAAACAAAGCCATCGCTCTGCTACGGGCAATTAGCAGCCATTTGATCTATCTTATGCCAAAACATAAAACGCTGCGATCAACAAGGGCCTCTGGTAATGTGTGGACGCATGCGAAGCATTGGTCTTTTGTCAGATCAAGCGAAAATAGGTATGAAGGAGTTTTGTCTTTTTGTTATTTTTCAACCACACCTCCATAGGTTCATTAACGAGCCGACAGACAAAATGCATGTCTTTGTGCCTAGTAAACAAGTGAGGCTGCCGCTTGATTACCCGCTTGATGGTGAGAGGTCTAGCCTGCCATATTATGGGATTCCATCAACAGACTTTTACACTGAGCGCTGCACTGCTACTCGAATATTTTGTCTCTGCGGCATGAGACAAAAAGCACCCTGCATCAAAAGTAGTAACCCAAAAGCTCCATAGCAGAGAGATAGGCTCCCTCTACTCGCCCCTTCGATTGCCAGGCACCGACTTGGGCAATGCCGTTCTTTTTGTCGACAATTAATTGGTCTTTAATGTCTTGATCCGATATCTGAGCGTACCGCCAAAAGTGTTGCATGGAGTACCGTAAGCTGCAGCGGCCATCGCTATGGTCTTTAAGTTTTTCTGCCAGCCAGCCAATCGCCTCTGAAGTGACGATTTCAGCGGGGGCACTCTCATGCAACTCTGACCACCTGCTTGAAAAATGCACCATCCATAAATCATCATAATCGTCGTCTTTTCGACATCCTGGTTTCGAAGATTGTCTCGATACCCAGGCAACTATGTCATCCCCAAATATTCCCTGGATATCAAAATCCACTTTGCCTTTTGTAGCTAGCGCCACAGCCCAACAAGGTGAGTGAACGTGCGATGGAATCTGCTTTGAGATCGCCTGATCAAGCAACAGTGTTCGAGCTTGCTCTGCGGGCAACGATGAAATAACCCAATCGAACCCGCCGGTTCTTTCATCGCCGTTATTAATCGACAATTGCCATTTTCCGTTGTCTCGCTTCAGCGATGCCACTGCCTTTTCATAATGAACCTTAAAGTTACCTGCTTGAACTTGTGCATGCGCAATCGCATTCATATTTGGTAACCCAACATACCTGGTATTGTTGTCTGGTGACCTCAATAATTTTTCACCTGCAACTCTATGCGGGCTAAAGTGCCAAACACCAACGACTCCTGCTGCCACCCATTTTTCCACCTGGCGCTGAAAACGCTCATCTCGAGCAGTGAAATATTGCGCCCCGAAGTCTATATTTCCCCATGGTAGGATTCTATGTGAAAGTCGGCCTCCCACACGGCAGGATTTCTCGAAGATTTGTACATCAAAGTTTCTAACGCTAAGTTCCTTGGCGAGTGTGACACCCGACAAGCCTGCGCCGATAACCGCTATTTTCACGCCTGCGACCTCTTTCGTTGTTATACGATGATGAGGCCTTTTGGATTCACGGTTTTGACTGCCGTTAACATCGATAAAACTGTAAGAAATGTCAGTTTGATAAGCGGCTTATGTATCGTGATCACACTGGATACGAGTCGGTCTACATGTTTTTCAAAAACGTATAGAAAGCTCAGGCGCGCTTGCCAAAATACGCTTGAACCATACAAGATATAAAAATCAACAGGCTTTATTTTTTGGTTACTTTATTGTTCATTTTTTTGTATTAACCGGGCAGCACATTTATTATTTTCAAAGTGCTTTATTGGACTGTCTTTTATCGGTTTTTGACCCGACTACATCAATAATTGAATTGCGGCTATAACAATAACCAGCAAGGTCCCCATGATTCCCACCATACGAAACAATAGCGGCACTTTAAATGCAATACCCGCGTAATGCAGTAATCGCGCAACCACCAGTGTTGCGCCCAGCGCATATAACCAATCGGATGACATGCCACCAATTTCATTAATCAACAACAGTAGCAAGGCCATGGGCACTGTTTCAACAAAATTGCCGTGGGCACGCATACGCTTGAGCAACTCGCCGTCACCCCCATCGCCCAATGAAACGGAGTTGGCAAAGCGATAAGCACCGACTCGCAGGGTAAATACCACTTGTATAAGCGCCAGCACGGCAGCGAAAAATGCAGTAATGGATACCGATATCATTATTTTTCTCCAGCTTTAGTGTGAATTAACAAAACCTGAATTTAACGGATGCCCACTATATAACTTGCATCATGTCGCCACAAGTTCGCAAAAACGCCGTGTTCTTGTACAATCGCGTCATTAATGACAATTGTGAGCGTACGCTGATTATGGCAAACGGCCTGTTCCCTGAAATTGATGAAGATGCAATATTTCTCTCACGCTCAGACCCCAATGAGGGATTGGGCACGTTTTCCAAGCACGGTTTCGAATTAGAAAACCTTACGTGGCCCTCGGTGGAGCACTATTTTCAGGCCATGAAATTCACCGACCCTGGTGTGCAAGAAAAAATTCGCGCC
>CBFHXO010000076.1:0-14181 GCA_965659815.1 Pseudomonadales bacterium
AAGCGTTGCGCGCCTGAAAGGCGACCCGAAGGGTGAGCGAAGCGAATCAAGTAACTGGCCTGCAGGACAAAAACACGGCTATGGTAAAAGATAAACTAAAAACAAAGCTCCACCACCTAACGGCCTTCAAGACAAAAACACCGTTTAAATAAACCAATACACAAAGCTCGCTGGCTGCACCTCAAGCCGGCAAAACAATAAACCAATCCCAGCTCTAAACCGTACCAACCAAGACAAAAGCTCGAGTTAAGGGCTTGTCGGCCCAACCAGGGCCAAAAAATGATTGATCTGTAATGATGGGCATATAGCCTAGCCAGCCAAAAAAGTAGACAATAGTATACTAATATCTAAAGCTGCCCTTAAAAAACCAATTCGAAAACCCCAATAACCCGTTTAGAGAACTCAAATGTCCGAGAATTTCATTGTTGTTTCATCCGATTGCCACGCGGGCCTGCCAATCGCCCAGTACAAAGACTATACCGAAGAAAAGTATCACGAGATGCTCGACATGGCGGTGCCTATTACCATCGAAATGTCACAAAAAGCCTCCGAGAGCTTTTTAATTAAGGACATCAACGACGAATGGCGCAAAGGTATTGAGCAACAGCTCACCGGCGCATGGGATTATAAAGAAAGAGTCAAAATGTTAGATGCCGACGGCATCGCCGCAGAAATTATCTTTCCCGATGGTATTACCGAAATTAATACCCCACCTTTTGGCGCTGGCCTTTCCATGCCAACTAAAGATATGGTGCCAGAATTACAATGGGCGGGTGCCATGGCCCATAATCGCTGGTTGTCAGAGTTTTGTGCCAACAACCCCTACCGCCACCATGGCGTCGCGCTTATCCCACTATTGTGGGACGTCGATACCGCAATTACCAATGTTCGCTGGTGCGCCGAGAACGGTTTTCGCCACGCTATGATTCCGGTCATGACCAATGAGTTTGATGGCTATAACCACACTAAGTACGACCCGTTTTGGGCAGTCTGCCAGGATCTGGGTATTATGGTGCACTTTCATTCCGGCCCTGGCCCTATGGATAACTTTTTTGGTCCCGGTTGGCCCGATACCCCCGCAGATGATCGCCCCGGCGCTATGGGTCTTTATGTGTCAGAGGTGATGTGGTGGTTATACCGCCCACTGGCATTTATGATTTGGGGCGGCGTGTTTGAACGCTTTCCGAAACTGAAAGCCTGCTTAACTGAAGGCGGCACTAATTGGATGTTAGAGCCGTGGCTGCGCATGTTGGACTTCCATGCAACTACGGGCCCCGAGTCTGCGAAGTTGGGTGATTACACCGGCCACCTTTCAATGAAACCTTCAGAATATTTCAAACGCAATATAGGCGTTGGCGCATCGTGTGCCAAGCGCAATGACCTTGAGGCGAGCCGCTTTTTGGGTAAAGACAAATTGATGTGGGGTAGCGATTACCCGCATCCAGAAGGTACCTGGCCAATGACTGGCGTGCGTTTAAAAGAAAACTTTAGCGGTGTACCCGAAAGTGATATTCGCAAACTGCTTGGCGAGAATGCCCTAGCATGGTACGGCATGTCGCGCGATGCACTGCAACCTATTGCCGACCGCATTGGCCCCACCTATAACGATTTACAAGCCTAAGTTGATTATCGATGAATAATCTTATTGCTTGTGAATCAAAACTCGATGCCGGCTTGCCATTTCCAATTGGCTGGTATTCGGTTGGCAGAAAACGCGATTTGGGTAAGGGGCAGGTCGAACGCGTCTTCGCTTTCGATAGAGAGTTGGCACTGTTTCGCACCCGCTCGGGTGTGGCTTGCGTCACCGACGCATTTTGCCCGCATCTGGGTGCGCATTTGGGAGTCGAAGGTTGTGTTGTCGGCGAAACCATTCGCTGCCCGTTTCATGGCTGGAAGTTCGATACCTCGGGTCAATGTGTTGAAATACCCTATTGCGATGATATCCCCAGCCGCGCGCAAGTGCGCTCGTGGCATGTTAGCGAAACTAACGGTG
The DNA here is from genome assembly GCA_965659815.1 of Pseudomonadales bacterium. Lineage (GTDB taxonomy): Bacteria > Pseudomonadota > Gammaproteobacteria > Pseudomonadales > UBA7434 > UBA7434. Next base: position 1,994 of record CBFHXO010000076.1, read on the forward strand.
ATATTATGGTGTGGTATCACCCACAGGGCTTAGAGCCACAGTGGGACGTGCCCGAGCTTGAAGAGTTAAGCTCTGATGACTGGAGTGAACCGCAGTACTGGGAGTTTACTATTCCCAATCACGTGCAGAATATTGCCGAAAATACCTGCGACCCAGAACATTTTCAATACGTGCATAAAATGGCTGAGACTCCGCCTAGTGAAGTTACTATTGCTGAAGATGGCCGGGTTTTGCATATGGTTGCCGATGCAAAAGAAGCGGTTAACCCTAACACCTTGCACGCCATCTTGCACAACCCTGGCTTGGCCATTGTCCGAACCGTCTACGGTCCCAATGCTGAGATGATGGTGTATTCAACAGCGCAACCCACCACGCTTAACGAAACTCATATGCGCTGGACACTCACGGTACGCAAGGAAATTGTAGACCTTGTGGGAGATGAAGTGATGCGTGGCATAAAAGATGGCATCTTTGATGATATGCCAATTTGGAAACACAAAATCTATCGGGAAAAACCAGTGTTTTGTAAAGGTGACACCTCACTGATTGGCTTTAGAAAGTGGGTGCGGCAGTTTTATGTTGATGATGCGGTAGCGTAAAGCTGCAGCGTTAAATAGATAAATATTCAACCATGATTAACAATTAAGAAACGAACTAATATAATAGAAGGGTAGCGTTATGACTGATTCAATACAAGGTAATACCGGCGACATACTTAACTGGCCGATGCTGAAAATTAAGTATCGCACCGACCCCGAAGCAATTGCTGCGCTATTGCCACCTGGCATTGAGCCTGGTGCCAACCCGCACGTAACGCTAACTATTTATAACTTTCCTGTGCCCAATGTGCCTGAGTATGGCATTGTGACAACCATTGATGCGAATTACGACGGCGTCGAAGGTGAGTACACTTTAGGTTATGGCATTGATCAAGAGTCAGCGATTTTTGGTTCGCAAGAAACCAACGGTCAGCCCAAGTATCCTTGCGAGACACACTACTACCGTTTTATGGATCAGGTTACGGCGCGCTGTACTCACCAGGGTTATACCTTTGTCGAGTTTACTGGCACTAACACCGGTATTAACGAACCGATGGATGAGTGGGTGCAAAACGAGTGGTGGATTAAAGCCTCACGTGCGGTAAGCGTTGGTGGGCCTGCAACCGGGTTTGATTTTCCTCCGCATGTGGTTCACGTGCAAAGTAAATACGGCACCCAGCGCCGCGAAAAAGTTGAAGGTACACTGGTGCTGCGCGACAGCCCCTGGGATCCGCTGGCCAGCAAGTTGCCTATGCGTGAACAGTTGTCGGCCCATTTGTGGTGGCCGATTTTTCTCGACCGCAGTATCACACTATCCGGTGCACTGGACCCAGAAGGCTTTTTGCCCTTTGCCGATACCATTTCAGGCTCGCGCTGGCCTGGTGTGAACGGAGCTCCTGCCGAACTGTAGCCGCAAATGGATAAAGACAGGTCAGGGTGCTGTGGAACAGCCCCTGACCTATCCTACCAACCATACTTTTTTCTCGCTCGCTGACTGCTTACTCTGTTCTTATGGCTTGCTAAACCAGTCTACCCCTGCTCAGAATGCATTGAGGTGTAAAAGGCCGCAGTAGACAGGTAAGGGTATATGAAACTCCATGCAGATTTTTTCCAACCGGTAACGGTATTAAATCTAGTGTTTTTGGGTAAGTAATGAAGGGCTGTGCTTAGCTTGGACTTATCAATCATTACTGTGCCTTTTCCTGCTGCTTACACCGTGGCTTATTCTCCGTAATTCGTTCTGTAATGTAGTCTGCAAGGCTTTTTTCGGCCCTTCTTAATGGGAATCATTTTTCTAACGAATACAGTTAGCTGCGATGCAGGTGCGATCTATTTACCCACGTTACTGAAACTGACAGTTTTTGCTTCAAATTCTTGTGTTTAGGTTGTTTTTCAGACTTTTGGAGTCCACCGCGGTGAGTTAATATTATCCATTTCGTCGACGAAACGGCACCGCTGAACGCTTAATGGGCGATTCTGTCGTGTGTAAAGGGAGTTGCATCGATTCCTTTTATACAATCAGATGGCTAGATAAAAATAAAGTAGGGATTTGGAGCGAACTCATGTTTTTCAATGCTTTTCCGCGCAAGCTAGCCGGCTTTTTGGCACTCTACTTAAGTCTTGCCGTTCCCGCACTTGCTTATGAGGTTGAGGCCGACAGTACAGCTAACACCGTTTATTTGCTGCTCAATAATACCAACCCAGCGGCAAGTTTTGATTCAGTCACAGTCGGCGAAAACTCCCCGGCGTTTGTAAGTGCATCCAGTGTGTCGATTGTGCCTGCGACCGTGCCGGCCAATGGTAGCGAGCTGGCCGCGCTGGAGTTTGAGAATTCTGATGATTTACAAGCAGCGCAGCGTAACTATGAGTTGGCCCAGCGTACCGGTGTTACACCCGAGTGTGTCGCTGAGCGAATAATCAAGGCGATAGAGAAAAATGCGATTCGTATTCGCATTGGTAAAGATGCCGTATTGCTAGACTGGCTAAAGCGCTGGTTTCCAATCAGTATTCAAAAGCTGTTTAGAAAAATTGCTTAAGTTTTCGACTAGCTTATCAGTATGAACTATCCCGAGTACCTGCAAGATATAAAAGCGATTTATCGCTCTGAGGTTACTGGCAAAGTGATGTTTGCAATACTGGCTAGTGTCAGTTTTTCTGCGCAGAAAAAACATAAAGCGCACGAGCAGGCTATCGATCGCTTTGCCGCGATGGCGTTAGCGGACAGCGATCAATCGCTTGAGCCGATTATTGAGTTGTTAATGTAGTGAGCGTGGTATCTCGCTAGTGATATAAATAAAAAAGGTCAATTGAGTATGAAATTAAGTCATAGTGTTGCGGGCATCGCACTCTACGCTCTACTTGCATTTTCAGCGACTGCGGCGGCCGAGTCTGCTGATAATATCGACCAGGCAAAATCAGCACCACCGGTAGAAAATATTTTTGAGCAAATCCACCTACCAAAACCTAACCCCTGGGTTGCGGCAAGCCCTTACGCAATTTCGCATCATAACGCCGCGCAAACCGATACGACCGAAGTTGAAGGCCCCAGTATTGGCAAGAAGCTCGGTTGGGATGACGCAAAATCGATTCCACTGCTTTGGTGTTCTGCACCAACCTATAAAACCGTTGGCGATGACACTATTGTTATTGCCTCTAACCCGCTAGGTATTATTAAGGTGCGCGCCACTGGTGAGGACTTTAGTCTGGTATCAAATGTACCTTATCCGGGACGTGAAGACGTTCATGCAGAGGTTACAGATGAAAAAATCCAGCAGGTGATGGATGATATTAATAATAAGCGCCGAAATAAAAAAGACTGGGGTTTGTTATTGAACAGCTGGCTGATGTACTACACATTAAATGTCAACTTGCGCACCATGCCATCGGGTGCTTACGCGGTGATCGATAGTGACGGATATCACTACACCTCTTATGACCAGCACAACCTCGCCAAGTCGTTTGATAACAATAAGGTTGACGAGCCATTACGTGTTGTTAAACACGCCAATATTGTTGATCAGCTGCCTAAAGAAATTGCCAAAGGCGTTGACAGAATCTTGGGTATTAATTTGACCTACGACGGACACCTGGTTGCGGCAGCAACCGGTGTGGTAATGGTTGTTGACCGTGATCTTAATTTAAAAGACTACAAGGCGTTTCCTGGCGAGCACGTTGAAAACTCTATTGCCATCGACAGTGATAACGGTATTTACGTTGTGACCTCTAAAAAAATGCACAAGCTGGTTTGGACGGGCGAGACGCTATCGCAACAAAGTGCCGATGGCGCATGGAGTAGCGCTTACGATGTCATGGAGGAGGGTAAGGCACTATCAATGGGTGCGGCCTCGCATGGCTCTGGTACTACGCCTTCACTGCTGGGCTTTGGCGATGATGAAGACAAGCTGGTGATTATTTCAGATGGCAATGAAGAGAACGCGCAAATTGTTGCGTTTTGGCGCGATGAAATACCGTCGGACTTTACGCAAAAGCCTGGCGCTAAATCGCGACGTATTGCAGACCAGATTGCGTTTCGATTAAGTAAAACCACGGTGGAGGCATCGCCAGTGGTTTATGGTAATGGTGTGCTGGTTGTCAATAGCACTTACCCCGACCCTGGCCCTTTCTCTATGGATTTAATTAGCAATGCCTTTTTGTCGGGCACCACGCGTGAGCCGCCTAAGGGTATTCAAAAGTACGAATGGCTGCCTGATGAAAATCGCTTTGTCGAGCGCTGGTCGATAGATGATGTTGATAACACCGACTGGATGCCGCCAGCAGTTTCTACTGCCAATGGTTTGGTCTACATTGCCAGCAAGCGCGACGACACTTACGAGTACTTTGCAGCCGATTGGGAGACCGGTGAAAAACTGGCGACCTGGGAGTTTCCTGATGACAGCGTGCTATGGAATACCTGGGGCGGCATTACTGTATTTTTAGAAGATGGAGATTTTCTGTTAGGTGGTTTTTTCTCATTAAAACGCTTTGATATCGGGCATCTAAAGGCAAGCAGTTCCGCTAAAAAGTAAAAGGAGCGCGGTTAAATGAAAAAGGTGGTAGCAGGTTTCGTTGCATCGTTGTTGGCATTGCCTGTCATGGCGAATCAAAAGCAGTTATTGTGGGGTGATACACATGTTCATACTTATTACTCGCCCGACTCTTATATCAACCAGAACTTTAGCGTTGGCCCGGCCACCGCTTACCAGTTTGCCAGAGGCCTTCCGGTTATTCATCCTACCACGCACACCCGTGTGCAAATTCAAACGCCGCTGGATTTTTTGGTTATTTCAGATCATGCCGAGAGCATGGGGGTATTTCTGGCGGCGCATAGTAAAGCCATACCGCGCGATGATTTGGGCTTATGGGACAGAATGAAAGCCTGGCTGGTTGAGCACGCGTTTGCTTATTTGGTCGGCGACCCGGACAATATCAGTCTGTTTTTAAAGTATGCCACCGCCTCAACCACCGATGTTATTGAGGCGGCAAAAACGCCGGCTTCGTTGCCGATTCCCAATGCAGCGAGGATTGAACGACAAAGTTGGCTGGAGTCAATTGCCGCAGCCGATGCCGCGAATGACCCCGGTAACTTTACTGCCTTGATTGGTTGGGAGTGGAGTGCAATACCCGCCGGTTCTAATTTGCACCGCGTAGTGTTTACCAATGGCGATGCCTCACATGCCGAGCAGTTTATTCCGTTTTCTTCGTCGGTCAGTAATTACCCTGAAGATTTATGGCAGTGGTTAGACAAAACTTCAGCTGAAACGGGCGCTGACTTTATCGCGATTCCGCATAACGCCAATATCTCGCGCGGCTTTATGTTCCCTGCCGAAAAGCGTTTGCGCGATACCGCGATCGACCCGCAGTGGATTGCGCAGCGCGCGCGCTGGGAAACCGTGGTTGAGGTCACGCAGGTGAAAGGCGATTCGGAGACCGCTCCGGCGCTTTCACCCAATGACCCCTTTGCAGCATTTGAGCCTTTTCCCTACTACTTAAAACCGGGTGTTGCAGACTACCAGGCTTTTGAAGGAGATTTTATTCGCTCGGCGCTGCGCACAGGGTTAACCATTGAGCAGCAGTTTGGCGCTAACCCTTATAGATTTGGCGTTATCGGTTCAACTGATTCCCATACCGGTCTTGCCACAGCCGAAGAGCCTAACTTCTGGGGAAAAATGGCCACCGATTCCACGCCCCAGTCGAAAAGTCGCGACAGTGGTCATATTGAAAAACTGGGTTGGGCAATGTCGGCTTCGGGGCTGGCGGCCGTTTGGGCTGAAGATAATAGTCGTGAATCGATTTTTGCTGCATTTAAACGCCGCGAAGTCTACGCCACCACCGGCTCACGCATTGCGGTACAGGTGTATGCAAGCAGTGAGTTTAGACCCGGCGATGAGTTGCGTATGGATCCTGCTACAGCCCGTGCTCAAGGTGTTGCTATGGGTGGTGAGATATCAGGGCCAACAGCACCGGCGTTTTTTATTCATGCGGCAAAAGACCCCAACAGTGCGCATCTCGATCGGGTGCAAATGGTTAAGGGTTGGGTTGACGGTAAACAAAGTTTTGAACAGATCTATGATGTTGTCTGGGCGGGTAAGCGCAAGCCCGATGCAAATGGTTTGGTACCTGCGGTAATTGATACCGTCGACGCGGCGACCGGGCTTTATTCTAACGATCAAGGTGAGGCGATATTGAGTGCGGTTTGGGTAGACCCCGATTTTAATGCCGCGCAAAGTGCCTTTTATTATGTGCGCGTATTGGAGTTACCTACGCCGCGGCATTCAACCCTGGATGCTATTGCGTTAAATGTTGACCCGTTGCAAACCGAAGCAATGACAGGACAGCCAGTGTCAATTCAGGAGCGGGCGTATACCTCGCCAATTTGGTATACACCTGAATAGTTGACCCGATTAGTTTATTTACATTGCCGACATACCGCCATCAACCGGTACGGTAATACCATTCATATAGGTGTTATGTGGCGATAACATCATTACCATCACGGCCACCACTTCTTCTACCCGTGCAATACGTTTCATTGGGCAGCCGCGGGCTAGCATTTTATTTAAGTCGTCAACAGAATCGCTAGGATTCAAAATCGGATTATCGACCATGGGTGTTTGGGTAAAGAACGGGCAAATCGCATTTACGCGGACGTTTTTGCCGCCACACTCAACGGCGGCGGTTTTGGTTAGGCCAACCACCGCGTGCTTGGCTGCGCCGTAACTGCCGCCCATCGGTGTGCCACCCAGCCCGGCCATTGAGCTGACATTGAGAATTGCGCCGTCGTTTTGCTCTGACATAATAGCCAACTGGTGCTTAAGACCAAAGGCAACCCCTTTGGTATTAACATCGAGTTGTCGTGTCAGCGTGTCGCCATCGAGTTGCGTAAGCGGTGTAAGGTGGGGCGCGATACCGGCGTTATTCACGGCAATATCGAGTTTGCCAAAGGTATTTACCGCCAGCGCTACCAGTTCTATCGCGTGGCTCTCTTCTGCGACATCGCCTGCTAACGTTGCCACTGTGGCGCCGGCAGCTTCGGCTTGTTGCCTGGTTTCGGCAAGGCCAGTTTCATTAAAATCGGCCAGAACCAGATTCGCACCGCGCGAAGCCAGTTCCAGCGCGAGGCTTTGGCCAAAGCCGCTTGCGGCTCCAGTAATTAATGCGGTTTTGCCGGTAAAATCTAATAAGCTATCCATTATTGCCTCGATTGCTCGCCATTATTGGTTGCTCGATATTGAGGTGTGCTAGGTTAACGGCTTATCCAATATATGAAAAGCATCGTTCGCTGATATTTACTATTTGAAAATGTAGATAGGTGGTGGAGTCAGAGTGCAGTGGGCATTGATGCGTTTTATGTCATCGACCAATCGGAGACTGTAGTTGATGGTCACTTTGCGATAGTATCGTGCGATAAGCAGCGCAAAGATTTATTTGTAATCGAGCAGGCGTTTGCATTAAATCGGCCGCTGTTTGAGAGCGGGTTCGCCCATGACGTGGGTTTATTACGGCTTATCACGGCAGGTATAAGCGCGCTTGTTGCAATGGCAGTGGCCGTACCGATCAGTGTATTCAGACAGGTTAAGCATTTACGCGAGGAGGACAATCGATGTCCGAGCAATCAAACAATAATAAATTCTACTTCGATGATTTTGTCATTGGTAATGAAGAGCCCGCACAATCGTATTTACTTCAAGCTGAAGAAATCATTGCCTATGCCAAAAAGTGGGACCCTCAACCTTGGCATATTGATGAGGCCTTGGCCAAGGCCTCGATGTTTGGTGGCTTAACCGCATGCTCATCACATATCTTTGCAATATTTTGTATTACTTGCCAGCAGTGGCAAAGTGGCAAGGTGTCGCAGTCAATTGCAGGTTTAGGGTTTGATCAACTCGAAGTGCATCGCCCAGCCTATGCAGGCGATACTTTGCATTGCACTACGGTATGCGATTCGGTGCGTTTATCAAAAAGTAAACCTGACCGAGGTATTGTGGTGAGTCATGGCAAGTTGTACAACCAGCGCAATGAGTTAGTGTTTAGTATCAAGTCTAAATATATGGTGGCAAGAGACCCATTAAAACTTTAAATAGTAATATCATCACCGACTCCGATACCATTAGTCTTTAGCGGCTGTTCGAGCGCCCCTACACCGCTTCGAACAATAAACAATATCCTGCCAAATCCGCCGCTGCTGCCATTTTTTCCTATTGCTAAACGGCCGTTGGCAAACTGGGCAGAGCTTGGTCTGTTGTGTGGATTTTTTATGGCTCATAACTACGGCCGATACGAAACTTTAGCTCTATAGGATCAATAAATGCAAAGGCTTTGGTCTATTTACTCGCTGCTGCGTATAAGTGGGTATGCAAACAACCAAAACAGGTATCTACTGGCTGGGCAACGACTTACGTCTGCACGACAACGCCTGCCTCAAAGCTGCCGCCGAATCCGTTGATCATCTGCTGATCGTCTACTGCCTGGACCCAGCCATGCTGGCCCCGGGGTCGTATCAGGCCTTGCGAATGGGCGGGCACAGGCTGCGCTTTTTAATCGAATCGCTGCAAGCCATGGACAAAGCGCTGCGCCAGTACGGCCAGCAACTGGCGGTATTTAGCCAACATCCACTAGTGGTTCTGCCCAGGCTTATCGAGCACTACAAGCCCTCGCATATTTTCCGCAGCCTACACCACACTATTGATGAACAGCGTCAGTGGCAGCAAGTCCGAACCGAGGTAGAACGCGCGCGGGCAGGACAGTACAGTGATGAGCGGCTATACCAGCAGCCCAGCCAGTGGTGCGAAATGGATAACCTGACGGTATTTTCACGGCAGCAAATCGAATCGATTACCGGGCTGGATTTTTTTAACCCGCAAGCACAGCCTAAATCCGCTCGCTTTCCAAAAAGCTTTAGCCAATTTCGTCAGCAAATCGATCGTGCAGTAAAAAAAGACCCGCTGGTTATTCCCCCGCCGGTTGAAATTGATTTATCACTTCCCAAGCCTGTGCCCATCAGCCCGCAAACCTTTAACTCACTCAGCGATATTTTGGTGGACGAGCTGGATGCACTGCTGCCGTCAGACGATAAAGGCCAAAACACAGATCAATCGACGAGTACGTATCAATTTGCGGGCGGCGAAGAACAGGGCCTGGCGCATTTGGGCAAATACTTTGCCGATCAAAAAGCACATCACTATAAATCGGTGCGCAATGAATTGGCAGGTTGGGATAACTCCACCAAGTTATCCGCCTGGCTGGCCAACGGCTGCTTATCCGTGCGAGAAGTACTGGCCAGCTTGCATCGCTTTGAGCAACACAGTGGCAAAACCGAATCGAGCTACTGGATTTACTTTGAGTTGTTATGGCGTGAATACTTTTACTGGTATGCACTGCACTATAAACAGCGCTTGTTTGCCTTTGATGGCATAGAGCAACGTCGACCACTCACCAGTTATTATCCGCAGCGTTATAAAAGCTGGACAACTGGCACAACCGAATATGCATTAGTCAATGCCTGTATGCGCGAACTCAATAGCACGGGCTATTTATCCAACCGAGGCCGACAAATTGTCGCCAGCTGTTTTGTTAATGAGTTGGAACTGGACTGGCGCTTTGGTGCAGCCTATTTTGAACAACAGCTTATTGATTACGATGCCGCGGTGAACTGGGGCAACTGGCAGTACCTGGCTGGTGTAGGCGCAGACCCAAGAAGCGCATCGCAGGGCGCGGCCAGTGGCCGTCACTTTGATCTCGATAAACAACAGCAGCGTTACGATGCCGACGGCAGTTATCGGAATCAATGGTTAAACCCCGAAGATAAACACAGCGCTTCAAACGTAACCGTAATGCGCGATTTTGTTGATGCGGCCGACTGGCCTATTTCGGGTTAGCGCTGCTGACTTCTGCGCCCGCGGGTATCAGCGGTTTCCACCACAGATCTTGCGGGATCTTCACCACCGGGCTAACCAACTCCCCAAGCTTTGGTGCAATTAACTTAATCGCTTGCTGTTGTGCAGCGGCACTCACGCGCTCAATCGGTTCAAACCAGGAGTGCAAACCCAAATCAAACATCCCCCAGTGAATGGGTAGCATAAACTCACCGCGCAAATCGATATGCGCCTGCACCGCTTGCTCGGGTGTTTGATGGATAAAGGGCCAGTCATCGTCATAGGCGCCGTTCTCAAGTAGCGTTAAAGTAAATGGCCCAAGCTTGTCACCTATCGCTTTAAAGTGCGGGCCATAGCCCGAATCGCCACTAAAAAATACTCGGTGAGCTTCACCGGCAACACTCCAAGAAGCCCACAGCGTTTTATTATTATCAACTAACCAGCGCCCAGAAAAATGCTGTGCTGGCGTAGCCGTAATATTTAACCCGGCGATAGTCTCTGATTCCCACCAGTCAAATTCGGTGACTCTCTCGTTGTCGATACCCCAGCGGTTAAGCTGTTTGCCCACCCCTAGCGGCACGACAAACGGAACCGCACGTTTGGCTAATTGCTTAATGGTTTTTTTATCCAGATGATCGTAGTGGTTATGTGAAATAACAACTAAATCAATCGCATCAATTTGATCCAGTGCAATCGCCGGTGGTTGAAAGCGCTTTATGGCAAACGGTACTGGTGAGGCGTATTTGGAAAATATCGGATCAAATAAAATGCGCTTGCCTTCGATTTCCAGCAGTATGGTGGAGTGGCCTAGCCAGGCAAAGCGCAGCGAGGCGCTTTTATTCGCTAGCCGTTCAGGCTTGGGTCTGAGTTCGGGTAATGCCTGCGGTGGAGTGCGTTGGTTGTCGCTAAAAAAGAAGTCGTAAATAATTTTTGGCGAGGTTTGGCGGCCAACTACTGGTGGTGTTTCTTCGGCATTGCGAAACGCCTTTTTCTCACTATCGTATTGCAATGAAGATAATACGCGTTGCTCGCGAACGCTATCAATATCCTCGGCCAGTACAAATGGGCTCACCAGTACCAATAAAAAAAGCGCTCTTGCGAGCGCTGTTGTTAGTTCCATATTTTTTTATACCGCCTCAACTTGCGCAGCAACGTATTTATGCCACGGCGTTCCCGCATAGCTGTCGCGGCTTGAGGCAATCGTTAGTGCATTAGGTGCAATACCCACTTGGTGCTTGCCGTCCAGGATATCATTTTGTAAGCCTGTACCATTGGGCAGCGATATATGACCGGCTTGCATTCGGTCGCTAATTTCTATTGAAGTTATTACACTCCCAGCAGCGGTAGAGAGTTTTACCTTGTCATCGGCGCTAACGCCAAGACGCTGTGCATCGGCCGGGCTGATGCGCAGTGCGCCCTGGTGATCCTTGCGACGCCAGTCGGGGTCGCGGCAAATCGTGTTAGCGGTGTACGCCCGGCGCTCGCCGGCACTAAGCACAAAGGGCAAGACGTCGGCGGTACTCGATGGCGCCTCTGCCGATGCGCTTAGCATGTCTTGCCAAAGCGTGCTGAGTTCTGGGGTTGATAATTGTATTTTTCCATTACCGGTTTCAATGCGCTGCCAGCAGCTTTCGTAATCGTCTACTGCAAACACTACGCCCGAGTGCTGCTCGATCATAGCATCAAATAAATCATCGCCAGCATTTTCGCCGTCAAAGCCGGCAGCCTCTAAAGGCTCTGGCGAACGCATGGCATACATATGCGCCAGTGGCCAAAGCACGGCGGCGGCAGCGGCGCCTTCGGGTAGCATGCCTTCCAGTGCACGATACAGCACCACTGGTGCCATACTCATTAAATTTGGGTCCGATTGAATCGCCGACATAAACTGGTTGCGCAATGCATCGCGATCCTCTGCCGCCGCCGTTTTGAGTGCATCAACATGATCAACTGGCATGGCACCCAGCGCCTCCACCAGACGCGCATGAATCTCGGCCTCTGGCAACGGGCCTTCGGGCGCATCAAAAATCGGCTTGCGCAAATGAAAGTAATTATGCGGAAACTCAAAATTAAAAAACGTTGCTTCCCATTTTTCGTATTGCGTTTTTGCCGGTAACACATAGTCTGCCAGCGCGGCGGTTTCGGATAGCGCAATATCAATCACTACCAGCGTATCGAGTGATGCTAGCGCTTTGCTCATGCTTTGTGTATCCGCTAATGAGTGAGCGGGGTTGGCAGTTTCAACCATCATGCCACGATAGCGGTCGGGATGGTCGGTAAG
>CBFHXO010000077.1:0-14047 GCA_965659815.1 Pseudomonadales bacterium
TACCGGTAGGTACAGCCGGGGAGCTGTATATTGGCGGTGCAGGGGTTGTCCGTGGTTATCTTGATCGCCCGGCGTTGACGGCAGAACGATTTATTCCTAACCCATTTATCGAACAGCAAGCAAAAGGTAGCGATCAGCGACTGTATCGCACTGGCGATTTGGTTGAGTATCGCGCCAACGGTGAAATTAATTATTTGGGTAGATTGGATCACCAGGTTAAGTTGCGTGGGTATCGTATAGAACTTGGTGAAATCGAATCGCTTATTTGTGCCAATCCAGCGGTTAACGATTGTGTGGTGGTTGCACCGGTGCAAGACAGCGGAGCACAGCAGCTTCTGGCTTACCTGGTTACTGATACCCAGGGTGAGTTGGGTCAACAGCAGTCGGTATCATCCTGGCAGTCGATATGGGATGAAACTTACCAGGCAGGTAGCGATGAAGCACTATCTCAAGCGGATAATCGCGGTTTTGACCCCATGTTTAATATTTCGGGCTGGCTGGACAGTTACACTGGCCAGCCTCATAGTGATGCGACGATGCGCGAATGGATTGACGCAACTGCGGCGCGTATCCTGGCACTAAAACCGCGCCGGGTATTAGAGTTAGGCTGTGGTACAGGGCTGGTACTCTATCGCGTTGCGCCGCAATGCGAGCATTATGTGGGTGTCGATTTATCCGACCATGCGTTAACACTGATCACCGACCAGGCCCAGCGCATGGGTTGGGATCACCTGCGTCTTTTACAGGGCGCTGCCAATAGCGATGATGTATATCAGCAGCTGGCAGATGAAGCGCCCTTTGATCTGGTGATTATCAATTCAGTGGTGCAGTATTTTCCTAATGCCAATTACCTGGCCGAGGTGATTGCCCTGGCGACACAGTCGCTTTCAGCGAATGGTCAATTATTTATTGGTGATGTTCGCAGTCGTGCATTGCTCGATACTTTTCATCATGCGATTGGCCTGTCCCGATCGAATCTGGCGGATGCTTCGGGCGCCTTGCCACTGGTGCAGCTGCAGTCGCGTATTGAAGCGCTCGCTAATAATGAATCGGAATTGGTCATTGCCCCTGAATTCTTTTACGCGCTGCAACAGCGAGTGCCGAATATCGGCAGCGTTGATATCCAGTTAAAGCGCGGTGAGCAGCACAATGAAATGTCGGCCTATCGCTATGATGTGACTTTAACCATGGGTGACCCGGATGCGGTTTTAACCCGGGAGGACTTTACCACGCTTGAAGCGCCAATATCCATGCAGAGTTTCGAGATATTAATGCAACATCAAACAGGCCCGTTCGCCTGTTACGATTTGTCAAATAGCCGTGTTACGGGCGCGATCTATGCCCGAGCGGCGATGCGGCAATTGATGGCGAGCGATCGTTCGGCAACGCTCAAGCAGTTAAATGCAAGGGTTGATGCGTATGCGCCGACAGGTATAGATCCTGAACAGTTTCACCGGTTCAATCAGCAGTGGCGTATTGTGCTCGCTTGGGCGCGCTCAGGTGATGCGGCGAAGTTCGATGCGTATTTTATTCCAGTTGCGGATAGGCGTATTCTGGATTTGACCCTACAAGCGGGCAGTGAAGACCTATCGATATACTGCCATGAGCCCGCGATAGTGCTCGATAGCCTTGGCCTGGTCGACCAGCTGAAAGAACAGCTGCGTGCAAAGTTACCGGAGTTCATGCTGCCTGATCACTTTATTACTTTGGATGCATTACCGCTAACGCCTAATGGAAAAATCGATCGCAATGCATTGCCTGCGCCCGAAAAACGCCAGCGCAAGGTCGAAGAAGACTTTGTTGCACCTCAGGGTGATCTGGAGCAAACCATAGCGCAAGTATTACAGGAAATGCTGAACCTGGAAAAAATTGGCACTAAAGATAATTTTTTCAATTTAGGAGCTAACTCGTTATTGATCGTGCAGGCCAATAGTCGACTAAGCCTGCGACTGAAGCGAAAAGTCTCTTTAGTGAGTATGTATCGCTACCCAACCGTTGCGTCACTCGCCGAGCATCTCAGTGGTCAAGCTGATCAGAAGCAGGGTTTAGAGGAGGGGCAAAAGCGCGGTGAAAAGCGCAAGGCGGCGCAAGCCAACCGTCGTCGTCGTGCCTCCAGTCGAAGAAGATAATGGTGTTTTTATTGCACGGGGTTTATTTCCAACTAATTTGATTGTGTGTTGAGAAGCAAATAATGCAAGACCAGTACAATGACGATAATACTGAGCGCGATGCGGCGGGTGAGCATGATGATGCCATTATTGCCGTGGTCGGCCTTGCCTGCCATTTGCCTGGCGCGAATAATCTCGATGAGTACTGGGAAAATCTGCACAAGGGTGTTGAGTCGGTGCAGTTTTTTACCGATGAGGAATTATTGGCATTCGGTGAAAGTGCCGAGCAATTAGCGAACCCGGCCTATGTCCGCGCGCAGCCGGTGTTGCAGGGGTATGATCAATTTGATGCGCGCTTTTGGGGTTGGAGCCCGCAAGATGCCGCTGTCACTGACCCTGCCCACCGGATATTTTTGGAAGTTGCCTACCAGGCGTTGGAGCATGCTGGCCATACCGGTTATGACGACGAGGGCAGGGTAGGCGTATTCGCCAGTTCAGGTGCAAGTCAGTATTGGATGGATAATTTAAAAACTAATCCGGCGCTGATGGCTGAAATGGGTGAGTTTTTGGTTAGACATACCGGCAACGATATGAATTTCCTCGCCACGCGTTTATCGTATGAGCTGGATTTTCGCGGCCCGAGTATTAATGTGCAAACGGCTTGTTCATCGACGCTGGTTGGCATTCATATGGCGGTGCAAAGTCTGCTCGGTGGTGAATGCGATACTGCATTGGTCGGCGGTGCAACGGTATTGTTACCCCAGCAGCGGGGTTACGTTTATAAAGAGGGGGAAATTCTTTCGCCCGATGGACACTGTCGTCCTTTCGACGCGAATTCTGCCGGCACGGTATTTGGTAGTGGTGCCGGTGCGGTAGTATTGCGCCGGCTTGAAGATGCGCTCGCCGATGGCGATACCATTTATGCGACGGTTGTCGGCTCGGCGATTAATAATGATGGCGCGAGAAAAATTGGCTATCTTGCGCCCGGTGTCGAAGGTCAAGTAGGTGCAATTTCTGAGGCGCTGGAAATCAGCGGAGTCAATGTAGAAGACGTCGCCTTTGTTGAGGCCCATGGCACCGGTACAAAAGTGGGAGACCCCATTGAATTTGAGGCGCTTAACCAGGTTTATAAAGAGCTAACCGATAAACAACACTATTGTCGTGTAGGTTCTGTTAAATCTAATATTGGTCATCTGGGCGAAGCCGCAGGCATTGCCTCGTTGATTAAAGTGATTTTGTCGCTGGGCAATAAAAAAATACCTCCCACCATCAATTATCAATCGCCGAACCCGGATATCGAGCTCGACAACAGCCCGTTTGTGATTAACGATCAGCTGGTCGACTGGCATAGCGACGGCGGCCAGCGTTTGGCAGGGATCACTGCGTTAGGTGCCGGTGGCACCAATGCCCATCTGATTATTGCCGAGGCGCCTGGCGAGAAAAAATCGATCGCAGCTAGCGACGACGATGCTCGAAGTTTGTTGGTTTTATCGGCTAAAACCGCCACTGCGCTGCAACAGGCTCGTGCCAGGCTTGCAGCGGCGTTGCGCGAACAAACTGATACACCGCTGTGTGATGTTGCCTTTACCTTGCAACAGGGGCGTCGTGCTTATAATTATAGGCTGGCACTGGCCGTACAGAATCACAGCGACGCAATAGCGTTACTGGAGGGCGACGATAATACCCGCGTGGCCGTTGGGCAGGCAACATCTTCGGCTGCAGACTTGGTTTTTATGTTTCCTGGCGGCGGTGCGCAATACGCCGGTATGGGGGCAGATCTCTATCGGCCGGGTAGCGCTTATCGCGAAGCTTTTGATGCTTGCATGCAATGTTTAGCGCCTGAACTTGCCGAGCAGGTGCGCGAGCTGGTATTTGCCGCAGAACACCAGCGCGAAGCCGCATCGAGTCAATTGGAGCGGCCGAGTCGAACGCTGCCCGCACTGTTTGCAACAGAATATGCCTTAGCGCGCCAGTTAATGAACTGGGGCGCAACACCGAATGCATTTATCGGTCACTCTATGGGCGAATATACAGCCGCTTGCCTGTCAGACGTTATGCAATTGCGCGATGCAATGCAATTGGTGGCCTTGCGTGGTGAATTATTTGAGCGTGTGGCAGAGGGTGCAATGCTCAGTATTTCACTGTCTGAAAGTGAGGCGCGTCAATTTATGCCGGCCAGTCTAGATATTGCAGCAGTTAATGCGCCAGACTTATGTGTTGCATCGGGACCAGTTGCCGATATTGAGCAATTGCAAGCTGAACTTGAGCGGCAGGCTATCGATACGGTGCGCATACGAATTAATGTTGCGGCGCACTCGGCTATGTTGGATGACATACTCGAGCGCTTTCGCAGTTGTTGTCAGTCAATGACTTTCTCAGCGCCAAAAATTCCCTTTACCTCAAATTACAGCGGCGACTGGATTACAAAGGCACAGGCGACCGACCCCAACTACTGGGTAGATCATCTGAGAAATACTGTTAGGTTTTCCGATAATGTGGCCACCGTACTGGCAGGTCAGCCATCGGTGTTGCTTGAAGTGGGACCGGGGCGAACGCTAATGAATTTGGCTAAGGCGAATGATAGTGGCGCTCAGTTAGTATTAAATTCCATGCGCCATCCCAGTGAGCACAGCAATGATCTCGATTACGCCTTGCGCACCTACGGTAGCGTATGGGCAGCCGGTGTCGATGTGGACTGGAAGGCCTTGAATAATGCCTGTTATGGTATTTACTGGCACGGCAGGCGTGTTGCCTTGCCGACTTATTCGTTTGAGCGTAAGGCCTATTGGATAGAACCGGGTGCCAGCGCTCAGGCCGATACGCCAGCGACTGCATTGCTTAAAAAACAAAGTAATATTGACGACTGGTTTGGTCAATACCAGTGGGTACAATCGCCGGCGCCGTCTTACCCTGCGCAGCTTTCAGGTTTAAGTGAGCAGCAGTGGTTGATTTTTGCCGATCAATGTGGGGTTGCGGAACAACTTGATCAGTTACTGCAGGCGAATAATATTGCGCCGTCAGCAAGGCTTTTAGTGTTGCCCGGTCGATCGTTTGAGCACTTGGGTGAAAATCGTTACAGCGTTGATATTACCAGCGAAAACGC
Organism: Pseudomonadales bacterium; assembly: GCA_965659815.1. Classification (GTDB taxonomy): domain Bacteria; phylum Pseudomonadota; class Gammaproteobacteria; order Pseudomonadales; family UBA7434; genus UBA7434. Next base: position 5,212 of record CBFHXO010000077.1, read on the forward strand.
TATGCGCCAGTTGTTCGGTACGCTCGAGGACCAATCGTTGCAGCCAGGCAAGATACTCTACTTGCCTCCGCTGAATAAGGCCTATACCGACAGGTCTGCTAAAGCCAGTGCATCGAGCGCCGTTGAAGCTGCGCTGGACAGCTGTTTCTGGGGTTTGTTTAACCTTGGCAAAGTATTAAGTGAAGTTGAACAGCGTGTCGATCTAACGGTTGTCTCTAGTGATATGCACGCACTCGCATCCGTAGGGTGTAAAGAGAAAAGTCTACTGATTGGGCCGGTGACGGTACTACCGCATGAATTACCCCATGTAAATACGCAGGCCTTAGACTTTGACTCAAAGACAGATTCGGCCAAATTAGCCCGATCAATTCTCGCTGAAAATTTAACACTATCAGATGCTGCCGTTGGCGGGGAACAATTTATTACTTATAGAGGCTTGCAGCGCTGGTCGCGTCAAATACATAATGTGACAGCCAGCACTCCGTCATTACCTACGGATCAAAACTGGTTGCGCCCGGGTGGCAGTTATTTTATCAGCGGTGGTTTAGGTGGTATCGGCTTGACCATAGCTGAGTATCTTGCCAAATCGGGGGCCACACAACTTATCCTAGCCAGTCGCAGTGCGCTGCCCGATCGAGAACAATGGCAGGAGTGCTTGCAAAACCGAGCCGCTAGCGATCCTGTGGTCTTAAAAATTAAGGCTGTGCAGGCTATCGAAGCCAGTGGCGCTCGTGTTTATACCCCTGCAGTAAATATTACTGATCTTGCAGTCGTGCGCGCTGTGGTGAACAATGTTGAATCGCACTCAGGCCAAGCTATTAACGGTGTGATTCACGCCGCCGGTACTATAGATGACCAATTAGTCTTGTTAAAGACACAGGATTCCGTTCACCAGGTGTTGGATGCAAAAATCAATGGTGCACTGGTACTCGACCAGGTTTTCGATGATCAACAGCTAGACTTTTTTGTCGCGTTTTCATCGGTTGCCTCGGTGCTCGGTTTGCCAGGCCAAATCGATTACGCCGCCGCGAATGCCTTTCTCGATGCCTTTGCCGATGAGCGGGCACAGCGTGCCAGAGGCCAGACGCTTGTGATTAACTGGAACGCCTGGCGGGGTGTCGGCATGGCTAGCGCGGCTAACCAGGCGGAGCGCGAACATGTAATTGCGGGCCAAGACCGGCAGTCTGTCAACCACCCCAACCTCGATTACCGCGTTTCATTAGCTTCGGGCGAATCGATTTATGCCCGGGTATTTGCTAAAAATGAGCATTGGCTGGTTGCCGAGCACCGGGTGAAAAATGGTAATGCCTTGATACCCGGTACAGGCTACCTTGACTTAATGTTCGCTATTGCACAGCAACAATCACAGTCGGATGCTCAACCGCAATGTGTAACGCTAAGCGATGTCGCCTTTCTGTCACCGTTTGGAGTCGAAGATACAGCAACACTGTTCATCAATGTTGAGCCTGTTGGTGCAAGCGTGGCTGAGCAACAGTTTTCACTGCAGTTTTACTCTCATGATAAAGCGTTGCCGCATGTGACAGGTGATATTGCGATAACGCCCGCAGTTGAATCGCCGCTATTTGATTTGGCCGCAGCTCGCGCACAATTGCAAACGCCAGCCGTTACCAAAGGCCGTTTTCTCAATCAGGACTTTATGCAGTTTGGTCCGCGTTGGGGCTGTATTGAAAAGATCAGTTACCAGGGCAATGCTGCGTTACTGGATATTAGACTAAGCAGTGAATTTCACTCTGATCTCGATAATTATGCCTTGCATCCGGCATTAATGGATATGGCCACGGGTGGCGCGCAATTTCTTATAAAAGGCTTTGACCAGCATAACGATTTTTATGTGCCTGTGGCCTACCGGCAAATTAAAATTTACCAGCGACTGCCTGCAATGTTTTGCAGTTATATCAATTACCGCAGTGATAGCAGTGATGGTTTTGTGCAATTTGATATCGTTGTAATGGATGCATCGGGGCGCATTCTTGTTGATATTGAGCGCTTTACTATGAAGCGAGTTGAGGCGCAGTTCGCCGCAGGTGGTAGTCAGGCAGTGCCAGCAGTAGATGTGAACTCAGCACAGGGTAGTCGTCTCGACTCGCTCGAAGAGATACTCAAACATGCCATTGACCCAGCAGAAGGGGTAGAGGCTTTTGCGCGCGTGATGGTCCAGCAAACCCAGGTGCAGTGGCTGGTATCATCGGTTGATCTACGTCTGTGGTTGCAGCAGTTAAATACTCAGCATAAGCTAAACGGCCAATATAAGGGCGAGCAGGATATTGCGGCAATTCGCTATACGCGAGAGTCTGATGATAATGCAAACGATACCGAGGGTTTTGGCGACCCAAATTATGTTGCGCCAGAGAATGAAGCGCAGCGTAAATTGGCTGAATTGTGGGCTAACACCCTAGGTGTTGGGCGGGTGAGTATTCGCGATAACTTTTTTGAATTGGGCGGCCATTCATTATTACTGATTCGTATGGCAAGCAAAATTAAAAAGCTGTTTGGGGTTAATTTGCCGGCCAGTGAATTTTTTGAATGTCCAACGGTAGCGCAATGGGCGGATTTGGTTCAAACAGCTGTGGCTAAAGCTGAGGTCAGTGGTGAGGGTGGTAACGCCAATGCAGCGGTGAAAAAAATTAAGCGGATTGCGCGTGGCGCACATAAAAAAACACTGAATTAATGAGTTAGTAAAAAGGGTAGTTATTTAAATACTATGGTGTCTAAAACACAAACCCATTCGGGATCAGAGGTTTTTGAGTTTCCTGCGTCTTCTACGCAGGCGTCGCTGTGGGTGTTGCATCAAATGATGCCAGACAATTCAGCTTACAATATACCGTTGGCGGTCAAAATTACCGGTGCTCTTAATGTTGAGGCACTGGAACAAAGCGTTAGGATGCTGGTCCAGCGCCATGAAATTTTACGCACCCGTTATACCGATAATGACGGTCATTTGGTGCAGCATATTTATCCTGAATACGATATTGATTTTCGTATTGTCGATAATATACAGCAGTCCGCTGCAAGCGATGAAGATGCTGCCATTGCCGCGGAGCAGTTGCTCCAGGCCGCAGTTAGCAAAACTTTTGATTTGGCCGGGGGGGAGGTGTTTCGCGCCGGTGTTATCGCAACAGGAGAGCACGCGTATATATTTTATTTGGTGGTGCATCATATTGCTGTTGATCACGGCGCGATGCTGTTAATTTCCAATGAAATAAGCCAGCTGTATGCCGCGATTGCCAGCGGTAGTGAGGCGGCTTTGGCCGAGCCCGAACTGCAGTATGCCGACTATGTGATGTGGCTTAAAGAAAATCAGGACGAGCTGCAGCAAAAGATCGATGCCTGGCATGAACACCTTGCCGATGTCAGTGGTTACCTGAATTTACCCTTCGACCGAACGCGCCCGGCGATTCCCAGTGGCGCTGGCGCAGAATATCGGTTTTCGCTTTCGCCTAGCTTATCAACAAAAGTCGAGCAGTTTAGTCGCGCCCAGGGCGTCAGTTTATATATCACCTGCCTGGCTGCCTTTAAGGTATTAATGGCACGCTATAGCAACCAGTCTGATGTTGTGGTGGGAACCCCTTTTTCTTTTCGCGGTGAGCAAGAAGAGCTACAGTCGGTTGTCGGCTGTATTATGAATACCTTGCCGTTGGCATCGGTGCTTAATAAGCAACTATCATTTAATGCATTGCTGGCCAAAATCAAACGGACCATGCTGTTTGCATATCAACACCAGGATGTCCCGTTTGAAGTCATTGTCGATGCAGAACTTGAGGCCCGAGATTTTAGTGCCAACCCGTTGTTCCAGGTCGGTTTTGTTTTTCAGGAGCCGCCGCCCGTGTTGGCGCTCGAAGGTTTACAGTGTGAGCCACTTGATGTGCATAGCGGTGGGGCAATGTACGACATCCATCAATGGATGTGGCAGCAGGACGGCTGCTTGCACGGCGTTATTTGGTATAGCAGTGATATTTACGACAGCGACAGTATTGGTCGAATGCAGGCTTGCTATGAATGCCTGCTGCATACCCTGATAGATTCTCCCGAGCAATCGCTGTGGCAGGTGGCACTGCATAATGACAGCGATACGGCATTGTTAAATTCGCTTGCGCCGCCAGTCGCTGTCAATACGCCGGCAGAACAAAATGATATTTTTATCAACGCGTTTGTGTCGCGCGCAGCTGAGTTTGCCGACCGGCGCGCCGCCATTTTTGCCGATGGTGCCGAACTAAGTTACCGAGAATTGGACCAGCAATCGAACCAGTTGGCCAATGTATTAGACGCGCAAGGTGTGCAGGCCGGTGACGCTATTGGCATTTGCATGACCAGAACCCCACAGCTGTTGGTGGCTTTGCTTGCAGTAATGAAGAGTGGTGCAGCCTACTTACCGCTTGACCCTGGCTACCCCTTCGATCGCTTAAGTTTTATGGTTGAGACTTCGGCGGCCAAATTGATTTTGACCAATACCGCTGCTGTTGAAAAACTCAACTCCGATGGAGTCACAAGCTTAGCGGCAACAGTCTTTGATCTTGAGCGCGAAACCGAAGTGTTAGCTGCTGGGTCGTGTGAATTTCACGCCAGAGCGCGCGCCGACGGGTTGGCGTATGTGATTTTTACTTCGGGCTCTACCGGTAAACCCAAAGGGGTGCAAGTGCGGCACGATGCGGTGGCCAATTTTTTAAATGCCATGCGTAGTGAACCGGGTTTTGAGTCGCACAATCGCTTGCTGGCGGTAACAACGCTGGCCTTTGATATTGCCGTGCTGGAGCTTTACCTGCCGCTTTTATGCGGTGGTTGCGTTGTGGTGGCCAGCGCTGAGCAAGCTGCCGATAGCATGGTGTTGAATACGCTAATCGACAAACATGCTATTGACGTCATGCAAGCCACGCCAAGTACCTGGCGTGGTTTAATGGCTGCAGGTTTTAAAGGTGGTGAGCAGTTTAAAGCGCTTTGCGGTGGCGAGGCATTTCCAACTGATTTGGCGCAGGCAATGACTGTGCGCTGTGCGCAGGTTTGGAATATGTACGGCCCGACAGAAACCACGGTATGGTCAAGCTGTTATCGTGTGCCTGGCAATGCTGAGCAGTTATTAATTGGCAGGCCTATTGCCAATACCCAGTGCTACGTTCTGGATGACAATCTGCAAAGAGTGCCGGTGGGCGTTGCTGGCGAGCTCTATATCGGTGGCTTGGGTGTTGCCAGTGGCTATCTTTCGCGACCGGATTTAACCGCCGAGCGATTTATTGACAACCCGTTTGCCGCGGAGGGTAGTGGTTATTCAGGGCCATTGTATCGAACGGGCGATCTGGTCAAAATTACCCATTACGGTGAGTTAGCGTATCTCAATCGCCTGGATGACCAGGTTAAATTAAGGGGTTTTAGAATGGAGCTTGGTGAAATCGAAACGGTTTTGGCGTACCACGCATCGGTTGCACAAGCGGTCTTGCGCGTAGTTGATTATAGTCAGGTCGATCAACGATTAGTGGCATACGTGCTGCTTGAAGCAGGAAGCGAGCTAGACGAGCCGTTGTTGATGGATTATTTACGCAGCTCACTGCCCGATTATATGTTGCCGCAGGCGATTGTATCGGTCGATGCATTACCCAAAACGGCCAACGGTAAAATCGATCGAAATGCATTGCCCAAGCCGCAGTGGCAATGTTTAGATCGCGCGCTGGTAATGCCGCAAACACCAGCCGAAAAAACCATCGCAACTATTTGGCGGCAGGTACTGGCCTTGGCTGATAACGAGCAGTTGGGTATAAACAGCGATTTCTTTGGTCTTGGTGGGCACTCCTTGCTTGCCGTTAGTATGCTAATTGAAGTTAATGAGGCTTTTAGCGCTGATATACGTTTGCGTGATTTTATTGTTAATCCAAGCATTGAAAATCTCGCCCGACTGAGTGTTAGCCGCCAAGAGTCAAAACCAGTTGCTTTGCTTGACAGTATTACCCGACCCAATCAAATTCCAATGTCCAGCGCGCAAAGACATCTTTGGTACGTTGAGCAATTTGCTGATAATTTTAGCAGTTACAATATTCAGGTCAGTTACGCTGTTGATGGCTCATTACAGCCTTCTTTAATGCAGCGGGTATTAAATATCATGGTCGCACGCCATGAAAATCTGCGCACGGTATTTGAAACCGACGGTGAAATATGGGTTCAGGCTATTGCCGATAGTAATGGCCAGGAAGATAGCGTGACGGCGAGCCAGCATTACGACTGGGTTTATGACGATTTATCGCAGCTGGATATCGACGAGCAAGCCGCGCGTATTGAAGCTAAGCAATACCACTACTCCAGGCGGCCATTTGACCTGACGCACGGCCCACTATGGGGCGCAGAGCTTACAGCACTCGACGCAAATAAGAGCCAGTTATATTTTGTTTTTCACCACTCAATTTTTGATGGTTTATCGGCAGACAACTTTATTACCGAGTTTGTTGCGTTGTATACCTCACTTGAGAAAAACGAGCCCGTGGCGCTTGCGCCGGTAGCATACCAGTTTGCCGATTATGTATTGTGGCAGCAGTCGCAAAGCCAAACTGAAGCTATTCAGCGTCAATACGACTATTGGCAGCAAAAACTCAGTGGTGATTTACCTTCGTTAAATTTACCCGCCGATTACCCGCGACCAGCAGAATTTGATTTTTTAGGTGATACCAGCCAGCTTAACCTGAACGCGGAATTAATCGACGGTTTAAACTCAGTTGCCAGTCAATCCAACTGTTCATTGTTTGTTGTTTTACTAACGGCATATCAGCTGCTGCTAGCCAAATACAGCCAGCAAGACGATGTGTTAGTGGGTTGCCCTGTGGCCGAGCGTGGGCACAGTGAATTTGCCGACGCCATGGGTTTATTGGTAAATACTTTGGTGCTGCGAACCCATTTCACCGGCCTGGACTCTTTTGGCGATTTATTGGCAGATGTTCGCGATAGCTGGCACCAGGCAATAGCGCATAGCGATTTGCCGTTTGACGACCTGGTTGATCGATTGCAGCCGGTGCGCGATGTCAGCCAGTCACGTATTTTTCAAACGGTATTTGCCTACCATAAGGTTGCCAGTGAAGTGCTTAACATCGGTGGCAAGACGCTGAGTTTATGTCGGCCCAGTCAGTCTACCGCCAGAACCGATGTGACCTTTTGGTTAGAGCACTACGACGATCGCATTGAAATTAATTGCGAGTACAGTACCTCTATTTTCGCGCGCGAGTTTGCCGAGCAGTTTTTATTAAGCTATCAGCATCTGTTAGAACAAATTGTATCGCCTGGCGCTATTGCTACCCGTCTTAATGATATCAGTGTCATTAGCCCATCGATGCAACAATGTTTAGACCACTACTGTGGTAAGCAAGCGTTTGTGCCCGCAGGGCAGCAGAGCCTGGCTCAGTTGCTTAGCCAGCATAGTATGCAGCGACCGCAAGCAATAGCAGTGACTGGCGATGGCGGTTCACTCAGCTATTCAGCGCTTGAAGAGCGCTCTAATCAGCTGGCTAATCATATGATTGCCTGCGGTGTAGAGTCAGGTGATTTTGTTGCCATTGCGATTAATCGCCATGCCGACATGTTGGTGGGTTTGCTTGGCGCGTTAAAAGCGGGCGCGGCTTATGTACCCCTCGATCCTGATTACCCCAAGGACAGGCTTGCTTATATGCTGGAGGCGGCGCAGGTTAAATTACTGCTCACTGAAAGTACTTTGATCGATGAACTACCCGCGTGTGATGGTAAAACAATTTTGCTCGACCAATGCCAAGCGCAATTATTGGCTTTGTCTAAACAGATGCCTGCAATTAGCATTAATGCCGATGCGAATGCTTATGTGATATTTACCTCGGGCTCAACCGGTAAGCCTAAAGGTGTCGAAGTGCCACATAGGACGGTGATTAACTTTTTGCAGGCAATGGCACAGCGGCCCGGGTTTGACGAACGAGATAAATTGCTGGCGGTGACAACACTGTCTTTCGATATTGCAGTACTGGAGCTCTACCTGCCATTGTTTGTTGGCGGCACTATTGTTATTGCATCGCGAGACCAGGCAACCGATGCGAGCCGGCTAGCTGATTTAATTGAGCAGTACCAGGTAACGGTGATGCAGGCTACGCCCAGTACCTGGCGTATGCTGGTTGAATTTAACTGGCCAGGTAACGCCGCGTTAAAAGTATTATGCGGGGGTGAGGCATTTCCAAAGGATCTTGCGCAGCAGTTATTGCCAAGAGTCGGTAGTGTCTGGAACATGTACGGGCCGACAGAAACCACGGTATGGTCGACCTGTTTTGAGATTACAGATGCGACGCAGTCCATTTATATTGGCAAGCCAATACGCAATACCTCATGTTATATCCTCGACACTGCGCTTAACCCTGTGCCACCCGGTGTGGCCGGGGAGTTGTATATTGGTGGTGATGGTGTAACTAATGGCTATTTACACCGGCCAGACCTAACAGCCGAGCGATTTTTAGATGACCCGTTTATTGATCGTAATGAAATTGCGTTTTCTGACCTTGCAGCGCCTACGCATAAACCCGTGCCGCCGCGTATGTACCGTACCGGTGATAAAGTCCGGTGGCGCTATGATGGCGAGCTTGAGTACTTTAACCGGATTGATAATCAGGTTAAAGTAAGAGGCTTTCGGATTGAGCTTGGCGAGATTGAGAGTCAAATCTTAGCGCATGAAGCTATCAATGATTGCGCAGTAGTACTACAAATGGTGAATAATGAAGCGAGGTTGGTGGCGTTTTATACTTGCTTGCATGATGAAACCTTAACCATGATGCAGCTGAGGGAGTTTTTAAGTCAGGCCTTACCGCGGTATATGCTACCTAATCATTTTATA
>CBFHXO010000078.1:0-14023 GCA_965659815.1 Pseudomonadales bacterium
TTTTCACAACTCTTACGGGCATTCCATAGTGACAAGTTTTAGCAGTACAGCAGACTATATAGCCAGTGATGATCTGGCCATGGCGGTAAACTCGGCAATAGCGCTTGAAAAACCGCTATTGATTAAAGGGGAACCCGGCACAGGTAAAACCATGCTGGCCGAGCAAATTGCACACTCAACCGGTATGGAGTTGGTACAATGGCATATTAAGTCCACCACCAAAGCTCACCAGGGTCTTTACGAATACGATGCCGTATCACGCTTGCGCGACTCGCAGCTGGGTGATGATAAAGTTGCCGATGTTGCCAACTACATTAAAAAGGGTAAGCTCTGGGAGGCCTTTACGGCTGAACAGCGAGTGGTATTGTTAATCGATGAGATTGATAAAGCCGATATTGAATTCCCTAATGACTTATTGCAAGAGCTCGACAAAATGGAGTTCTTTGTTTATGAAACCGGTGAAACGATCAAGGCTCTGAATCGCCCCGTCATTATTATTACCAGTAACAATGAAAAAGAATTGCCCGATGCCTTTTTGCGACGTTGCTTTTTTCATTTTATTAACTTTCCCGATCGCGACACTATGAAAGCGATTATTGATGTTCACTACCCCAATATCCAAAAAAATCTGGTTGATCAAGCGCTCGAGGTTTTTTTTGAACTGCGTGAATTACCCGGTCTTAAAAAGCGCCCATCCACATCAGAATTAATTGACTGGTTAAAGCTGTTAATGTCTGACGATGTGCCCGATGATATTCTGGCGCAGCGCGACCACAGTAAAGCGATTCCGCCGTTGTACGGTGCGCTGCTTAAAAACGAGCAGGATGTGCATTTGTTGGAACGCCTGGCGTTTATGCATCGTCGTGAAACGGCCCGCTAAGCCTGATCAGCCGGCAGTTTACTGATGCTGTTATCTTATTTCGATACGCTTAAACGCTACGGTGTGCCCGTCACACTGGTAGAGTTTCTTGACCTACTTGAGGCGCTAAAGTCTTCGATAATCTTTGCCGACCGTGAACAGTTTTATTATTTGTCACGAACTATCTTAGTTAAAGACGAAAAGCATTTTGATAAATTCGACCGTGCGGTCCAAGCCTTTTTTAACGGTCTTGAATCTATGGAAGGGATGTTGGAGGCATTAATTCCCGACGACTGGATTCGCGAGGCCTTTGAAAAAGAACTCACCGACGAAGAGCTGGAAAAGCTGCAGTCATTTAACTCCTTAGAAGAGCTGATAGAACAGTTTAAAGAGCGCCTTGCCGAGCAGGATGAGCGCCACGAGGGCGGCAATAAATGGATTGGTACTGGCGGTACCTCACCATTTGGCAATAATGGCTTTCACCCCGAGGGGATTCGCGTAGGTGGAGAATCAAAAGAGAAAAAAGCCGTTAAGGTATGGGAAAAGCGCGATTTTAAGAACCTCGATGGTGATACCACTATAGGTACTCGTAATATTCAAATTGCTTTGCGCCGGTTGCGCAAGTTTGCCCGTAGCGGGGCGCCCGATTTGCTCGATATGGATGATACGATTAGCTCCACTGCTAAAAACGCTGGTTTGCTCGATATAAAAATGGTGCCAGAGCGACATAATGCGGTAAAGGTACTGATATTTTTCGATATTGGTGGCTCCATGGACTACCACGTAGCCGCTTGCGAGCAGTTATTTAGTGCGGTGCGCAGTGAGTTTAAGCATTTGGAGTTCTTTTACTTTCACAATTTTATTTACGAAGCGGTTTGGAAAGATAACCGCCGTCGCTTGCAACAGGCAACGCCGCTGTACGAAATTTTAAATAAATACTCGCGCGACTATAAAGTGATTTTTGTTGGCGATGCGGCAATGTCGCCGTATGAAATTGTCTCTGAAGGTGGTAGTGTTGAGCACTGGAACCAGGAGTCGGGTGAGGTTTGGATGCGTAGGCTGTTGGCGAATTACGACGATGTCGCCTGGTTAAATCCGGTGGCAGAAAGCGAGTGGCAGTATAGTCAGTCGGCCAAAATAATTGATGAGTTACTCGAAGGTAGTATGTTCCCAATGACGGTGAATGGTCTGGAAGAATGCATGGCGCATTTAGCACGCTAGCAATCCGGCTTAGCGGTTAATCGGCTCGGTTACCGCATAGGCAATCAATGCCGCTGTTACTGCCACATTGAGTGATTCAACCTCGTTATGCATTGGAATATAAACGCTATAATCTGCTTGTCGCTGCGTTTGTTTCGATACTCCCTCTGTTTCATTACCTAATATAAATACTGTAGCGTGAGGCTCGCGGTGCATCAGTTCATAGAGGCTAATTTGCTTGCCAGTGCAGGTGTTTTGGTCTGCTTGCTCTTGCATGGCAAGGCTGGCTATGGCTACCTGTTGGGACTGCAGTGCAGTCAGTGCATCTGCTAGCTGTTGGCAGCGAATAATCGGGCATTTAAAAATGGCACCAGCACTGGCTTTAATAACGAGCGGGCCCATAGCGGCCGAACCCTGTTCGGGCACTACCAGGCCCCGAATCCCGGCCGCCGCGGCCGAGCGAATAATCATGCCGAGGTTTTGCGGGTTTGAGACTTTATCGACCGCTAAAAACCGATCGTGCTTACTGGCGCTGTAGTTGGCCATAAAATTGTCGAGCTGTTGGTAGTCGGGCAGTGCCAGGTCGGCGGCTACGCCCTGGTCCTGCTTACTATTGCGCGAAATCCGTGATAACGCGCGTTTATCCATGAAGTTAACCGTGATACTACGCTGCTCGGCAAGTTGTTCAATGCGGCCGAGGATAGCGGCGGTTTTATTACTATCGGCAAAATGAATGGCATGAATTGGGATACTGCTATCTTCTAATGCCTCTAGTACCGGCTTGCGACCGTATATGGTTAACATATTGCCAAAGCGGTTTTTTTTGGCCAGGTAGCTGGCATTGTCCATTGTATCGGCGCCTGGTGGGGTATTGCTCATACAGCTTAATCTTCGGCATTTAACAAGGTAAAACGTAGGGCCGCATAGGTTTATTACTGCTCCCCACTAACCCGTCTAGACTAACGTGGTCGCACCGGCTGGGGCAATGTTTTTAACACCAGGGGCTTAATCAAAAAGAATCTCACCAAAAATACCCCGAACAAAGTTATTTTTTTTCAGCAATGAGGCATAGATGCTGTCAGCAAGCCTGATTTATGGCTTTAATTTGGCGCTCCAATTTCTCCAAATGATCCAATATGGTGCATTTAAGATTCTCACGTACGTTTGGCACTTTGCGAGTGCAAAAAAATCGTTAGAATCCCCATGCTGACTCTCGATTTGCCCTATAAAAGTTCATACTATTCTGCTCCATCAAAAACGCACCAAAACTAATAACGCAAATTTATTGGGGATTTCTATGTTGAATGTTCAACGATTAACCAAGTTTACGCTGGCAAGCTTTATTGGCTTGTCTGTTTCGGCGGGCGCCGCAGCAGAGGGTTTAAGCGGTGCTAATACCGCCTGGATCATGACCTCAACAGCCCTGGTGTTATTTATGACACTACCAGGCCTGGCGCTTTTCTACGCAGGCCTGGTTCGCTCTAAAAACGTATTATCAGTACTGATGCAGTGCTTTGCCATTGCCTGTGTTGCCTCTATTGTTTGGTTTGTTGCCGGTTACAGCCTGGCCTTTGCCGAGGGCAATTGGTTTGTCGGTGACTTGAGTAAAATGTTTTTAGCCGGTGTTGCCGAAGAGACGCTGTCTGGCGATATCCCCGAAAGTGTGTTCTTAATGTTCCAAATGACCTTTGCCATTATTACCCCGGCGCTCGTTGTGGGTGGTTTTGCCGAGCGCATGAAGTTTAGCGCGGTGATGTGGTTTACCGTTTTATGGTTGCTGGTGGTTTACGCACCGATCTGTCACTGGGTGTGGGGCGGCGGCTGGCTAGGCGAGAAGGGCGCGTTCGATTTCGCCGGTGGTATCGTGGTGCATATCACCGCCGGTGTGGCCGCGCTGGTTGCGGCATTAACGCTGGGGCCACGTAAAGGCTTTCCAACCGTTGCCATGCCTCCGCATAACCTGACATTGTCAGTGGCCGGTGCCGGTATGCTGTGGGTGGGCTGGTTTGGTTTTAACGGCGGTAGTGCGCTGGCAGCCAATGGCGATGCCGGTATGGCTATCCTGGTTACGCACTTGTCGGCGGCCTGCGGTGCATTTACCTGGTCGGTGATTGAGTGGATTAAATACGGCAAGCCGAGCGTATTGGGTATTGTCACCGGTATGGTTGCCGGTCTTGGTACCATTACGCCAGCCTCTGGTTTTGTTGGTCCTGCCGGTGCGGTAGTGATTGGCACCAGCGCCGGTATCGTGTGTTTTTATGCCACCATGTTTATGAAAAAGACCCTGCATATTGACGACTCGCTCGACGTTATGCCGGTTCACGGTGTGGGTGGTATTTTAGGTACTTTGGCGGTTGCCGTATTTGCCAGCGCCGAGCTTGGTATATTCAGTGGCCAGGGTATGGATAACAGCATCGGCACCCAGCTGGCGATTCAGGCTCAAGGTGTTGGTGCGGCGATTGTCTACACCGCTGTGGCAACCTATGTGATTTTCAAAGTGATTGGCCTGATGACCGGTGGTATTCGTGTTGATGAAGAAGATGAGTCAGTAGGTCTTGACCTGGTTGCCCATAACGAAAAAGGCTACGATTTGTAGCTCTGCTTTTAAGTCTTAAGCGCTTGGGTGAAAGCGATTTTACCCAGCTTAAAAAGCCTGCAATTTATTGCGGGCTTTTTTTATTAGCGAAATGTTATAACCCTGCGTTTATAATGCCATTAAACTGCAGCGCTGTATCGAGTTAAAAGGTTTAAATCAATGCTAAAGAAAATCCTGCTCACGCTGGTAATGCTGTTGCTGGTTTTACTGGTGTTATTTAACTACACCGCGATTCCCGAATCTTTCGACCAAAACTCACAAAGCGCAGAGCTGATGCAGCTCGGTGACTATCCTGTGGTAATGCAGAAATTAACTGCGGTCGATGAGCTGCGTACCGTGCCCGATAAGCGAGTAAAGGGTCAAACCTTGCCACGCAGCATCGACTACCGAGTTTGGTATCCGGATGTGTCGGCAGTGCACGATCAGGCTGCCAAGCCGATGCCGCTGGTTCTCTATAGCCATGGCATGATGGGTAATTACGATGAGGGCTTACACTATGCTAAGCATTTTGTTAGCCACGGCTATGTGTTTGTCGCGCCCAATTTTCCGCTAAGCACTATGTCTAACGGACAGCGGGCGGACTCCAGTGATGTGATCAATCAACCCGCAGATATCAGTTTTTTACTCGACTTGTTGTTGGAGCGTAATCAGGACTCGACGGATCCGCTATATCGTTTAATCGATACCGATAAAATTGTTGCCATGGGTTTGTCGCTGGGCGGTATGACAACCCATATGCTGGGTTACGATACCAAGCGGATTGATAATCGCATTGATGCTCTGGTGGCCGTTGCAGCACCTTCTGAAATGTTCAGTGCAAAATATTTTGCCACGCGTTCATTGCCCTACCTGGGTATTGCATCGCCGCAGGATGCATTTATCGACTACCCCGCCAATGCCTTACCGGTGCTGGAAAAGATTGCCCAGTCGGTCTTGCTCACTATTGACGGCGGTTCACACACTGGCTACGCCTACCAGTCGCGCTGGTTGCGCTGGCTAGACAACCCTGATTCTATTGGCTGTGACCAGGTAAAGAAGAATCTCGATAGCACTCTTGACGAGGGCGATAGCTTGTACGCCGAGCTGGGTTCGGTTGAGCAGAGTTATATTGTAAAAACTGATATCCAGATTTGTGAAAGCGTGCTAACACCGGCCATGAATCCGATTCGGCAAAATGAATTAACCTTGCTGGCAGCCTGGAGTTTTTTACAATGCCAGTTTAGTACCGCGCCACAGCCATATTGCACGTTTTTAAGCGAGGGAATGGCGGCTGAACACAGTTCAGTCAGTTACCGCGAAGGCAGCCGTTAAAGTCTTATTTAATCGATAAGTTAAAACTTTATCGAGAATACGAGTTAAAACATGCGTTAAAACTGGGGTTGTACTTCAAGCCACTTCAGGTATTCGGGGTAGGGGATGGGGTGAGAGATTAAAAAGCCCTGGGCGTAATCGCAGCCCATTTCCTTGAGTAAATCGAGAGTGTGGTTGTCTTCGACGCCTTCGGCCACCACATCGAGCTTAAACGTGTGGGCCAGGTCAATGATCAGCTGCACAATATTTTTATCAGCTTCACTATGCAGCATATTTTGTACAAACACCTGGTCGATTTTCAATTCATCGGCAGGGATATGCTTAAAGTAGGCCAGCGATGAATAGCCGGTGCCAAAGTCATCAATAGACACCCTTACGCCGGTGTCACGTACCTTATTTAAATAATCAAAGGCCAGCTCTTTATCTTTAATTAACACATCTTCGGTAATTTCCAGCGTAAGCCGCTTGGCATCTACATCCCAAATCGATACAGCCTGTTCAATTAACTCATACAATGCTTTGGCGGTGACTGAGTTGGCGGGGATGTTGACACTAACGCCACAGTCGTATTGCGCGTTTGTCTCACTTAAATGTTTTAATGCGGTATTTACCAGCCAGTTTATCAGGTCGAGCTCTGACCCCAGATGCTCAATTAATGGAATGGTTATATTGGGCGCGATAAGCCCGTGGTCTTCGGTAGGCCAGCGTATTAATGCTTCAGCGCAGTAGCTTTTAGTGCAGGGGCTGCCGTTTTTTTTCGCTAACTCGGGATTAATGCAAAGCTTGGGTTGATAGTAAAGCTCTAGCTCGTCGCGTTGCATGGCAACATGCAAATTATTCAGTAATTCCCATTTTAACTGGTCGCTGGATTGCTGTTCATTTTTTCCCAACATCGAATACGGTTGGTTTAAGGTCTTGGCCTGTTTAAGCGCCTGTTCGGCGTCGAGTAATAACTTACTGCTGTCGAGATGTTTGGCATAGTTATAGGCAATGCCCATATTAATGGTTATTTTCAGCGTATGGTTTTCCCACTCGAACGGGCCTTTAAACAATGCCAGAATTTGCTCAGCGCAAATCACACCAAAGCCTGGGCTTTTTAGCTTGGGCAGCACAATGCCAAACTCGTCATCGCCCATATAGTGTTGTATAAAAGTAGTCTCTGGTAGTTGTTCCAGGCGCTTTGCGATTGCGGCAATAATTGCATCACCACAGGCCGGGCCAAAACTCAGGTTTAGCTCGCGAAAATCGCGTATATCAATAATTGCTATGGCAGTCAGTGTATTATCGGACGTGCTACTGGCAAGTGCACGATCGATAGTGGACAGTAGATTATTCCGACCAAGCGATAAATCGCCTGGCACGTTGCTGTTGTTGACGGATGAATGATTATGAGGCTTGTCGGACATCAGGCGATTGCCGGTAAAGTTAATTGGCTAATGATAGCAGATTGCAAGCGGGCCAGCGCAGCTTTTATTGTAGGGTTTTGGCCTAGATGGGGCGTGTGCTTAACTGTTTAAGTAACTGCTGGTTAATTGGGCAGGGAAGCTGCTGCGATTGAGCCAAATTGACCATATAGGCATTTAAATAGTCCAGCTCAAGCGATCGGCCCAGTTGGGCGTCTCTTAGCATAGACGAGGTATTAGCGGCAGTAGCGCTGGCAATCGCATGGACGTCCGCAAGTAATTGTTCCGTACTTTTAGACGCTAATTGCAGCAATGCATTGTCTGGTTTCGCTGCCACGGCCTGGTTGTAAATAGTGCAAAGCTCGTCGCACAATGCCTCTAGTTCATGTCGGTAAACTGCTTGGCTAAGTAGCTCGCCGTTGTTAATTCGGTGCTTAAGCGTGAGCGGATTAATCACACAATTGATAAGTACTTTGTTCCATAGTCGTTGCTGGATATTGTTGCTCTTATCGATCTTTAATAAAAAAGGTTCGGGTAAAAGGTTTTGTTTGAACAAGGTCTGCGTATCGGTGTTCACAGTGACAGATAAGTGTTCGTCATAAACACCAAGAGAGGTTTCACCTATGCCGGTATGCTGCACCGTAAAGGGGCTTTGCAGTAGTGCTCCGTCGGAAGTTAGGCCGAGTAGCAATTGGCAGTGGCCACTATGTTGTTGCAATTGCTGATGCAGCCCGTTTTGAAAACCCACACCGTTGCATAAGCTTATTATCACTGCCTGTTCTGTTAATAATGCTAGCAAAGAAGCGAGCGCGACTTCTGCATCGTAGGCTTTGGTCGCGATGATTAAATGTCTGATACTCCGTCGCTGCTTGTGCAGTGATTTGGCACTGCTGAGCTCGACAGAAAATGTCTGGCGACTGTTGGCGTTAATTGCCTCGTCAGCGGGGTCATTTAACGCTGCTGAATTAAGCCTAAGCGCCTGCGCTTGAGTGAGTGCCAGTCCAGGTTTTTCACGTGCAATCAGCGTCACCTCGGCGCCGCTATGCCGCAGCGCAGCGGCCCACAGGCAGGCAATAGCGCCGGTACCCAAAATGTACCAATGCACGGCGTGGGCGGTGGGCGTGTTGCTTAGCTGGGTGTTGATTATCTGAGTGTTGATTGAAATTCCACCTATCGTTGTGTTTGCCGCAGTTAATACTTTAGTCAAAACCGGTTAAGCTTAGTCACGCCTGTAAATATTGGGCTACCCGTGCTTAAGCGACAAGCGATAAAACAGGAGCGAATGATAGTATGCCATCCTTTGATATTGTATCGGAAGTTGATCTTCACCAGGCAACCAATGCGGTTGACCAGGCCAATCGAATCATTGCTAATCGCTTTGACTTTAAGGGCGTAGATGCCAAGTTTGAGCGCGACCAGCGCAACATTGCCATTATTGCCGAGGCCGAGTTCCAGGTTCAGCAAATGGTCGATATTCTGCAAAACGCATTACATAAATGCGGTATCGATATTTCCTGTATGGAGTTTGGCGATATTGTTCAAGCCGGTAAGCAGTGCAAGCAAGGTGTAAGCTTAAAGCACGGTATCGATACCGATACCTGTAAAAAAATTGTTAAGTTGATTAAAAACGAAAAGTTAAAAGTGCAGGCGGCCATTCAGAGCGAACAGGTGCGGGTGACGGGTAAAAAGCGCGATGATTTGCAAACCGTTATCGCATTTATGAAATCACAAGCGCTGGGCCTGCCATTGCAGTTTAATAATTTTCGCGACTAGTCGTTATTCAGCGTTATGATGACTGTTCGATTTCATCATTCATATTAACTGGCAACTACTAATCGACAGCCATTAAGTCGCGACAACAGCGCAAAACGCCACTATAAAGCAGTCAAAATCAATAAAAAGACCCGATACGCCTATGTTCTTGCCGTCTCGCTGGTATACTCTGCTGGCAATTCGGTGATAACCAAACAGGAGTTACCTTGAGCAGTTCTGATAACGCAGACAGCACAGATGAAAATACTTTTTACTGCGGTTTGCATTACCCGCTGGGGCGCGATTTTTCACCCGAAAACTTGCAGCCACATAAAATAACCGAAGGCGTTTACTGGTTGCGCATGCCGTTGCCAATGAAGTTAGACCATATTAATTTATGGTTGCTTGAAGACGGTGATGGTTGGACCATTGTCGACACCTGTATGAATATGGATGATGCCAAGTCCAGCTGGCAGCAACTTTTCGGCGGCTTCATGCGGGGCAAGCCTGTAAAGCGTATTATCTGCACGCACATGCATCCCGATCACGCTGGGCTGGCAGGCTGGTTGTGTGAACAGCACGGCTGTGATTTATGGATGTCGCGGCAGGAATATTTAATGTGCAAAAATCTGACCAGTTATACGGGGCATGAGGCGCCGCAAACCGCTATCGACTTTTTAATTGGCGCGGGTATGGAGTCGGATTATATCGAGCAATATAAATCGCGTTTTGGTTTGTTTGGCAAAATGGTGTCGCCATTGCCCGACAGTTACCGCCGTATTGTCGATGGCGAGACTTTTGAAATCAATGGCCACTACTGGCAGGCGCTAGCCACCAGCGGTCATTCACCAGAGCATATTTCATTGTACTGCCCCGGCTTAAAACTGATTATTTCCGGCGACCAGATACTGCCGCGTATTACCCCCAATGTTAGTATTTTTCCTGGCGAGCCGAACAATGATTCGCTTACCGAATGGCTGCAGGGTCTGGAGCGGCTGCGCAAAATTCTGCCCGATAATTTGCTGGTGCTGCCTTCACACCAGCAGCCGTTTAAGGGTGTGCGTACTCGGTTGACGCAAATTATTGAATCGCATGATGAAGCGCTGGATGCGCTTTATAAAATGCTCGAAACGCCGCGTCGCGTTGTTGACTGTTTCCCCGCCCTATTTAAAAACCCGGTTACTAACTCAACTATTAACTTGGCAGCTGGTGAAACACGTGCGCACCTTAACTGTTTGATTGCACGTAAAATGGCGAGCTTTGAGAAAGACAGCGAAGGTGTTAACTGGTATCGTCAGGTGTCTGAAGCGAAACAGTTTGAGTAAATGCCGCTTATTAGTGTTAATTAATTTAGCTCGAAGTTCTAATCGCCAGCGCAGTATTGCCCGATATTCACTTTTATTGTTCCACATTACCTTTAGCATAACGCTTATGCTCGTCAGCATTAGTTTTTCTTGTTGAATTTTTTTTCTATCGGATTAGGCCATCATTAAAAATAAAAATTATAAGCATGCGCTCGGCTTAACAGAAAATATTCTTGAATATGCTTGGGTTTACTATTGCCCCACAAAAGCGTGAAAGCTTAGCATCGTTAGTTAATTTGAAGCCTGGCTTCGTTAATAAAATCCATCAACTTCTCTAGTCTGTTGGGTTTTTCAGTATATGAAAAAAGTGATGACAGCTCTAAAAAAACAATTTGGATTCAAGCTTAAACAGCTAAGAAGGGATAGGTGCATTACTCAAGAGCAACTTGCTGATATGGCGAGCTTGTCTGTGGAGTCTATTAGCAATATTGAGCGTGGGATATTCGGCCCCAAATTCGATAATCTTGAAAAGCTTGCCCAAGTGCTAGACATCGAAGTAAAAACACTCTTTGATTTCTAACCTCATTGATATCAACATAAACATCAACACGGTCGGACACTCGCACTGAGTTTGGCTTTTAATACAACGCGATTTGCACCACGTAGACACACATAAGGCTGAGCTAGCATCACGTAATGCTAGCCACTGTACAAGAATTGTGCGACATTGTTCGCACGACATTGTTCGCACGACATTGTTTTTGCGTTAAGGTTTTAGTCGCCGCGCTATTGATTGACTTATACGCCGCTCTCCATAATCATCCCTACTGGTTACACTAGACTTGATATGGTTTTGACTGTGGGGGAACAAATATGGCCCATAATGCGCGAACAACCGCGGGTCGCGGCAAGCTGTACGATACAATTCTTGATACGATTGGCGATACACCCTGCGTAAAAATCAACGCCCTGGCACCCGATCATGTGCGCCTCTATGTCAAAACCGAATTTTTTAACCCTGCCGGTTCGGTAAAAGACCGCCTGGCCATTAGTATTATTGAAGAAGCCGAACGCAGCGGTGAACTAAAGCCGGGCCAAACCGTGATTGAGGCCACCAGCGGCAATACCGGTATAGGGCTGGCAATGGTTTGTGCTGCCAAGGGCTATCCTTTTGTTGCAACCATGCCCACCAGTGTGTCCATCGAGCGGCGCAAGCTAATGCGCTTTTTAGGTGCCAAGGTCATACTTACTCCCAAGGCGAAAAAAACCATGGGCTGCTGCAGTAAGGCGGTAGAGTTGGCCGAGAAGAACGGCTGGTTTTTAGCACGCCAGTTTGAATCCGATGCCAATGCCAAAATTCACCAGAACACCACAGCCCAGGAAATTCTCGCTGACTTTGCCGGTGACCGGCTAGACTACTGGGTAACCGGTTACGGCACCGGTGGCACTTTTGCTGGTGTCTCGGCAGTATTGCGCGAACAGCGGCCCGAAACCCAAATCGTACTGAGTGAGCCTATCAATGCCCAGTTGATTGACAGCGGCCAGCCACAACAACGTGCAGACGACGGTTCACCTGCAGCAAGCCATCCGGCGTTTGAGCCACATCTTATTCAGGGCTGGACCCCAGACTTTATTCCAAAGGTACTGCAATCGTCAATCGACGATAATCGTTTTGATCACCTAACCCCTGTTGATTCACAGGAGGGCATTACTGCAGCTAAAATGCTTGCTCAACAAAAAGGTATCTTTACCGGTATCTCTGGCGGCTGTACATTTGCGGTTGCGCTGCAACTTGCAAAAACCGCAGAGCCGGGTTCGGTGATTTTATGTATGCTGCCCGATACCGGTGAGCGCTATTTATCATCAGCTTTATTTGCCGATATTGATGATGATATGAATGATGATGAAATTGCACTCTCATTATCGACACCGGGCTATCACCTCGACGAATAATTACGGTAGCGTAGTAGTCGACTAAAACGAATAAATGAATGCTAAATATAAGTCAACGTGAATAATAAAAAGCAGTTCCCTGTGGAGTAAAAAGTATGAATGGTTTAATGATGGACGCCCAGCTAACAATCACTTCGATTATGCGGCGCGCAGATAAAGTCTATGGCGATAGTGAAATTGTCTCGGTTACCGCCGATAATCCGCGTCATCGTTACACTTACAAGGAGGCTTTTCAGCGCGCGCGTCAGCTTGCTAATGCGCTTGATAAGCTGGGTTTATCGCAGGGTGATCGTATCGCAACTTTGGCTTGGAACGACTACCGGCACTTTGAGCTTTACTACGCGATTTCCTGTTCTGGCCTGGTATGTCATACCGTTAACCCACGTTTATTCGCTGAGCAAATAGAATTTATTATTAACCACGCAGAGGACCAGTGGGTCTGTATTGATGTGATGTTTGTTCCGCTGCTGGAGCAATTGCAAGACAAGCTGCCTACCGTTAAGGGGTATATCGTATTAACCAACGAAGACAATATGCCGCAGAGCACGTTAAAAAACCTGCATTGCTACGAAAGTTTTATTGCCAATGAAAGTGATGAGTTTAACTGGCCCGCGCTCGATGAAAATCTTGCCAGTTCGATGTGTTATACCTCAGGCACCACCGGCAACCCAAAAGGCGTTGTTTATAGCCATCGCAGTACGTTTTTGCATTCGGTGATGGGCGCCTTGCCCAATGTTATGGATTTGGATGGCGGCGATGTGGTTATGCCGATTGTGCCGATGTTTCATGTTAACGCATGGGGGTCGCCGTATAGCTGCCCTATGGTTGGCGCCAAACTGGTGTTTCCTGGTCCTAAAATGGCTGATGGTGAAACACTTACCGATCTTATTAATAGCGAAAAGATCTGCTATTCGCTGGGCGTGCCCACGGTGTGGCTGGCGCTGGTGAACTACTTGCAGCAATCGGGCAAAACGGTTGAGACACTTAAAAATGTCGTGGTGGGTGGCGCGGCTTGTCCGCTGTCATTAATGAAAGCGCTTGAATCCTACGGTGTTTGGGCTAACTGCGGATGGGGTATGACGGAGATGAGCCCGCTGGGCACCTATAACCAGCCGTTAGAAGTTGATGAGCAAACGCAAGAAGAAATTGATGCTGACCGTGTGCGTGGCGGCCGTTTGGTGTTTGGTGTCGATATGAAAATCGTTGACGCCAATAATAAAGAGTTGCCTTGGGATGGAGAGTCACCTGGTTTAATTAAAGTGAGGGGCCCCTGGGTTTGTAGTAGTTATTATAAAATGGAAGATACTCCTGCCGTTGATGAAGACGGCTGGTTTGATACCGGTGATATGGGCACGCTAGATAAAGGCGGTTACCTGACCATTACTGATCGCGTAAAGGATGTGATTAAGTCGGGCGGCGAATGGATTAGCTCAAATGATGTTGAAAACGCCGCCATCGCGCATGAGGATGTAGAAGAGGCGGCGGTGATTGGTGTTTACCACCCTAAGTGGACTGAGCGCCCGCTGTTAATTGTTATTCCACGCGCAGGCAGTACACCCGATAAGCAAGCGATATTAGCCTCGTTGGAGAATAAAATTGCCCGTTGGTGGATTCCTGAAGACTGTGTGTTTGTCGATGCAATTCC
>CBFHXO010000079.1:0-13868 GCA_965659815.1 Pseudomonadales bacterium
CGAACACAAACCCTGATGAGCTAAACCGTCTCTTAAATCAGGCCGCGAACGGTCCAACTATCTTTGACGACTTACAGCCAACAAGCCCAAGTGCACGCAAAATAGCTGTAAACCGTTCTCACTACGCGTATGCAGAACGCCGCGGCTTGAACGTGCAAAAAGACTTATATCGTAATTGTGCTGTGACAGTAAAGGAAAGCGGCTTAATATTGCATTGCCATGATGGCCATAGTCATAAACAGCGTTTTTACCATAGGCGTGGTGTTGCCATAATGTATCGGCCAGGTATTCAAATTGCGACTCAGGAATCCAATCCTGCACACGGCTGGCATGACCTTGATGTTCACCAATTACCTCTTGCAAAAAGACAATATCGGCATGGCATAAATGCACAGCATCGCGAATATGTTGCAACAAAAAGCGCAAGTTGCCAGTGCTAAAACCCTTGTGAATATTATAAGAACAAACTCGAAGTTGGCCTAGCTTATTGTTGCTTATTGAATTCATAGCGCCGTATATTAACGCGATGAGAAATTTTCCTATTGATCTATAACAGTCACAGTGTCGATAGTGCGTGCACGTTTAAACATGTGAATTTCGGATCAGGTTACAGTTCGAACACTACTTTTATCGCACCGGCGGCGCGATCGGCTGCGGTTGCAAAAGCCTCAGTGGCGCCGTCAATAGGAAATCGATGCGACACCAGCGTGTCGGCAATGGTCGGGTTGACCGCCAATATATTGCCAGCCTCGACAAACTCACGCGAAGCATGTTTGCACTGATAGGTCATTGCTGCAACGATTTCGAGCTCTTTCATGGTAAATTCAACGCCAAGTGACACGGGTTGCCAAAAACTGCCTAGCATGACAATTTTTCCCATCGGTCGCGCCAATTGTGCCGCCTGAGCCAAGCTTTGTGATGTACCTACGGCGTCAAATACCACGCTGTAGTCATCAGTGTTCTTTGAATTCATATTCCCTGTGGTAAAAGCACTTGCGCCAAGTGCGGTTGCTGCTATTTGTTGATGGGAATGCTTTGCCACTAGGTCGTAGGCAATGCCGCGTGCCTGCAGCGCAGCGGCGGTCATTAAGCCAATTGCACCTGCGCCAATCACTAGCACTTTATGTTTGCTGCTTACTTTTGCGCGGTTAAGCCCGTGCAGTGCCACTGCCAAGGGTTCAACCATACAGGCGCTATTAACGTCCAGTCCGGTGGGTAGTTCAACCAGTGATTCGGCCGGTACCATCACATACTCGGCCATACCTCCGTCGACACTCACGCCAATAATATCAGCCTGGCCGCTGCAGTGACTGCGATAACCCTCGTTACAGGCGGGGCATAGGCCACAGGAGTGGATAGGCTCAACGGCAACTGCGATGCCGTTAGGTGTTAGGCCAGCAAATTCGTGGCCCAGAACGCGCTGTTCGGCCCACCCATTATTAATAAGGTGCAAGTCTGATCCGCAAATTGACGCTGAACGAATTTTAATTTTAACGCCATCACCGCTGGGTTCGGGCAACCCCACCAGGAGGGGTGTTTTGTCGTTAATTTGTATTGCTTTCATAGGGCTGCCATTTTTATTCGCCGATACGGTCGGCT
This sequence comes from Pseudomonadales bacterium, assembly GCA_965659815.1. GTDB lineage: Bacteria > Pseudomonadota > Gammaproteobacteria > Pseudomonadales > UBA7434 > UBA7434. Next base: position 1,600 of record CBFHXO010000079.1, read on the forward strand.
GATATGATATGCCATCGTTTGAGAGGATTAAATCGCTTAAAGTGACTTATTTCGCGTACTGGCGCTGGTAGGCAAACACGCTTGCTATAGCTGGGTAAAACGCCTGGAATAAGGGCAATTACAATGAAAATATTGGTTGTTGGTGGTACCGGAATGGTGGGTGGTAATGCGGCCATTTACTTACAGCAGCAAGGGCACGATGTTGCCATTATGTCGCGCAATGCGCCAACGGCTCCCGGTTTAGTGGGCTTACCGTTTATCCAAGGCGACTATATTGCCGATACTGAAGCTGAAGCGCAAAGTGGTTTACCTGCAACGCTAAGTGCGTTTGACGCGCTGGTATTTGCCGCCGCTGTGGATGTGCGCTATTTGCCGCAAGACGGCTCGGTTACCGCTGAAGCCTTTTATCATCAGGCTAACACGGTTGCTGTGCCGCGATTTTTTGCTCTTGCTCAGGCCGCAGGAATTAAGCGCTGTGTTTACCTAGGCAGTTTTTATCCAACCGTGGCGCCAGAACGTATTGAAATTTGCCCTTATGTGCGCAGTCGGCATTCAACCGATCAGGCGGTGTTGGCTATGAGTAGGCCAGGGTTTAATGTGTGCAGCTTAAACGCACCGTTTATTTTGGGTTACACGCCGGGGTTGTCGATTCCGCATTTAGATGCATTAGTACAGTATGCCAGTGGTTCGTTGGCGGGCGTTCCAGTATTTTCACCGCTAGGCGGTACCAATCATATCAGTTCGCAATCGGTATCAGAGGCCATACTCGGTGCACTGTTGCGTGGCGAGACAGGTAAAAGCTATTTAATTGGCGACGAAAACTACAACTGGAAAGACTATCTTGAATTATGGTTCACAGCTGCAGGGAATCCGCAGAACTTAGCCGTTAGCGAAGACGATCATCCGATGTTACCCAATGCGATTATGTTTGCAGGTGCAGGGGCTACTGTCAGCTATGAGCCTGACCCGGCGGAAACCGAGCTACTCGGCTATGGCCGCAATCGAATCGCAGCGTTAATTAAAGAAATGGTTGCGCATTATCAGGCAGTATAAGCGGCCAAAACATTGAAACGCGATAAAAGCTTAAGGAACCACAGGTGAACGAACTCGAACAATTCAGGCAGCAAACCCGCGACTGGCTAGAGGCCAACTGTCCCGCGTCCATGCGAATCAAGCCCACCGAGAAAGATAACGTTTACGGTGGTAGAAAATGGCAATGGCAAAACAGCGATGCCCGCGTTTGGCTTGAGCGTATGGCTGGTAAGGGCTGGACAGTACCCGACTGGCCACAGGAATACGGTGGCGCCGGTTTAACGGCGCAGCAAAGCAAAGTCCTCTCCCAGGAAATGCAGCGGTTGGGTTGTCGTAAGCCGTTGATTGGCCACGGCATCATGATGTTGGGGCCAGCATTATTAGAGCATGGTTCGGAGCAGCAAAAGTGTGAGCATCTGCCAAAAATTGCCAGTGGTGAAATTCGTTGGTGCCAGGGCTATAGTGAGCCCGGTGCGGGTTCTGACCTTGCCAGCCTGCGTTGTAAAGCTGAGGATCAGGGTGATCACTATTTAGTAAATGGCCAAAAGTGCTGGACAACCGATGCAGACAAAGCCGACTGGATGTTTTGTCTGGTTCGCACCCGTGACGATGGTAAAAAGCAAGAGGGCATTAGTTTTGTGCTCTTTGATATGGAAACGCCTGGGGTTAGTACTCGGCCAGTGCCGTTAATTACTGGTGTGTCGCATTTCTGTGATACGTTTTTGGATAATGTCGTGGTACCCAAAAAAAACCTGGTGGGTGAATTAAACCGGGGCTGGACTATTGCCAAGGCCTTATTGGTGCATGAGCGAAAGCATATGGCCGATTTAGAATCGTCGATGCCATTACCTCAGTATACGGTGGTTGAGTATGCCCAGCAGTTTCTGTCTACAGATAAGCGTGGCAGGGTAGTTAATTCGCTAATGCGTGAGCGAATTGTTGAGCATTTAATGCGAAAGCAAGCGATTGAGCTCAGCGAGCGGCGTGCATTTGAGGAAGGTGTTGCTGGCACGCTGGATATGCGTATGATTAATATTTTTAAATATATTGGTACTGAAGAGCAGAAAGAAAAAGCCAACCTAATTGTTGATATTTTAGGTCTAACGGGCGGGCAATGGGAGCAGGAGCATGCGGGACATAGCGACGCGCAAAACAGTTTCGCGGATATAAAAAGAGCGACGACTGAGTGGATGTCATCGATGGCGTATACTATAGCGGGTGGTAGTTCGGAGGTTCAGCTCAATTTAATTGCCAAGCGGAGTTTAGCGTTGCCTGAAGAGTGATTGATAGCGGTTGGACTAAATATATTCTAAGGTGGTGAGTACGAATTTTAATAGTTTGAGGAAGGTGACAATATGAGTGATTTTAAAAAGTGGGAATGCGTGATTTGTGGGTTTATCTATGATGAAGCTGAAGGCTTGCCGGGGGATGGTATTGCGCCAGGGACGAAGTGGGAGGATGTTCCGGAGGATTGGGAGTGTCCGGATTGTGGCATTAGTAAGTTTGATTTTGAAATGATGGAGGAATAAAACAGAGGTTAGTTGTTTTTTTGAGAAAGTAGGGCGGTGTCGTGGCGTTAGGGACTTAGATGTAAAGTAGATACCGTTGATCGCTAAAAATAATGTGGACGTGACAAGTGATAAAACAGCGGTAAGTGTTTGTGCTTTCTTTTGGTTACTTGTCTTTACACAAGTAAAGGCAAGAGCGAAGTGTTGAGCGCTTGCTAAGGCGACCCGAAGGGTAAGTGAAGCGAATCAAAGTGACTGGCCTACAGGACAAAAACACCGTTTAAATTTGCTCATATATCAAAAACGTTACACCAAGAAAAGTAGAAAAGCGCGCGACTACTCTAAAGGACAAAGACACAGTTTCAATTGGTCAAGACACCAAGAAAAATAGCACCAACCCCAACCCTGAATATATATCCCAACGCCTACTTTACCTTTATTGTAAAAAAATAAAAGGCAGTAATTCCTTTCTAACACCGTTTTGTACCGCGCAATAATTCAGTAGACTCGGGCCTTTCCAATCACCACACAATCAACCACACAGCCAACTACATTCAACGACAGCCAATACTCAATAGGATTAAACCATGGAATTAAAAAACAAAGTTGCACTGATCACCGGCGGTGGCTCCGGCCTTGGTCTGGCAACGGCCCAGGCACTATTGGCCAAAGGCGTAAAACTCGCTATATTCGATCTCAACACCAAAGTAGTTTATGAGGCTCTAGGCCACGACAACGAAAACCTTCACTGCTATGCAGTCGATGTCAGCTCGGCAACCTCAGTCGAGAAAGCCATGGCGGCAATTGAACAACAACTGGGCGCTTTGCATATTTGCATTAATTGCGCCGGTATTGCACCAGCCAAACGCGTGCTCAATAAAACCGGCGATCCCATGCCACTCGATAACTTCGCCCAGGCCATTAACATCAATTTATTGGGCAGCTTTAATGTGGCCCGTTGCGCAGCAGCACTTATGGTCAAAAATGAAACCAGTGACGAGTCTGGTGTGATTATTAATACCGCTTCGGTGGCCGCTTATGAAGGCCAGGTTGGCCAGTGCGCCTACGCTGCAAGCAAAGGGGGTATTGTCAGTTTAACATTGCCAATGGCTAGGGATTTAGCTAAGTCCGGTATTCGCGTGAATGCCATTGCCCCCGGTATTATGGGTACGCCCATGCTGTTGGCAATGCCAGACAACTTGCAGCAGTCATTGGTCGACAAAGTACAGTTTCCCAAACGGCTCGGCTACCCCGAAGAGTTTGCCCGGCTGGTTATCCATATTGCAGAAAATGCCTATGTCAATGCCGAAGTGATCCGCATCGATGCTGGAATACGTTTGCCACCGTCTTAAATATTAATGCTCCGGCAGTTCCAGTGCGCGTTTTGATACCACATTAAGCTGTACTTCAGAGCTGCCGCCGGCAATGGTGAGCGCTTTATTACTCATCCATTCATAGGTCTTGGTGTGCTCGTCCGGGGTAAAACGATTTTCGTCCCAGCCACCACCAGTCATCCCCATCATATCCATTACCAAGGTATCTTTCGCGGTTTTTTCTTCGGTGCCAATGTATTTAAAGATGGTGCTGACACGCATATCAAAATAACCGGCCATACCCTCTTCAAACGCGCGCTGCTGTGACAGTTTAATCGCCTGGTCTCGCATCAGGTGATTTGCTAATCGGTCGCGAATCACACGGTCTTTCAACGAGCCATCGCCATTAATCGGTACATAATTTTTTGCGTAATCAATCGTGCTGTATTTCGGCTTAGGCATATTTCGCTCAATCGCCGACATCATCTTGCGTTCATGCACTAATAGCGCTTTGGCAACAGCCCAGCCCTTATTGATTTCACCAACCACATTTTCTTTGGGCACCACGACATTATCTAAAAAGGTATCGCAAAAATGGGCTTCGCCGGTAATCAGTGGCACGGGCCGAACCGATACGCCGAGTGTCTCCATATCAAAAAGTACAAAGCTAATACCTTCTTGCTTTTTACCATCGTCACGGGTGCGAACCAGACAAAAAATCCAATCGGCTTTGTCGCCATCACTGGTCCAGGACTTTTGCCCATTAACAAGAAAGTGATCACCCTTATCTTCGGCTTTACAGCGCAGGCTGGCAAGGTCGGAACCCGCACCGGGCTCGCTATAGCCCTGGCACCAACGAATTTCCCCACTGGCAATTTTCGGCAGGTGCTGCAGTTTTTGCGCTTCGGTGCCGTACTCCAGCAATGCCGGACCCAACATCCAGAAACCGTGGCCGATCAGCGGCTTACGGCAGCCCATTTGTTCCATTTCTTGAGCGAGTATTTTTGCCTCTTCTTGGCTTAAACCGCCGCCGCCATATTTTTCTTCCCAGTCTGGCGCGGTCCAGCGTTTTTCAACCATGCGCTGCATCCAGATTTTAGCGTCTTCGCTGGGAAAAGTGGCTTTTCTTCCACCGTATACACCTTCAGAGCGGCTTTGCGGCGTGCGCATACTGGCAGGGCAGTTAGCCTCTAACCAAGTGCGGGTTTCTTGTCTGAATGTTTCCAGGTTGCTCATATTCGTTATCCGTTATTCGGGTAATGGATCGCTGGCACTTGCGGGTTTATAAACTAAAAACCCTGTAGCATTGCATAGCGATCTTTATGGAAGCCGGAGTCGCCCAGGCTATGAATGCATATACGACAGCGCTTTAAATAAAAACCAATGTCCATTTCATCGGTTAAGCCAATGCCGCCATGCATTTGCACCGCTTCATCGGTAATCAAACGGTAGGTATCGTTGGCCAGAGTTTTTGCCATGCTGGCTAGCTGGGCTAACTCATCGCTATCTTCATCAATAGCCGATAAGCCCGCGACAACAGCCGAGCGGGCAATTTCGAGTTCGGCAAACATTTTTGCTGCGCGATGCTGCAAAGCCTGGAAGCTACCAATTTTGCGACCAAACTGCTCGCGGTCCTTTAAGTATTCTATGGTTTTATCCAGCATTGCCTGTGCGCCACCAATCATCTCAGCCGCTAGGCAGATACGGCCGTAGTCAAGGACTTTGTCAATAGTGGTATAAGCGTTACCGACTTCGCCAATAATAGCTGAGTTCGGCACCACCACGTTGTCAAAGTTGATATCGGCGTAGTTGTGACTGTCTACCATGGTGATGTTTTTACTGCTGATACCCGGGGCATCGCTATCAACGAATATCAGGGTAATACCATCGGCTTCGTCAGTATCTCCTGCTGTGCGGACAGTAACCAATAATTTATCGGCAACGCCACCCTCAGCGACAAACTGTTTTTTACCGTTTAGCGTCAGACTGTCGCCATCGCTGCTGGCAATTAATGCAACCTGGGCAGGGTCGTGGTGGTTGGATTCATCATGCGCCAGGGCCAGAGTCATTTCGCCTGCGGCAATTTTAGGTAGCCATTCGGATTTTTGCGCGTCACTGCCGGCAAGGTTAATTGCGGCAGCACCTAACGCAACAGTGCTAAAAAATGGCGAGTGCGCCAGACTTTTGCCAGCTTCTTCAAGAATGGCGCCAGCGCCAAGATAACCAAAGCCCAGACCATCGTACGCCTCGGGTATGGCCACTGCCGGCCAACCCATCTCAATCATTTGTTGCCATAAACCCTGAGAGTAGCCATGGCTGTCGTTGGCATCGCGCAGTTCGCGAACCAGTGATACAGGGGCGTTGCTTTGTAAAAACTCGCGCGCGGTGTCGCGCAGCATGCGTTGTTCTTCATTAAGCGCCAGTGGCATCGAAGGTATTCTCCATGGTGATGTTTTTTTGCGGATGCTGTCCTAATACAGATTTTACTGTACAGGGTTTTTTTACAGCGATTATTTTGCCCGCTCGCTGTTACGCGGTTTCTGAGCTAGTAATGTTAAGCTGTTTTTAACGCAGCAGGAATGCTAAGCGAGTGAGTTTTTAGGACAATGGCATATCGCGCCAGTGAGCCACCTTGCTAAAAGGCTGTGAGCGAATCGACTATTAAACTGAAATAAAAAGGGTTTTTTATTCGCTTTGTGTGAATAGCGCGATAAATTTTTCAATTCGCGCGGCATTGGCCCCAATATCGCCCTGGCCAACCCTGGAGACCGAACGCAAATCGATTTTACTGCCCTCACCGTCAGCTTGGATACGAATGACCACATCGTCGACGAAGCCCCAAAGCCTGGTAGTGTCGCTGGCTTCAATAATACCGCTGCTTGGGTCACTATTATAAATCTCCCAGCCCAACTGCTCGGCAGTATTTGCAGCATGCGCAAACGCGGCCTCAGTAGACAGCGCAGTTTGGTGAGTTTTAATTTGTGGATAAGCCTCGAGCTGTTGTCGAATCACATCGGGTTCTACCGCCAGTGAATTGCTATCCCTGCCGCGCTCAACGGCGCCCTGGACAAACTGAGGGACATCGATCGTATCAGTGCTAATATCATGAATGCGTGGCACGTTGCCGCCGCTACTGGCGCCAATAACGATCAGGCCAATTACCAACAACGGCATCACTGCCGAAATAAACATGGTGGTGCGTACATTGGCCCTAAATTCGGGCGCGCTGTTGCGGATATAGGCAACAATGGTACAAATAAAAATCGCAAACGATACCAAAAAGCACAGCGCTAGCAAGGCAATGGCCATTTGGAAGTTAAGCAAGCCTGCACGATGGGTTAACACCGCAAACGGCAGCAGCAATAGGGTGGGTATCGCCAGGCGAGAGCCAAAGGTACCTTGCTGGATCGATTGAATCACTTGCCTGTATTCCTCATTGGTTGCCGTACTTGATAAACAGCTTGCTGCAGTTTGATTGATTTGCTTGCGATTGCTGGTTGATTGACTAATTCCGCCTTATATGCTCATGATCTTACCATTTTGGTTCAATTAGGCTGGCTTACCATCCCGTTAGATAGCATTATCAATAACGCATACTGCAGCACTAAAAATTATCGATAAGGCCTTTGATGCTTTTAAGTCGGCTACGCGTCCAGTGATTATTGCCGGTAGTGCCCTTATCCGAAAACGCGCCAGTAAAGAGTTGCTAATGCTGTGTGAAAAAAACCGGTACTGATCTGATGAGCATATTCAGGTACACACCGGTGAAGTAATTCCATTAAGAGTACCCGTAGCCAAGACGTAGCTTATTGGGTTTACCCAAAAAGGAGCTTATCGTTGTTGTCGTTGCAGTAAGTGTTTTTAATCATCCGTTTTAGCTGATCGTACATCAAGTGGTAGCTGCTATTGTCGCCGATTGCCGGGTTATCGTTATACCCGCCGAAGATACCCCGCTGTCTAGCCTGCGCTTTGTGCAATTATTATTAGATACTGATTTGCTGTCGGGTTGCGATACAGTGATTTAGGCGTGGGCGGGATAGGGCATACCAGAGACGATATGCAAGTGGACAAAATGCTGGTGTAAAAGTCGACGCTGGCTTAATGTCTGCTTGATTTAAAACCGGATTAGCAGTTTAACAACGCATCAGCAATTATCGACACCGCTGCTGGCTTTTTCATTGAGATAGCGGACGAACTTATTGTTTTCGTCAACTAATATTGTTGTGGGTTCAAAGGGGTCTGCGGAAAGTGAAAATGCCATAATAATCACCTCGTCGCCGGGGTGAATTAAATGGGCAGCCGCACCATTCATTTCAATATCACCGCTGCCGTACTCGCCTTCAATAATATAGGTTTCAAGCCGCGACCCCGAGGTATTGTTAACTACTAATACGCGCTCGTTTTTTTCCATACCGGTATATTCGAGTAGCTGCTTATCAATGGTAATGCTACCCACATAGTGCAGGTCTGAACGGGTGACAGTTGCATTATGAATTTTGGCGGACATATAGTGCTTTAGGCGCATGGTTTCCTCTAACGAAGACGTTGTGTATTTATCAGTATTTCATCGATGGACATCATATCGTCGTGCCCATCGCCTGGCGAGTTATTACAGGCCTCATTATTGGACTGCTTGTTTATCAGTGTGCTTGTTATCACGGCACTCGTTATAACTGTGCTAATTGTTACTGTGTAACGCATCGTTTAATTCAATGGCGCTGCGATTGGTTTTGCATTCTACGGCACCGGTTTTTGAATTGCGACGGAATAGTAAATCTGATTGCCCACTTAAATCACGGGCTTTTACTTCTTTTACTAATTGGTTATCGTCATCTAACAGTGCGACTTTAGTGCCTGCGGTTACATAAAGGCCAGCCTCGACGGTACAGTTGTCACCAAGGCCAATACCTATGCCGGCGTTAGCACCAATTAAGCATTGTTTGCCCACGCTAATCACAACGTTGCCACCACCCGATAAGGTGCCCATGGTTGAACAGCCTCCGCCAAGGTCAGATCCCTCACCAACAAATACCCCGGCGGAAACGCGACCTTCAATCATGCTGGTGCCAGCGGTACCGGCGTTAAAGTTAACAAAGCCCTCGTGCATGATAGTGGTGCCTTCGCCAATATAGGCGCCCAGGCGAACCCGCGCTGTGTGGGCTATACGCACACCCGAAGGCACAATGTAGTCTGTCATCACAGGAAATTTATCCACACACTTAACGTTAAGCCACCGGCCCTGGCTGCGTGCTTGCAACTGGCGCGCCGGCAATTCATTGAGGTCAATGGGGCCTTCGCTGGTCCAGGCAATATTGGGCAGCGAAGCAAAGATACCATTGAGGTTTACGCTGTGCGGTTTAACTAAACGGTGAGATAGCAAATGCAGTTTTAAATAGGCCTCGGGTACACTCCCCGGGGCATGGTCAGTAGCTAAAATAGTCAGTACCGCCTTACGTTTGCTGGTAACAAGCTGAGCGGCAATATTAGCAATATCGATTTGCTTATGCGTCACCAAGGCATCGGCCAGCTGGTTTAAATCGGTGCCATCGAGTTCAATGGCCTGATTACCGCCAGTGTAGTTAATGCCGGCAATTTCAGTAGCGGTAAGTAATGCCGCCGAACTTTGCGTGTCAACGTTGGCGGTTGGCCTAGGGTAGTAAACCTCTAACCATTCATCGTTTTCATTGCATGAGCCTATGCCAAGGCTGTAACTAAATAACTGTGCCATATATTGTTCCTGGTGCTTTGCAAGAAGTGTTTTATAAGAAGTTTTGTAAAACGAGTGTTATATTACGAGTTAAAAATGGCTCGGTAGTTATCGGCAGAAAAGCCAACGGCGACATTGTCTTTAGCCAGTTTTAAAACCGGGCGCTTTATCAGTGTTGGGTGCTCAAGCAGCACCGGCGTTAGCTTTGCGGCGATGGGTGAGGGTTCCAGTGACTGTTTGGTCGCTTCAGGTAATTGTTTCCAGGTCGTGCTGCGCTTATTGAGCAATTGCTCAGCGGGCACAACCTTAAGCCAGCTTTTAATATCGCTTGCTGTTAAGCCATCGCTGCGAATATCGTGAAACTGGTAGTCAATTTTCTCCCTTTCTAGCCACTTGCGCGCTTTTTTAACGGTATCGCAATTTTTAATGCCGTATAAAGTAGTCAATATATTACCTATCGGTTAACGTGTACGATCAATGTTGTCCGTTCACGCGTTCGATCCATGGATTGGAGTGGATCGAATCGGATCGGTGTTTAAACTCACAGGGTATGCTGGCGTGGGCATTTGCCACCTTTTTAGCGGCGCAAAGTCTACCAGTTACTCACCCGGTTTGGACAGTAGCTTTTACAGTAAAAAGTGAGGTGTATGAGCGAAGCGCAAGAAATCAGCATGGAAATTGCCGAGCATGGCGCGTCACCGGTGGATGCGCTGGCCACTGCCAGCAAACTATCTAAAGGTGTAGTGAAAGATGCTATGGCCAAAGGGGCTGTTTGGCTCAGTCGCGGCCCGGTAACCGCGGCAGATACAAGCCGGCAAACCCCACAGCGCAGCAAAGCGGTGCGGCTACGGCGGAATAAAAAGGCTTTAGAGCCTGGAGACCGCTTGTCACTGTACTACGACCCGGCAGTGCTCGCGGCTACCGTGCCAGCTGCCGAGCTGTTGGCCGATAAGGGTACTTACAGCCTATGGCACAAACCAGCCGGGATGTTATGCCAGGGCTCGCGCTGGGGTGATCACACCACGCTGCTGCGCTGGGCAGAACAGCATTTACAGCCACAGCGCAGTGCTTTTATTGTCCATCGTATCGATCGTATGACCTCAGGATTGGTACTCTTGGCGCACAATAAAACGGCAGCCAGGCATTTGTCGCAGCAGTTTGCCGAGCGCGGCGTCAGCAAAGGTTATCGTGCCATTGTTTATGGTCAATTGACTTTGCCGCTACCGTTTTTGATTGAAAATGCGCTTGATGAAAAACACTGCTCCACTACGATAATGGCTGTCAACGCAATAGACACTGAGCGCATTGGCGTTGATGAAAAATGTTGCGAGCTTGAAATCAGTATTGCTACCGGACGTAAGCATCAAATACGTAGGCACCTGGCTGACTTGGGTTACCCTATAGTCGGCGATCGGCTGTATGGCAAAGACAAGAATCAAGGCGCAGATCAAGTTAAGCGTCTCGATTTACAATTACGCGCAGTGGCACTGAGCTTTGCCGACCCGCACACCGGTGAGCAATGCAGTTATCATCTTTAGTGTATAACGAATTGTGTCATTGAAACTACAATAACAGCAGGAAAAATTATGCGGCAGTTTAATCACGAATCAACCACGACAGATGTGTTGGCAGGTATTGATTTAAGCGCTAAGCGGGTATTAATTACCGGGGCTACAGCAGGCTTGGGATGGGAGTCTGCGCGCGCTTTGGCTGCCGCTGGCGCCGAAATTATCCTCACAGCGCGCAATGCCAATAAATTTGCCGATGCGAAAGCACGAATTCTCGAATCTAACCCCAATGCTCAGTTGCATTACTGCGAATTACAGCTGCATGATTTAACCAGTTGTCGCGAAGCGGCGGTAGCGCTTAAACAAAACTTTGACCACATTGATTATGTCATTGCCAATGCTGGGGTAATGGCCTGCGAAGAGCAACGCACCGAGCAGGGCTTTGAATGGCAATTTGGTGTTAATCACCTCGGGCACTTTGTCTTTGTAAACCATCTACTCCCACTGCTAAAAGACAATCACTGTAGGGTGGTGGTGCTGTCATCAGGAGGGCACCGGTACGCCGATGTTGACCTCAATGATCCTAATTTCAATGAACAGCCTTATGACAAATGGGTCTCATACGGCAGGGCAAAAACCGCCAATGCACTCTTTGCGGTAGAGCTTAATCGTCGCATGCCACACGGTACGGCCAATGCTGTTCATCCCGGAGCTATCCATACCAGCCTGTCGCGACATATGCAGGCGGAAGATATGGCGGTCATGGGTGCCAGCATGCAGGACAGCGGTATTGTTATGAAACCGCTGGAGTGCGGTGCAGCAACCCAGGTCTGGGCGGTATGCTCGCCAGAACTCGAGGGGCACGGTGGTTTGTATCTTGAAGACTGTCAAATCGGTGTTGAATCGGCCAATCCCGCCAGTGGCTACAGCGCATATGCGCTCGACCCCGCCAACGCCCGGCAACTCTGGGATTTATCAGAAAGGCTGGTGGGTGAGTCGTATTAGCGGTTTTATGGGGTCTTTGGTCCGCCAATCTGATCGGTAAATGAACGATCATAGCGACCGTTTTTAACGGTTTTTGTTGACAAGCGGGGTCAAAATATGTGCGGAATTAGCCAAATCGGCCTTAAGCGGTGGAGAGCGGGACGTTTTTCGCGTATAGTCTCTGGCTCAATTCCATGGAGAAAGTAGATTATGGCTA
>CBFHXO010000080.1:0-13538 GCA_965659815.1 Pseudomonadales bacterium
TAGGTGATCGGGATGGTTTAATACAGGGTATGCTCGACCTCTTTTTTCAAGCTAATCCGGTTAGCTTGCCCTATAACAGTGGCTGGCTTGAGCAGTGTCGCTACTGGGCTGAAGATTTTCACCAGCTGCTAATTAATAACCCGGATTTAACGCGCCTAATGAGTTTACGTCAGCGGCCGGCAATTGCCGAGCGGGTCAATGCCTTACTCGACAAGTTATTATCAGCTGGATTTGACGCCGAGTTTGCGCTGCGCTGTGTGCGTGTACTTAGCAATCAAACGGTAGCGTTTAGTTTACTTGAGATAGAGTTGCCACCAGCGTTTAATCTAAGGCGCAACCGGACGGCTGAGGAGATGTTGCGCGGAAATTCGATATTGCTGGGTAGTCAAAAGGCGGGCAACTTGGGTCAGTACTCCACAGCGGTTTCGGATCAGTCGGAGATATTCAGTAGTGCGATTGAGTTTACTTTGCGCGGGATCGAATCCGCCTATACAGAATTGAAAAAAAAATAGTACTCTCTATTGAGAGCAGAAACATATAGAGACTATGTGTAGGCTACATGTCTGACCTATCGTTCACAGGTAAAAGCGTTGCGATTTAGGTCAAGACAGATTATGTTTGAAAATAGTTAGCGAGTGATAATTTTTATGCAAATGATGAGGATGCGATGAAAACACGTGCAGCAGTTGCTTTTGGTGCCGGCAAGCCGCTTGAGGTTGTCGATGTTGATTTAGAAGGCCCTCGCGCCGGCGAAGTGTTGGTGGAGATTAAAGCTACCGGGGTTTGCCATACCGATGCATTTACGTTGTCGGGTGATGACCCTGAGGGTGCTTTCCCTGCCATTCTGGGTCACGAGGGTGCTGGCGTGGTGGTGGATGTTGGTGCTGGCGTCGCTAGTTTAAGGCCAGGCGATCACGTTATTCCGCTTTACACACCGGAGTGTCGCGAGTGCAATTTTTGTCTGCACCCCAAAACCAATATGTGCCAGTCTATTCGTGCGACTCAGGGGCAGGGGCTAATGCCAGATGGCAGTAGCCGGTTTTCTCTCGATGGCGAGCCTATTTTACACTATATGGGTTGCTCTACTTTTTCCAATTATACAGTGTTGCCCGAAATTGCCTTGGCCAAAGTGCGTGAAGACGCTCCGTTTGACAAAATTTGCTACATTGGTTGCGGCGTGACAACCGGAATTGGCGCGGTGGCGTTTACCATGAAAGTTGAACCGGGGTCTACGGTGGCGGTGTTCGGCTTGGGTGGCATTGGTCTCAATGTTATTCAGGGCGCGAAAATGGTGGGTGCCACACGCATTATTGGTGTTGATTTAAACCCCGCCAAAGTAGAACTGGCAAAAAAGTTTGGTATGACAGACTTTGTAAACCCCAAAGATGTTGATGATGTGGTTGGTCATCTTGTCGAAATTACCGGTGGTGGTGTCGATTACAGTTTTGAATGTATTGGCAACGTTAATGTTATGCGTCAGGCCTTGGAGTGTTGTCACAAGGGTTGGGGAGAAAGCTGTATTATTGGGGTAGCAGGTGCAGGGCAGGAAATTGCCACCCGGCCGTTCCAGCTGGTTACTGGTCGCTCCTGGAAAGGCACTGCATTTGGCGGTGCGCGTGGTCGTACCGATGTGCCCAAAATCGTCGACTGGTATATGGACGGTAAAATTAATATCGATGAATTGATTACTCACACTATGCCGTTAGACGACATTAATAAAGCGTTTGATTTAATGCATTCGGGTGAAAGTATTCGCTCGGTGGTGCAATACTGATGGAAAAGCTTTCTGAGAACCTGTGTTTCGGTGGGCGACAGTTGCGTTATCAGCACCGCTCGCGAGTGCTGGCATGCGACATGATATTTGCGGTCTATCTGCCGCCGCAGGCAGCGCATGGCGCAGTACCAGTGCTTTACTGGCTTTCTGGATTAACCTGCACCGACGAGAACTTTGTCTCTAAGGCCGGTGCTCAGCGTTATGCGGCTGAGTATGGCGTTGCGATTGTTGCGCCGGACACCAGCCCGCGCGGTGAGGGTGTCGCGGATGACGCTGCTGCTTACGACTTTGGTCTGGGTGCGGGGTTCTACGTAAATGCAACTCAAGCGCCCTGGTCCTCACACTACCAAATGTACGATTATATCGTCGATGAATTGCCTGCATTAGTAGAGTTGAATTTACCTGTTGATGCCACGCGTCAGGCGATTTTTGGTCACTCCATGGGCGGGCATGGTGCATTGACCGTCGCTTTGAAAAATCCGGGGCGTTTTAAGTCGGTATCTGCTTTTGCGCCTATTTGCTCGCCCATCAATTGTCCTTGGGGTGTTAAGGCACTGGGCGGTTACTTAGGTGATTCCAAAGACGACAATATCGGCGAAAACCGCGAGTTGTGGGCGCAATACGATACCTGTGAATTGCTTGCACATGCTGAGGAGCGATTGCCGATGCTCGTGGACCAGGGTGACGCTGATGACTTTCTTGCTGAGCAGCTTAAACCGCATTTGCTTGAGCAGGCCGCTCAAAGCGCAGGATACCCAATAAATTTAAGAATGCAGCAAGGCTACGATCACAGTTACTTTTTTATCGCCAGCTATATTGGTGAGCATATCGCTTTTCATGCTAAGCATCTTCAGTAAACGATTTTCGTCAGTTGTATCTACGATTTAATGTTTATGTCGGGATACTTTTTCCAAAAGAATTCGTGAGCTGAACTACCAGCACGGCGATTGCAGTCCATCGACAACCTATTACCGACAGATGGGTGTTAAGGAAGATGAGGCGCTATAGTCAGTCAAAGGGAACAGATTAGACAAAACCGAATCGTCATACTGAGCAATAATTATTATGATCACCAGCGAACATATAATCTGATGAACTATACCTGCTCTTAAATCAGGCTATCAAAATTTCGCCTATTTTTTAGGGCGTAAATTCTGAAATCATTGATTTGGATCAAGTGGTAGTGGGGATTGGTTGACTCCTGTCTCTCGGTGCTGCGTACCAACCTGCGGTTGCCCAAAATCGGTATCCTGCAATTTTTTCGAATCAGCGACCTCTGCCGAGCCTCATGGCCGACGGTATTAGTTTTCGATTGGAAAGCTGACTAACAGAGAAAGACTAAAAATTGGTAGCGGGGGCTGGATTCGAACCAACGACCTTCGGGTTATGAGCCCGACGAGCTACCAGACTGCTCCACCCCGCATCAATACTACTTGTAACTGATAAACCGCGACTCATAGTAAATCTCGGCTCTTAATCCGAGGGCTTGCCTTCGGATCTTTTTATGGAGGGCAAGCCCGACGAGCTAGCAGTCTACGCCACTCCACTTTAAACACAACTGTATACAGGGTTTAACACCTGCGTTACAGAGGGCGAGCATCATAGGGATAACTGTAACCAAGGTCAAGCTAGATAGTAAATATTGGCCTTTTCTGTATGCTTGGCTCACGCTATCCACAGCATTTTTTGAATTTTTTACCACTACCGCAGCTACAGGGGTCATTTCGTCCGACTTTATTTGGAACAATGGTCTGACCATCACAGAAAAACCAATCCCCATTGAGCTTTCTAAACTGCGAACGTTCACAGTGGCGATGCTCGTTGCCGTCTTCATCAGTGTAATTCGCGATAAACTCAACACTGCCAACCTTGTCACACGCAGCACCCGACTTGCTGCCAATGATACTAAGCTCGTTCCAGGTGGAGCTTTCAGCCCACTTTTGTGTCGATTCGTGATCAAAGTCATCGCGGCTGCTTGGATGCAGGGAATCATGCAGAAAATCAATTGCAGCCGTCACATAAGCAGAGTAACGTGCGCGCATTAATTGCTCAGCGGTATCGGCCGTACGGTTACCATTGATCACAGGTTCGCAACAATCTTCAAAGCTGACCTTTTTTCCACAGTGGCATTCGCTCATAATACGGGTCTCTTTATTTTGTATTCGGTATTTCTGTTAAGTTTTATATCAGACGATAGTTAAGCTGTTATGAGGCTTATGTCTGGTATTGCGAAAAGCACAATTAAAACAATATTATTATCAACTATCTTAGCAGCAGTTAGAGGCGTAAACCACAAATGAGCCGTTTTGATGAGATCCGCCCCTATTACGATAATGAGCTGCAAGCGGCCCTGCGCCGCATTGCTAGCGATGATGAATGCATTGCTCTGATAGGCCAAATCAGGTTTCCCCGTCATATCAAACTGTTTGGTTGGTTGCTCAAGCCGCTGCTGCGCTGGAGGCTTAGCCGCCGGGTTAACTCAATTGACACCGTGCACGATTTTCAGCTGATCGTTGAGCGTTACCTGGTATCGATGCTCGATAAAACCACTACTGGCTTAACCATTAGCGGCCTCGACAACATCGATTTATCCTCCGCCCATTTGTTTATGAGTAATCATAGGGATATTACCCTAGACCCTGCACTGGTTAACTATGCCCTGCATCATCACGGTGGCAAAACAACGCGCATTGCTATTGGCGACAACTTGTTAAGCAAACCATTTGCTTCAGACCTTATGCGGGCAAATAAAAGTTTCATTGTTAAGCGCTCCGTGAACGGGCCTAGGGAGCTGCTTAAAACCTTAAAGACACTGTCGTCGTATATATGGCACTCATTGAAGCAAGACCAGGAAAATATCTGGATCGCGCACCGCGAAGGGCGGGCCAAAGATGGCATTGATAAAACCGACCCGGCCGTTATTAAAATGTTAACCATCGCCAAACCGAAAACCGAATCTTTTGCCGATTACATTAAGCAGCTACAAATTATTCCGGTGAGCGTCTCCTACGAATACGACCCCTGCGACGCGATGAAAGCCAATGAGCTGCGGCTGATAGAAGAGCAGGGTAGTTATACCAAAGCCGAGCATGAAGATATGGATAGTATTGGCAGAGGTATCAGTGGAGATAAAGGTAATATCTACCTGCATTTTGGTGAGCCACTAACAGGCGAGTATGCAGATCCCGAAGCAGTGGCACGAGTAATAGATCGGGCGATTGTCCAGAACTATCGTATTCAGCCGACCAATATACTGGCTTATGAGTTGCTGTATGGCAAAGCGGCGCTCGATGCGGCTCTTGCGCAAAACGGTTTATTTCAGCCCGGGGAGCAATATCATTCTGAATCTGACCGGGAAAAATTTCATCAACGTATTGCTGAATTGCCCGATCAGGATACAATCTACGCGTTAACTATTTATGCCAACCCCATTGTTAATCGGATTAACATTTGCGGTAATCAGCAATAGTTCAAATCAAACCCAATCAGTAATTCAACCCACTATACGAGACAGGGATAGCGCATTTTTCTATGGCTCTTGCCGATGTTACAAAAGCCGAAATTCAGGCTGCTTACTCCCAATGGCTCGAGCAAAATGAGTTTAAGCCCCGTCGTGGGCAGCGATTAATGGTTGCCTTAATCGCCAAGGCGCTGGGCGCCGTTGATCATGGTGACAACGGCGAGCGAAATGAAAATTATCAGGACCATGTTTGCCTGGTTGAGGCAGGTACCGGCACCGGAAAAACGGTGGCCTATTCAATTGCATCCATTATTCTCGCCAAAGCGTTGGATAAAAAGCTGGTGATATCAACAGCCACAATCACTTTGCAAGAGCAGTTGGTGCTGCGCGATTTACCTAATCTGCAACAAAGCAGCGGGATTGATTTTAGCTATGCAATCGCCAAAGGCCGAGCGCGTTACTTTTGCCTAAGCAAGGTATCGATGCGGCTGAAAGACGCTAACCGTTCTGGTAAGGACTTGCCGATATTCCCGGATGAAGAAAGCCGGATGTCGCCGGCCACTACCGATCGCCTTAAATTGCTCAAAGCCGCCTATGAAGACAAACGCTGGGATGGTGACCGCGATAATTGGGAGGAACCGCTAGATTACGAAGACTGGACGCTGGTGGCTGCAGATCGGGCCAGTTGCAGCGGTAAAAAATGTCCCAGCTATCATCAATGTGCACTGTTTAAAGCGCGCGATAAAGCGCGTACGGCCGATGTTGTCGTCGCTAATCATGACTTAGTGCTGGCCGACCTGGCCACTGGCGGCGGTAATGTGCTGCCCGAACCGGCGCAGACAATTTATGTATTTGACGAAGCTCATCACTTGCCCGCTAAATCGCAAAATCATTTAAGCCGTTATATGTCCATCGCGGCCGAGCGGCGACGGGTCGCCGGAACGCAAAAAACCATGGCACGCGCGGTTAAAGTGTTAGATGGCAAACCGGAGATCAAGCAATTTGCCAAAACACTGGCGCAAATCGACGAGGCACTGGACAGTTGTTTGTTGGGGTTGCAGCCGCTGCTTGAACACACCTTTTTATTAAATGCAGATTCAGTGAATAGCGGTGGGGAGCTGAGATTTGTTAACGGCGTTGTGCCCGATAAGTTGCAAAGCCTGTTTAATGAATTAGCCGATTGTTACGCAGTTAAGGCTGGTTGCCTGCAAAAAGCCTCGGAGTTTGTATTAGGCACTTTTACTGAAAAACAAGATCAGGCGCAGGCTGCAAGGGAGTCGCTATATGCATCTATCGGCGATTTGGTGTTAATGTGTGAAGCTGCGCAGGCGGTATCGCACGACTACGCTAAGCCGGATTCTCGTAATGCAGTGCCTACTGTGCGCTGGTTAAAACAGGACGTGGTTGATGCTTCGGATATCTCGATTTATGCGGCGCCATTATCCACTGCCGCTACGCTTATGGATTTGGTTTGGACGCGTTGCTATGCCTCGGTATTAACCTCGGCAACGTTGGCAGCACTGGGCAAATTTGATCATTTTATTAATCAAATTGGTATAGGCGGGGCTGAGCAAGCACATAAAATCCTGGGTGATCTCAATTTTCCTGACTCCGTATTTCATGTGCCCAAAATGCAGAGCGACCCGGCCAGAGTTGATGAGCATACTAATGAAATTATTACGTTATTGCCTGGGTTGGTTTCCAGGCAGGGCGGCACACTAGTGCTATTTTCATCGCGCCGACAGTTAGATGCGGTTTATGAAAATCTGGATGCGGGGTTACAGCAGCAAATTCTCGTTCAGGGTGATCGTGCTAAGCAGCAATTAATCAATAAACATAAAGAGCGCGTAGACCAAGGTGAGCAGAGTATATTGTTTGGCTTGGCCAGTTTTTCGGAGGGTTTGGACTTGCCGGGTGAATACTGTGTTGAAGTGGTTATTGCCAAGCTCCCGTTTTCAGTGCCAGACAGCCCCATCGATGAAGCCATGGGTGAATGGATAGAGCAAAATGGCGGTAATTCATTCTGGGATATCGCCGTACCGGTTGCTTCGCTGCGCTTGTTACAAGCTTGTGGCCGCTTGCTAAGAAGTGAGTCAGATGCGGGCAGGGTGTCCCTGTTGGACAATCGGATTTTGCGCAAAAGCTATGGTAAGCAGCTACTGGGCGCGTTGCCGCCATTTACGTTGGACTTACCGCGCTGAGAGTTTGCATATTGCGATTTTCTCTACAGACGATACGCGATTAATCATAGTTATGTGTTTATTTGCCATGCAAATACCGCTTTTGTAGGCTGTGGCGTGGAGTAAGAACCGTAAAAAACTGAAAATTGCATGGTTTCAACCCTTGCAAGCATGGAATGGATGTGTAAATAATGGACATTAAATATCGGTCAGCTTTGATCGTGTGTCAAGCTGATTGCTACGGGCCGTCAACCCAGTAGCGGATATTAGTGATAGATAAGTATAAGCGCCTAATTTTATTAGTATATTAAGCGTTAGCGGGGTCTTCCTGGTAGGTCTTGCCCTGTGTTTAGCCGGAAAACTGTCCATAGTTGCCGAGGAACACATGCACCTGCCCGGAAAAAATACCAACCGCAACACATGGCCGCAACATACAGCAATGTTACGTAAACATAGCAATGTTACGACATGCGCAACAAATTTAGCTTCAACTGATTGATAAACGCCATGCTAGTTTAGTTTTGGTTTTGCCGCTAAGTGAGGTAACAGTTGATAGATGCCCTGTTTTATAGTGTCTTGCTGGCTGTATCAGGGTAGGCGAAAATACTTTGATTAACCACCTGGTTTAAAGCTTGTGCTGACGCCTTAATAGGCGAAATTGAATTTTAAGAGGAATATTTTAGCGAACAAAAGTTTCTTTTAGTTACCCGCTTCAGGCGGGAGCATTCTGTGGGTTGTCCTGGTAGACCTATTCCACCGCACTCTTTGGCTCGGATGAGCTAGGAGCTGCCTCATCTGCGTTTACCTCCTGACATACAGCTGTTTTACGGCTTTTCACAAATGCCTAGGGGCATTGTCTTCATATGGCGCGGTCCCGGATCCATATGGGTCTTAGCCTGTGGCTTAACTATTCAACGTTAAACTTTTTAGTTAACAGCTATGAGAGGTATTTATCGAGAAACGACAAGACTAAAAAAATAAAAAACATCAGTTTTTCAACTGCTTAGGCTTGCAGCTTAATTGTCGAGTTTGCTGTTACAACAAAGCAATCACTCGCGCTACTTTGTAGCTGCAAAAGGTTGACAACGCATGATACAATATAAATGTGCATTAATTAAGCATTTTAATATGTAAGCTGAAGTTTTGATGTTGTATTAGTTGAAAAGTGAGCTAATACTTTTCGCAGATATGAAAATATTGCGAGTTAAATCAGGTGCATATAAAAATATGTCCGCCTATTTCTTGCTATGCGTGCATAAAATATGATAAAATAGAAATCTGGATTTTTTAAAAAAAATATTGACAGTGAGTTTTAAATGCCTACAATGGCACCTCATTGAAAGCCGGAACGGATTTAACAAGAAAAGATTTAGCGAAACATGCAGTGATTATTTGCATCGTTGTTAGCAATGACCGCAGCGAGGTACTGATCACGCGATAAGGGTTCATCGCGTAGGCTCTGCGGAGCGGAGGGGGGTTTCGATATATGATTTTAAGCCTTGTTTTATTTGGTCGACACCGAGTCAGGGTCAGCTACTCGCGTAGCGTAAAGGCTCGGATAGTTAAAGCTTGAATAGTTGAAACTCACAGGGTTACAGCTTGATGAGTTACGGCCATTAAAGGATGAGGTGTTATCGCTCTGCCCAATTACGGGATTCCGTTAATTGATAAGAAAGTGGGAGAGTCGATTACCAGGTTTACTAACGCCAGTTGAGCCTTGCTGGGCTTCTCCAGGGGCCAAGGGGCAGCAAAGCTCAGCTGGTGATAGTAAAAAGATTTTTAATGTGTTTATTCGCGTATAAGCGGTTGCACATCAGGGATTGCATACAACGCTTTGCTGTTGCGACTGGCAAGCGTTGCTTTTGAACCACTTTAAAGGTTGTTGTTGCTGGTGCTGGTGGATATGGGAGTAAGGGCTTATACCAGGCGCCCTTCACGGGCGAAGTCTTTATTCTCATCTCCGCCAGCAACAGTATAAAAAGCGCGAAGCTGTTTTATTTGCTGATTAACGATAAAAACCACGCGAAAGGCAGCAGTAATAAAAACGGTTTAAAGAGTTTACTAACGTCGGCTGAGCCTTGCTGGGCTTCTCCAGGGGCCAAGGGGCAGCAAAGCTCAGCCGGTGGTAGTAAAAAACAGGTTAACCTGCGCTCGGATAGTTTTATCACTGCCTGTTAACGTATATTGCGCCGTGTAAGGGGGTTGATCTCTAGCAGCGCCAGTAGTGAATCTGCGTAATGGTCCGACTCTAATTCTTTCTTGCTAATCTTCGCCGCTTTCACCTAAATGAAATATATGTTATTTATAGTGTTTGCCATGACAACGGCGTTTCAAGTGCTGTGTCGTAACAGCTCTAGCAGCCTGGATTGGCAAGAGTAGGTGTGCCGTTGGCAGTGTCGAGTATTAATCCTGCGTTGCCAGGTGGGGCGCATGCTAAGGGGTTAATGCTGCTATCCCGAGCTTTGCCCCGCACCTTATCTGGATTGTTAGGTGGCTAAAGTGTTAGATGTATCGCGCTGGTGTGCAGTTGGTCAGATGTTCGGCCTTTGGGGTAAATGACTGTTTATGTTAGCGTGGCTGATCTTTTTTGTTGGTCGCAATTGTATGGTTAAGTGTATGTTTTTTATTATTAAAAGCATCCCCAAAACATTTTGTTTTACAGGTTTTCATAGCTACATTGCTGTGGTTAAAAAAACCGCAAAAGTTGTTGCGCTGAACTTCTGATGTGTGTAATATCAGTCCATGTCCTAGGTCTCGCGGCCTGGCGGCGAGAAATAAAAAAGATAACATTAAGAAAAGCCAAAAGTTTGAAAGTTTAATTAAATAGTTAAATAAGCTGATCAAAAGCGAACCACTGGTTCGTCTATTAATAATTATATTTTTTTAGAAAAAAATTTGGAGTTAACAATGATGATCAAGAAAAAATTAGGCGTTTTAGCTGCTGCCGTCGCCGTTGCATCGACAGCAAACGCGGCCTTTGAAGAAGGCAATGCAGTGCTCTACGCATGGGACTCTGCTGACAACGATACCTATTTTGTTGACCTTGGTGCTCAAGACTTTGGTACCAATGGAGCATTTATCGGAACCGATGCTGGCCTTGCCTCATGGTTAGGTTCGCAAACAAGCGTTTCTTGGAGTGTTGTTCAAACAGTTAACGATACGACTCCTGTGGGTGGTCCACCTGCCCCCGGTCAGTCGCTTCTAAACAGCGGTATTGTTAGCACTTCTACAGATGGCGCTTCAGTTGGCACTGACGGCACAACAAACGGTCAGCAGCAGGATACGTTGAATGCGTGGTTAGCGCAGGTACAAGCTGCTTCAGGCGGTTCAACGTCATTCTCAGTTGCAGGTACTGATCCTGAGGCGGCTAGCTCTGAGCGTAACGGTCTTGGTTTTGGCAGTAGTATGATTGCCTTAGACGCTACATCAGATTTGTTCGATAGCCAGGCAAACCCTGCTGATGGCGCAACATTAGCTGACGCTAACGTAGTAACCGCTGTTGGTGCACAGGGCACGCTTTCTGCTTCACTGTCAGCTAGCGGTGACATCAAAGTGAACGCTGTCCCAGTTCCAGCCGCAGCATGGTTGTTTGGTTCTGCCTTAGCAGGTTTGAGCGTCGTACGACGTCGTAAGTCATAAGGTTAGATTGCAGTAGTGTTCAGGTCGGATTGACTCTGCGGCCTGAACACGTTTTAAAAATAAAAATATTATCATTTACAAATATGAGGTTACTAAAATGAATATGAAGAAATTATTAATAGCCACTGCTGCGCTAGTCATTGGTAGCAATGTGGCTGCTCAGGCCACATCTGGCTCATCATTAAATGAAACTGGTGGCGGCACTTATCTTGGTGCGTTGCCTGTAGGTATTGTTGCTAACCCACTTCTTCGTGATACGCTGCAAGCGCTGCAGTTGGATCCTGCTTGCGTTGGTAATGACTCCAAAACCTGTATGCCATCAATCAGCACAGTGGAGCTTGCTTCAATCTTACAAGGTGGTTTTGGTCAGGAGTGGAATAACTACGGTGTATCAGCGTTTGGTACAGGCCCAGTTGCTTCTGCGGCGGTGTGTGGCACGATTGCTGGCGACGAAGCCACCCGCGTGGGCGCTCGTCATGTCGGGATCGGTTGTACAAATGCTAACCCTGATGCGCAGTTCAACGGTGTTGCCGGTCTTTTATCACTGCCACAAGCGAACACCGTCGGTTGTCTGACTGGTGCGGAAGGCGCGGGAGCGGGTGCTATCGGCTTCGCAACTGCTGACTCGCAAAACGCAGCCTATCGTTTTGTTAAGCTCGATGGCGAAGCACCTGACTTGGCAAACTTCATTGCAGGTAACTATGCAATGTTTGCTGATGTTCATGGTGGTTCTTTAACTGGTGCAGAAACTGCTCAACCATTTGGTAACACTGGTGCAGTAGCTGCAGCAAACAACCCACCAATGCATGCTTCGGCCGGTAACTATAGCCTCAGTAATGAGTGTGCTGCCGGACGTTTAAGAAGTGGTGCGTTAGCGGGTGACTTAGCTAACTAAGCACTCAATCATCGGATGGTTTTTGGACCACCAAAAAAAGCTGGCCGTAGGCCAGCTTTTTTTTGTTTAAATCTCTAGGCCTATCGCTTGCTTGTGAAAATCAGTCGCCAGGAAGTGTTGGACTTGTTATATTTGAGCGCAAAATCCCCTATATACTGATAAGTCGTTCCAAACCTTCTACTGTTTTTTTCGTCAATCTCCGATAATTCTAACCTGTGAGCGCCGAAGCGTAAAATTTGACCTATCCGCCCTACAGTTTGGGATCCGTCAGCTAGGTACTTATGGAGCTGCTCGTTATAAGATGCTGACTCTCCTGTGTAAGTGATGAGACTACCATTACTTTCCAGGCCATAATCGATATTTTCTAGAATGAGTTCTGTTCTATGGGCCTTAGATTGATGCAATTGTTGGTTGGTTAAAGAGCCTTTTCGTTTTTGCAGCTCTGTTGTAGCAAGACCAAAGTTAACGAGGTCTATATCGCCAAACTTGTCTCCACGAACGAATTGGTTGTTGATAACAAATATTTGCCAAAGAAGCTGTGTTACATCTTTGCTGGACTGAATAAAGTCTGTAAGGTCTTCGTTTTCGATGGTTAGCTGGCCTTGAGCTGCCAGAATATTTTTAAAGGTAAGGTCGTTTATATCGCTGTGTTTGTCTTGTAAACTAAGATCTAAAAGAAACGATTTTTTCCTTCGCGTTGTTCCACTAGGGTCGTACATAAAAAGCACTAAATCGCCTGTACTTTTGCCTACTATCGGTGTGCCATCGGTGTTTAATAAACTAAAGCCATCAACCGATACTCTGTCTTTTTTTGTCTCTGCGTTATTGAGATGGATACCTTCGAGCGCTAATTTGTCATTCGCTGTTGAGCTGGTGACCATACCTGCTAATAAGATTAATCCGTAAAGCGTTTTAGGTAGTTGTTTGAAGCTATATGGCTTTTTCATGCTGGCTGACCTTTTTATTCGATTGGTGCGCGCTGATAAGGCTTTGAAAACTAAGTATAAGCGTTGTTGTACATTGGCAGTATAGTAGCAATTCACAACAGCGGTATGCGGTAAAACTGATGTCAGGAAGTCATTGAACTGAATGTCCGTAATCGGCCTTAAAGCTACCGCTTTTAATCGGCGTGAGTGGCCTTCATCCAGTATAATAGCTATCTAGGGATGCTCAAATTATCGAACTAAACTAGACGGTTTTTGAGCGTTCAGCGACCAGTTGCTGAGCAGTATAAAACTAAAATTGTGCCATACACTAGTATGAATAAGATGCGTCTGATCGAAATTGAGGGTAATTCTGCGGTCTATGATTGATCCTATAGAGTCTTTTCGGCCCAATGGTGATAAGCCATGTTTGTGTGGTAGTGGCAAAGCCTTTAAGCACTGTTGTGGTTATGAATCAGGAGATAGAAAACCACCTTTTGGGGTGATTTTAAAACGAAATTTTTTGTCTGCTGAGCTGTGTGACCGTACCGTTGCGTATATTTCAACACAATCGCATGACCAGAATTTAGCGATAATTGGTGACGAGGAAGAGGGCGACGGCTTATCAGTTCAGGTGTCGAAAGATCGGGTTACCTCTCGTGTGGAC
>CBFHXO010000080.1:13548-13827 GCA_965659815.1 Pseudomonadales bacterium
AAATGGGTAAAAAAAATCTTTAATGGGGTCGTTGCCCCCAAAGTAAAGAAAAAAATCCGAAGCTACACCCCGCCTGATGTTATGCGCTATGAGCCAGGTGGCTATTACCGTCCGCATTCAGATTCTGAGCTTTTTGACCCGGCTGAGGGAAGCTGGAAGAAGGTTTTGGATAGGGATTACAGTCTCTTGCTTTATCTCAACGATGATTATGAAGGAGGTGCGCTGCGCTTTGAATATTTTAAGTATACCTATCAGCCACGCAAGGGCGATTTGCTAGTG
>CBFHXO010000081.1:0-5984 GCA_965659815.1 Pseudomonadales bacterium
TCTTCGGCAATCACATTGCAGGGCACCAGGCCGCTAATTATATTGGCGCCGGCCACCGGTGACTTGCGATTACTGCGTCCGGAGCCTGCGATATTTTGAATATATGAGGGGCTGTACTGCGCACCGGGTTTGGCGAAATTGCCAGTGAGTATCCAGACCAGCTTTTCAAGATAACTGACCAATGTGCTATGACGATTCATTTGCACACCCAGGTCTTCAAATACTGCGGTGCTGTTGGCATTGGCAATGCAGCGTGCCGCTTCGCGAACCAGCTTCTCGTCAACGCCACAGGTCTTACAAAAACTGGCAATATCAACGGCCTTCAGTTGCTCCAGTACGGCATCGAATTGATCGCAGTGCTGTTCGATAAAGTCTCGATCAATTAATTGCTCTTCAATTAATATGGCAACCATGGCATTGAGCAACCAGGCATCAGTGCCGGGTTTAACCTGTAAATGCAAGTCGGCAAGATCGGCGGTTTCGGTTCGCACCGGGTCGATCACAATAATTTTTTTATTCGGGTCTTTATGGATTTCGCGTAGTAGTGCGCGCGCGCGGGGAATACCGTGCGACTGCCAGGGATTTTTACCAATAAACACCGCGACATCACAGCGTTCAAAATCACCGCGTACCATGGTGCCCAACATTTGCCCGTTAACCCAGAACTCACCGGTTTTTTCCTGCGCCAGCGCATTAGAGCGGTAGCTGC
Organism: Pseudomonadales bacterium; assembly: GCA_965659815.1. Classification (GTDB taxonomy): domain Bacteria; phylum Pseudomonadota; class Gammaproteobacteria; order Pseudomonadales; family UBA7434; genus UBA7434. The sequence goes on from CBFHXO010000081.1 coordinate 710, forward strand.
TGCCTAGTGCCCGTCGCGTTGCACCAGAGTAAGCACCGGGTAAGTGATTGCCCTGACCACCACCACCATAATAGAAAATCGATTTGCCGCCATAGGTGTCGCGCAAATGACTCAGGCGCTCGGCCACTTCGCGAATGGCGGTGTCCCAATCGATCTCCTCAAAGCTGCCATCAGCGCGCTTGCGTAGTGGCGAGGTAATACGGTCTTTGCCATTTTGATAGTAGTCGAGCCGCGAAGCCTTTTGGCATAAATAGCCCTTGGATGCCGGGTGGGCTTCGTCGCCGCGAATCCTGACGATATGTTTTTGTTTATCGTCTAACTGAACTTCTATGCCGCAGTTGTTTTCGCACAGAATACAGGCGCTTTGATGCCACTGTGATTGCGCTTGGTGCGCGGTGGAGTCGCTCATAGGGCTCACCTTTTTTAAGTCGATAGTGGCGGTGGGGTGTATGTTGGAAAATCAATCTAGCATCTATAGTTTCTTTAGGCAACTATAGATGCTATGCTGGCCGCATGTTTCGAACCCGCTTTGACACTATGAACTGTGCTATCGCCCAAGCCCTTGACGTGATTGGCGACGGCTGGACATTTTTAATTATCCGCGATGCGTTTTTGGGTATTCGGCGCTTTAGCGATTTTGAGCAAAACCTGGGTATTGCCAAAAATGTGCTGAGCAAGCGCTTGCAGCATCTGGTTGATCATAATGTGCTTGAAAAGGTTGAGGTTAATCAGCGTGGCAGCCAGTATGAATATCAGTTAACTGCCCAGGGCAAGGATTTGTATACTGTGATGACTTCGTTGCGCCAGTGGTCGGATAAGTGGATTCTTGGTGCCGGTAATGAGCCATTGGTTATTAAAGATAAACGCACCGGTAAAGCGATTCCCAAAGTACGGGTGTTAGATTCCCAGGGCAAGCGTATTCCCTCCGCTTGCATTGAAGTCGTTGTAGGGCCGGGTGCCAATGCCAGCCTCGCCCAACGCATTAAGACCAGCACTTAATGTCATGTGTGGCCAAACGCGTTAAATTTCCTTAAACCTATGTTGACTCAAATCGGGTTAGCATGCGGTTTATGGTCGTTTCGAAACCTGTCTTTCACTTCACGATCAACCCCTTAGCTGACCTACCGATTTGGAGACTTTATCGCTATGAATAGCCCCGATATTGCCGCGCAGTTGCAAATGCAATTTAGCCAGATGAAGCAAAAGCAATTGGCTGACGGTATTCCCGATGCCGCCATGCGCAAAGATCGCCTGCAGCGCTGTATTGATTTACTGGTAGATAATCGCGAGGCGCTGGCTCAAGCACTGGATGAAGACTTCGGCGGGCGTTCACCTAACTTGTCGCAAATGTCGGAAGTGATGCAGGGCCTCGCTCACTACAAACATGCGATGAAAAATATTGAAAAGTGGATGAAGGTTGAGAAGCGGCCGGCCCCGTTTCCGATGGGCTTAATGGGTTCGCGTACCGAAATTCGCTATCAGCCTAAAGGCGTTATCGGCATTATGTCGCCATGGAACTTCCCGGTGGCTATGGTGTTCAATCCACTGTGTAATGCGCTGGCGGCCGGTAACCGCGCTATGATTAAGCCTTCGGAGTTTAACCCCAAAACAGCCGAGTTAATTAGAACGCTGATAGAAAAATATTTTAGCCCCGATGAGGTTTATGTAATTACCGGTGGTGCCGAAGTGGGTGCGGCATTTTGTTCAGTACCGTTTGATCATTTGCTGTTTACCGGTGCCACCAGTATTGGCCAAAAGGTTATGGAGGCGGCAGCGAAAAATTTAACGCCGGTTACGCTGGAGCTGGGCGGCAAGTCGCCCATTATTATTGATAAAGACTATCCGATTGAGCTGGCCGCCGAACGTATCATCAGCGGTAAGGGTATGAATGCAGGCCAGGTGTGTATTTCACCCGACTACGTTTTTGTGCCTGAAGCAGGGCTGGAGGCTTTTATTAACACCTGCCGGGAAAACTTTGTAGCGCAATTCCCAACAGTCATTGGCAACCCCGACTATACCGCCGTGGTTAATGACCGACACTATGCGCGTATTAGCGGTTATATTGATGAAGCCAAAGCCGCAGGTGTGCGCGTTGAGGCAATGGGTAGTGAGCCTTTAACCGAAGGCGATCGTCGCATCCCGATTCATATTATTGTTAACCCCGCTGATGAATTGCGCTGTATGCAGGATGAAATTTTTGGCCCTGTTATGGTGGTTAAAACCTATAACAGTGAGCAGGATTGCATAGACTATATCAATGCAAGGCCCTCGCCGTTGGCGTTTTACTATTTCAGTAACGATAAAGCCAAACAGGATAGAGTGTTAAATCAAACCTTGTCGGGCGGTGTGACGATTAATAATGTTACCATGCATGTAAGCGCCTATGACTTACCGTTTGGTGGTGTGGGTCAAAGTGGTATTGGTCACTACCATGGTATTGAAGGGTTTAAAACTTTTAGTCATGCGCGCGGTGTGTTTAGGCAGGGTAAAATCGATTTGGCCAAGTTGGCGGGTACATTACCGCCGTACACCGATACGGTGAAAAAAATGCTCGATAGTCAAATCCAGAAATAATCCTGTTGAAATAAAAAAGCCCGCATAGCGATATGCGGGCTTTTTTTTTGTGTAGCTAATATTAGCGTAATTAACGGTTAGAAATACGCCGGATATTAGAAATTTACCGTACCCTGAATCGCTACACTGCGTGGTCGGTCGAAAAAGCCGTAGTAGGCCAGGCCTTCCTGGCCACCGGTGGCACCGGCAACCAGCGTGCCTGAGGCAGGCAGTTCAGCAGCATAGGTCACAATGCTTTCATTACCAAGGTTTTTACCAATCAGCGCGATTTCCCAATCGCCATTGGTTGCTGCAATGGCCAGGCGCGCACCTACTTTTGTGTAGGCATCTTGTTCGATACGTGGGTCCAATGATGGCGACACCAGGTAGTCGTCGTAGTAGTTGAGATTAAGATTGGCCCGGAACTCATGGCTATCATTCAGCGCCGTGACGTAGTCGGCGTTTATGCTGCCAGTCCAGCGTGGTGTATAAACCTGGCGTTCGCCTTCAAAGCTGCAGGTGCTCAGTGCTGCATTGGTAACCGAGGCGGGGTCAAGTGTTTCCTGACGGAAATAACACTCGCCGTTATCGTAGTCTTCAAACTCGAAATCGAGATAGGAGACGGCAGCGGCCAGCGTTAATGATTCGCTTGCACGCCAGCGACTGTCCAGTTCAACACCTTGTACTTTCGCTTCGGCGGCGTTGCCAACATTAAAGCCCAGGCCGCCATCAAAAATACTGACCTGCAAGTCTTCGTAGTCGGTACGGTAGGCAGCAATGTTTAATTCACCGGCACCATCGAGTATCGTCATTTTTGCGCCCAGCTCATAACTGGTGGCTTCCTCTTCTTCAAATTCAAATACACCGACTGGGCTGGGAGGTTGAGTCAGCGCAGTGGTAACCGCCGCCGGTACCCCTACGCTGGGGTCTGGTGATGCATTGGAGCGAACATCAAAACCACCGGATTTAAAGCCGGTGGTGAACGTCGCGTAAAGCATTACATCGGCATTCAGGTCGAACTGTACGTTAGCCAGTGGTGTAAACGCCGTTTCGTCGCGGTCGCCACTAACCTGATGTGGCTCAGCACGCAATACATTCTCTGCTAAATCCAATGCCGTGGTTGTGCCAGTGACTATCGGGTTGGGTGATGTCGTTGTAGTAACAAGGCTTCGGCTGGCAGATTTACTTTCATCGGTAAAGCGGCCGCCAAGTGTTACCCGCAGTGTGTCCGATACATTCCAGGTACCTTGGGCGAACACCGCCCACAGGTCTGAGTCTTGATCGAAATTCCTGACGTTGTCATAACCTGCCAGCACAGCGCCAAGGCCGGTTAATGCACTGGTAGCGGGTACTTTAAAGTTATCGCTAAATTCCAGGTCGCTGGTTTGGTAAAACACACCGGCGATATATTCAAAGGTGTTGCCGGTCGGTGATGCAATGCGAATCTCCTGGCTGAACTGGTCGTACTCTTCATCTAAACCCAGGGTAAAGGTATTAGCGCCGGTGTAGTCGCAATCACAAAGCTCGTCATATTCGTAGGCGCTGTAACCAGTCACCGAAGTTAATGTGCTCTTGCCTAAAAAGTATTCCAGTTTTAATGTCACATTATCTGATTCATTTTTACTGGTATCGCCGTTGGCCTGACGAATGAAGTCCTGGCTTGACTCGAGTGTTGCACCACCGGTAATTGCCGGGTAAATGGTAGAAAAGCCAAAACCGGTTTCGGCTGCGGTGTCGTTAATCACTTCGATATTGCGCCCGTTAACGTCAAAGCTGCTTCGCTCTAATTTTAGCGTTGCGTTCAGGTCTTCTGTGACCTCCCAGTCTAAGGTGCCGCGAACTACGTATTCTTCTTTATCGGGTTCGTCCTGGCCCTATAAACTATTGGTGTAATAGCCATCAAAGGTGCGGTGCATTATTGCCAGGCGTCCACCCAGTGTATCGGTTAACGGAGATGAAACCACAACCCGCGCGTCGCGCTCACCGTGGTTGGGTTCGTACAATGCGGTGACTGAGCCTTCAAATTCATCAGAGGGTTTGGCGGTAGTAATATTAACTGCACCGGCAATACTGTTTTTACCAAATAAAATTCCTTGTGGGCCACGCAATACTTCAACGCGCTCTAAATCGAACATCGGCGCCCGCGCCTGCTGGGCGCGACCGTAGTAAACACCGTCGACATAGGTACCTACCGATTGCTCAAAACCTTGATTAATGCCCGAGCTAATACCACGTATGCTAATGGTGGTGCTGATGCCGGTTTGGTTGATTGTGAAGTTCGGTACAAAAGACGACAGCTCCTGAAGGTCGGCAATGCCTGTGTCGTTCAGTTTTTCTCCGCCCAGTACGCTTGCCGAAATGGGTACATCCTGGAGACTCTCTGCGCGTTTCTGCGCCGTGACAATAATCTCTTCAAGCGATAATGTTTCGGCCGCTAACAGATTTGGCAACGTGAGCGCGGTAACGCAAAGAATCGCTGAGCGAAGTGCTGTTTGCGATAATGGCTTGGAAGCGGCAATCGGAGTGTTTTTTGCTTGGTGAGTAATTTTCATGATGATTCTCCCTATAGATTAGCGCGTTAAATCACAGTGTATTTTCGTGTTAAGTTCCGAGTGTTGTGTGATGCAGGTATTGAGGCTGGATTCTGAGCATAGAAAATTTTTCGACCGAAAGCGAACCGCTTGTAAATAGTTGACCAAATCGGCGTTGTTCAGCATAAACA
>CBFHXO010000081.1:5994-13629 GCA_965659815.1 Pseudomonadales bacterium
ACGCAATGGCTTTTTCGCACACATCGCGCTTTTTGGTGGTGGCCAGTAATGGTATTTAGTCAAGCAGCCTAGCGGCCAAGTACCACCAGGACTTTGCGTTTGCGCTTGCCAGCGAAAGGCAATCGGCCGTGCATGGCCAAATGATTATCGACAACGGCAACGTCGCCGTCTTGCCAGGGCAGGTTATATGAGAGCTGTTTGGCGATATCGACAATGGTATCGAGATAAGCTTTGCTTAATTCAGAATCGTCTCCAAAACACAGCGCGCTGGCTGGGTCCTCTTTGACTCCTTTCCAGCCCGAGTAGGCGGCAATAATTTGGTTAAAAAAGATTTTGCGGCCACCGTCCAATGTTCTAATGGCAGGTAGCGCTGCCGTTTGGGCGCGCAGTGAGTCGTCGTCGTTCCAGCTCCAGCTATAACCAAGGCTGCGCAGTTTGGCTTCAGCGGCTTCGACGCTGTCGACGCTCAATGTACCTTTCCAACTGCGGCCCTGGCCGGTTTCCGGGTCGTTATCTAGCGGCATTAATGTCGTGTACTTTACCCCCACAGCTTCGAGCTTGGCGGTTAGCTCGGGTTCAACAGCAATTAGTTGATCGTAAATAGAATCGGAGCGGCAAATCACGGTTTCGCCACCGTGCTCGGCGGCGGTTTCGCAAAACAGCGAAATAATATTGGGGTAAAAAGGCGTTTGCGCCATTTCATTGTGTATATGAATTTCTACATCTTTGGGCGCTTCATTGGCAGTAAAAACGCGCTCGGTATGGTTGATGCGCACCGCATTGGATAGCGATTCCTGGTAGGTAAAGTTGTTGTAACCAAAGGCCGAAAAAAAACGATCGTAACTATTGGCATCGGTAACAGGAAAGCCACGAAACAGTATTGCACCAGAGGCATTCAGTTCTTTTTGTAATAGCGCCAGGTTATTATTTATTCATTGCTCGGCTTGCGACAAGGTTTGTACTGAGCTGTCGTTAACAATCACGCTGGGAAAGTTTTCGGTGCTGTATTCCAGATCGTTGAGCATTTTGCTTGTATATGGCATTCCATTGGCTCCTAATCGTAAATAGGGTAGAACGTATTAAAGGCTGCCTCGCAAAAGTCGCCGGGGTCATTAAAGCGGCGATTTTGGTTAAGTGCCGTGATGGCGTCCATATCCTGTTCGGTTAGCGAAAAGTCAAAAATCGCTAAGTTTTCTTCGAGTCTTTCGACCTTGGTGCTTTTGGTAATGACATTGCAATTACGTTGAATGCCCCAGCGTAGTACTACCTGGGCAGGCGTTTTGCCGTGTTTAATAGCAATGGCATTAATGATAGGTTGGGTTAATAGCGACTCGGTTTCATCGGCCATACCCAGCTCGAGATAAGAAGCGGCGCCCAATGGCGAAAATGCGGTCACGCGAATGTCGTAATTCTGCGCCTGGCGAATTAATTTTTCCTGGGTTAGGTAGGGGTGTGATTCAATTTGTAAATCGGCCGGCTTAATGGTGGAGTAGGCCATTAAGTCATTAAGTAGCCCTGAGTTATAGTTGCAAACACCAATGGTTTTAACCAGGCCTTGCTGCACCAGAGATTCCATAGCCTGCCAGGTTTCCGATAGCGGTACCGGTGCTGGCTCCATTTTTGGTTGATCGGCATCGGGGTTATAAAACCACTCGGGTGGATAGCGGGTTTCAAATGGCACAAACATCTGGGCGATAGGAAAGTGGATTAAATACGAATCCAGGTAGTCAAGCCTCAGGTCGCTTAAGGTTTTCTCCAGTGCCGGTTTCACGTGCTCTTTGCCGTGGTAGGTATTCCAAAGCTTGGAAGCAATATACAGTTCGTCGCGGGTACATAGGCCATCGGCAATTGCCCGAGCAATACCCTGACCTACCGCAACTTCATTGCCGTAATCACAAGCGCTATCCAGATGTCGATATCCGACTTTAATTGCGTTATAAACGACATCGGCGCATTCAGCATTGGGGATCTTCCATAAGCCCAGGCCGATTCCCGGTTGAGTGTTAGCTGGCATTTTTGCCTCACAAAAGATTGACTATTGTAGATTAATATGCATCTTATATAAGACATATGTTTCGTCAATCTTTTATTACTGGGCATTTGCATGCCTGGCAGTCGCTGTTATGCGCGTTTTGGCGCTGGGTTGATGGCTGATGCAGGGTAAACAAACCGCGGCCTGGGGCCGGACAAATCCATGATAAAAACACTGTTTCCTGGCCTGGCCTGGCTACAAGACTATCGCCGGGATATGTTTAAAAGCGACCTGCTGGCCGGTATTACGGTTGCGTTTATGCTTATTCCGCAGGGTATGGCCTATGCGGTAGTGGCGGGTTTGCCGCCGGAGTATGGCCTGTACGCTTGTATTTTCCCGCCGATTATTTACGCCTTGCTTGGCACATCTAACAAAATATCTATGGGGCCAGTAGCGCTGGACTCGATACTGATACTGACAGGTTTAAGCGTATTGGCAGAGCCAGGTTCTGATGAATATCTGGAATTAGCGATCGCATTGACCTTGATGGTTGGCGTCATACAGAGTTTATTGGGTTTTATTCGCTTTGGATTTATTGCCAACTTTTTATCGCATCCGGTCATTGTGGGCTACACCTCGGCCGCGGCGCTGATAATTATGGCCAGCCAGCTGGAGAATATGCTGGGCGTGCATGTGGATGGTGGCAATGTGTTTGAGTTGCTATATCAATTGCTGCAACAGTTGGGCAGCTGGAACTGGGTTACTGTCGCAATCGGTGTGGTGGGTTTGCTATTTATGATTTACCCCAAGCGATTATTTCCCGCCTTGCCTTGTGCACTACTACTTATGGTGTTGGGTATGTTGGCTTCGGGCCAGTGGGATGCCCGCAGTTATGGCGTCGACGTTATTGATTTTGTGCCGCAGGGTTTGCCATCGTTTAGCGTGCCCGGTTTAGCGCTAAGCGAATATGCCCGCTTGCTGCCAGTGGCGCTAACGGTTTCACTCATGGGTTATGTGGGCACCATGTCTATTTGTAAATCGCAAGAAAAACCCACTGACAAAATTAATGCCAGACCTAACCAGGAGCTGGTTGCCGTAGGGCTTGCCAATTTGGTGGGTGCGTTTTTAAAGGCGTTTCCGGTTTCGGCCAGCTTTTCACGTAGCGCGGCATTTCGCGAGGCTGGCTCATTGACCCAGGTGTCGGCGGTCGTTTCATCGATTTTTATTATGATTACCGTGCTGTATCTCACACCGTTTTTTGAACAGTTTCCATTACCCAAGGCATTGCTGTCGGCGATTATTATTGTGTCGGTTGCCGGGTTGTTTAAGTACGCGTTACTGCAGCAGTTGTATCATCAAAACCGCCGCGAGTTTGCGATTCTAATGACCACTTTTGTGCTGACGCTGGTGCTGGGGGTGCAACAGGGGTTAATAATTGGCGTCGTGTTCTCAATTATTATGGTGATTTACAACACCGCCAATCCGCATATGACCGAGCTGGGTGAAATACACGATGGTTTATATCGCAACACCACACGGTTTAGTGATGCTGCTGTGCGAGATGATGTGTTGATTTTTCGCTTTGATGCCCCGCTTTATTTTGCTAACAAAGACTATTTTGTCGAGCAGGTTTATCGTTGGATAAGACAGCGCGAACCTGGTTTGTTACGCTATGTGGTCTTTGATGCCGAGGCGGTAAACAGCCTCGATAGTACGGCCATTATTATGCTGCAACTCATGATAGAAAATTTTAAGGACCAGGATATTAAATTTATTATTACCAACCCTATTGGCCCGGTGCGCGATGCAATTAAAAATTCTGAACTGCATGACTATATGTGTGAAGAGTCTATTTTCTCTACGATTAACGACGCAATTACATTTATCGATAAAGGTGTTAATCCCCATGCCGAACAAGCGTTACAGACCAATAATTAGCCTATAACTGACTATAGATACACATGAATTTACGTGAAAACAATATCAATAAGCTGGATGAAGGCGGTGTATACGATGTGCTGATTTTAGGTGGCGGGATTAATGGCGCGGTTGCGGCTGCGTCACTGGCGGCCAAGGGCGTTAAGGTTGCATTAATCGACAAGGGCGATTTCGCCGGTGAGACCAGCTCAAACTCATCGAACCTGGCTTGGGGTGGGGTTAAGTATTTAGAGAGCTACGAATTCTTGTTGGTTAACAAGTTGTGTAAAAGCAGAAACCACCTGATGCGCAGCTACCCCTCAACGGTTAAGGAGATTCGTTTTTTAACCACTATTCAAAAAGGTTTTCGGTATCCGCCATTTTTGGTGTTTTTGGGTACGGTGTTGTACTGGTTTATTGGGCGGTTTTTTACGCAAAGACCGCATTACCTAAGCCCCGGGCAAATTGAAAGCAGCGTTGAGCGTATTAACACTAGCGACGCTGCCGGTGGCTTTGAGTATTCCGATTGCTATCTTCACGATAACGATGCACGCTTTGTATTCAATTTTATTCGCTCCGCGCTAAATTACGATTGTATTGCGGCAAACTATGTTGAGTCTAAGGGTGCCACGCGAAGCGATGGTGTTTGGGTTACTGAGGCCAAAGACAATATCAGTGGTAAAACCCTGGCGATTCAGTCAAAAGTATTAATTAATGCCTGTGGTCCGCACGTTGATACGCACAATGCACACACCGGGCAAATGACGACGCACCGACATTTATTCTCTAAGGGTGTTCACTTAATTGTCGACCGTTTAAGTGATAGTGATAAGGTGCTTGCCTTTTTTGCCAGTGATGGCCGTTTGTTTTTTGTCATTCCCATGGGCCCTAAAACCTGTATTGGTACGACAGATACGCAAGTTGACACACCGTATGCCACCGTAACCGAAGAAGATCGCCAGTTTATTCTTGATAACGTCAATAGCCTGCTTGATCTAGACCGACCGTTGACGCAGGCTGATGTGATAGCCGAGCGCTGCGGCGTTAGGCCGTTGGCAGTTGAAGGTAGTGATGGCGTTGCTGACTGGGTGAAGTTGTCGCGTAAACATGCCATCGATATTAACAAAGACGATAGGCACTTAAGTATTTTTGGTGGCAAGTTAACTGACTGTCTCAATGTCGGCGATGAGGTTGCCGAGATTGTTGCTGATATGGGAATTGACGTGCCTTACCCGGACAAAGTCTGGTATGGCGAGCCTGACGATAATATTCGTGACGAATTTTTTCATCAGGCCAAGCTCATGGATCTGGATGGTATGACTGATGCTTCTTCATCGGAACCTTTATCGCAGCGTTTGTGGCGTCGTTACGGCAGTAACGCCATCGATATGCTCGAAGATATTCGTAATAACCCGGTCAATGCGCGGCTATTAATTGAAAATGCTGAGTATCTGCGTTGTGAGTTAAAGCACACAGCAGAAAGTGAAATGATTACCAAGCTCGAAGATTTTTTGCGGCGTCGCTCCAAGATAGAGTTGGTTGTACCGCGCGAAAAAATCATTCACGCTGAGGGTTTATATGAAGCTTGCGAAATACTATTTGGTGATCAGGCGCCTGAAAAGTTGCGTGAGTATATTGACTCGCTAGAAAAATAATAATTTTATTCTATGGGAGAGTCCTCAAATCGACGCATTTAATCCGATTGAGCCCAACTGGAATGCTATTGATCAGATTCAAGTAATAGCGGACGTTGAGCAAGTTTCGGCGCAGTGTATTGTGGTACCTACTTTGCAAGGTGCGCTAAGCATTACTGTACATACTTTTGGTGTGCGTTTGCGTTTTGGTGAATGTCGCTTTGGTGGTGGTGTAGAAAATGCCTATGGCATGCTTGTAGATAATGCATGGGTCGAATATCCGGCGTTGGATGTATCACTGAGTGGGGGCGAAGGAAGTGGTACGATCGAGGCTGGAGAATTTACGTTAAGGCTTAGTTATTCGCCGCTATCGTTTGAATTGCGCAAAGGCCATAAGCTGGTACAAAAATCGCCGAGCGACGGACATTTTGTTCGCCAGTTTCGTCTGCCACCGGTGGCTCAAATTGATAAGGGTTGGTTAATCAGTTTTGAGTTAAATGCCAGTGAGCCCGTTTATGGGCTGGGTGAAAAGTGGGGTCGCTTAGACAAGCGGGGTCAGTTGATTCGCTCATACAATCACGATGCGCTGGGTGTTAATGCTGAGATATCCTATAAAAATTCGCCTTTTGCCTGGAGTCCTTCGGGTTGGGGTTTATTTGTGCATACGCCTGCGCCAGTTACGCACAGCGTTGGCTATGCCTCCTGGTCGCAGCGCGCTTATGGTTTGTTGGTAGAAGACAGTTCGGCAGATATATTTTTGCTCGCAGGTGATAACGGCGCAGAGATTATTGAACACTACACGGCATTAACGGGCCGTCCACCTGTGCCGCCGGCTTGGAGTGCGGGTGTTATTCTTTCCAAGGCTTATTACCGCGATGTTGATGAATTGCTTGCCACGGCGAGGGCAGTGCGTGACCACAATATGCCCTGTGATGTGATCACCATTGATGGCCGGGCCTGGCAGGATACCGAAACACGTTTTGCATTTGAGTGGGATCCCAAGCGATACACAGATCCGGGTGCTGTCATTGCTGAATTAAAGGCAATGAACTTTAAGGTCTGTGTTTGGGAGTATCCGTTGGTTTCGGTAAAGAACCCTTTGTTTGAGCGTATGGCAGAAAAGGGTTGTCTATTAAAAGACAGGCGTACGGGCGAGGCGTATCGATACCAATGGGATACCAGTCCATTTGGTGATGTTCTTACGGCCTTGCCGGATTCAGGCATTGTTGATTTCACTCATCCCGATGCTTATGCGTTTTGGCGCTATGAGCATAAGGCGTTATTTGATTTAGGCGTTGATATGATCAAGGCTGATTTTGGTGAGCAAATTGAAGCTGATAGGGTCGCTTGTAACGGTGATGAGGGTGAGGTGTTACACAATGTTTATACCTTGCTTTACAACCGATGTGTTTATGAGGCGGCGCAGATGTATTGTCACTCGGGGCCATTTTTGTTTAGTCGATCTTCGTGGGTGGATTCGCAGCGTTACCCTTCGCAGTGGGGGGGTGATCCGCAGGCTGACTGGGTTGGTTTAGCTGGCAGTATTCGCGGTGGTTTAAGTTGGGGATTAACGGGTGCGCCGTTTTATGCAACGGATGTCGGTGGCTTTTATGGTGATACGCGCGATGCGGAGTTGTATGTGCGTTGGAATCAGGCGGCGGTATTTTCGGCGCATATGCGTTTGCATGGTATTGGGCAGCGGGAGCCTTGGTCTTATGAGGATAGATCCCATGAAGATAGTTCTTATGAGGGTAATCCTGGTGATCAGTCTATGGGGAAAGAGGCCAGTGATGCGGCAATGGAGGCGTTAAAGCTTCGTTATCGTTTGTTGCCGTATATTGAAAAAGCCATGCAGGTTGCGAGTGAAACTGGTTTGCCAGTGCAGCGGGCGATGGTGTTGGCGTATCCGGATGACAGGGCGGCGTGGGCGTTTGAAGAGCAGTTTATGTTTGGGGATGATTTGTTGGTGGCGCCTTGTGTGCAGGCTGGGGGTGAGGTGGAGTTTTATTTGCCGGCAGGGCAATGGCGGTGGTTTTTGAAGGATGAGGTTTTAGAAGGAGGGCGGTGCTATCGCAGGCGTTTGGCGCTGGATGAGATGGCGGTGTTTGTTTT
>CBFHXO010000082.1:0-13474 GCA_965659815.1 Pseudomonadales bacterium
GAGCAGCCATCAAATGGTGATCGTTATTTTCGTCGTCACGATTTATCATCGCACCTGCTCCGACATCGATAATACGTGTAGTCATATCAGCGCGCTCCAGTAAACAACCCATCTTTATAAATTGATAAGCGTGGTCTCGACTTAGAGTCGTTAGTAATAAGCCGTTAATCTGCTGACTATGGGACATGATGCGTTCGAGAAAGTTGTAACGATTGCGACGGCCGATGGATTTTTCTGCCTGTTCCTGAGCGAAAAGGTGAAGTTCATTCATATACTCCCACATTTCGTAGGGCAAAGCATCTCGCGTTGTTCTCACATTCTCTCGCGCACTGCGAATACTGCTGACAATACTACTCGGGTTATTTGGGTCGGATAATAAAAAGCGTAATACGTTTTGCTCAGATAGCCGCTTGGGCCTGCTGTCGAATAGATCGTCTGCGTCAAATATTTTAATTAGCAGATCCCAGCCAATATCGGCGCTCACTGGCAAATCCATTATGAGATGATTAAACGCATTAGTTAGTCGCGCAGTATCCTCGCTGCGCTCCAGATAACGCGCCATCCAGTACAGGCGCTCGGCTACGCGCGAAAGCATTGTCATTACTCCACCTCCACTATCCAGGTGTCTTTGCTGCCGCCGCCTTGTGACGAATTCACAACCAGCGAGCCCTCCGTCATGGCTACGCGTGTTAAGCCGCCATTGGTTACCCAAGCTTCTTTAGACTGCAGGATGAATGGGCGCAAATCTATATGTCTTGGCTCAATGCTGTCGTTTATTCGAGTAGGAACGGTTGATAAAGCTAGTGTTGGTTGTGCAATATAATTTCTGGGATTTTTCTCGATGTGTTTAGCAAACTCGGCATGTTTTGATTTTGAGCTATGAGGGCCAACCATAATGCCATAACCACCCGATTCGTTAGCAGGCTTAACCACTAAGTCTGCAATATTTTCCAACACATAGGCCCTGTCTTCTGGGTCGTTGCATAGATAGGTCTTTACACTGCGAAGCAGCGGTTTTTCTTTGAGGTAGTATTCAATCATTTTTGGAACATAGGCGTAGACAACCTTGTCGTCCGCAACGCCTGATCCTGGCGCATTGGCGATCGCTACATTACCTGATTTCCAAGCCCTGATAATGCCTGGCACGCCCAAGCTCGAATCTTCACGAAATACCTCAGGGTCGAGAAAATCTTCATCGATTCGTCGATAAACAACATCGACTCGTACGGGGCCTTCAACCGTATCCATGTAAACAATATCATCTTCAGAGGTCGAGAGATCACCGCCTTCAACCAGCTCTGCCCCCATGGTCTGCGCCAAAAAAGCATGCTCAAAATAGGCGGAATTGTAAATACCTGGCGTCAATACGCAGATAATAGGTTTCTTGCCCCGCCGAGGTGAAAGTGCCGCTAACGTTTCATAAAGTCGTGAAGGGTAATCGTCAACGGGTAGAATATTACTGCTCTGAAATAGCTCACCCAGCACACGCTTGGTGATTTCTCTGTTTTCAAGCATGTAGGAAACGCCGGACGGTACACGTAAGTTGTCTTCAAGTACATAGATTTTGCCATTGGCATCGCGTATCAGGTCGGAGCCACAGATATGAGCCCAGACTCCGTATCGAGGGGAAAAGCCTTTGCACTGTGGCTTAAAGTTGGGTGACCCGAGAACAACGTCTCGCGGCATCACACCGTCTTTAAAGATGTGTTGCGCATTGTAAACGTCGTCAATAAAACAATTCAGTGCCCGGCTACGCTGCATAAGACCAAGCGTTACTTCGCGCCACTCTTTTGCCGAAATAACGCGAGGAATAATATCGAAAGGCCAGCTGCGATCGATATTGCCACTCTCACTATAAACCGTAAAAGAGATACCCATATCTTTAATCGTGAGCTCAGCAGCGGATTGTCGTTGTGCTAAATCCTGTTTGCTTAAGCCCCTCAACATTTTTACTATATTTCGGGCCGCAGCTCTTGCATTGCCCTGGGGGGTTAATAGCTCGTCATAAAAATCTGCATTTGTGTAATTCAACCAGTCTTTTCTCATCGGCATTCTTAACCATTGCTTATTGTTTACCGCTTTGTCGATTGGTAAGGGAGCAATATCTGTGCCTATAGCTATAAAGCTACTAGGCTTGTGGCTAGACAGCACGTTAAAGCACGTTCTTTTTATAAAACCGGCAATTTTTGCACCTAAACTGCGCGAAAAACACATAAAGCGGGCCATCCTAGAGCGTGAAGTGATAGTGCGATTTATGGCTTTTGGTTCTGCCAAGTTAATACGCTGAAATGGTACTGACTGTGCGTTGTCACAGATCTGCTTTGATATATCAAGCGTGAAGTGTAGATTATTCGAAAAGTTAACTTATGAGTAAAAAAGATTGCATCCAGTGATAGAGCCGCCTTCAGGGCGGGATTATTTTAAAGAAAGTAGAGCGGTATTTGACGCTATTCGAATGCCTTTTTATCTTGTTGCATCAAGTATCTCAAATGATGCCATTGCTGAAGAGCGCGTACCAGTCGTCTTGATTCCTGGATTCGGTGGTGGTGATGGCGTTATGTCTCCATTTAAGAGGTTTTTAGCTAATTCAGGATACGATTGCTATGGCTGGGGCTTGGGTAAAAATTATGCGGGGTTTAACTTAAACTATGACGAGCAAGATATTAGCTGGGATTTTGATAAAGCAAAGAAAAACAATGGTGAGCTGGGTGTACCGTATCTTTGTGATCAAATGGTTGAAAGAATCGAAAAGATTTATACAGAGACCTCCAAGTCAGTTGTCGTTATAGGCTGGAGTCTTGGAGGTTGCATAGCGCGAGAAGTAGCAAGAGATGCCCCAGATGCTGTTAGATGTGTGGTTACATTGGGCGCACCTGTCCGTGGAGGGCCTAAATATACTGCGGCGGGGAAGCAGCTAGCGAAAAAAGGACTCGACTTAGATTGGATCGAGCGAGAGGTTGATAAGAGAACTGAGAGATTTATCACTTGCCCCATAACGGCAATAATTAGTCGAGCGGATGGTATTGTTGCTTACGAGTCGACGATAGATCACCAAAACCCGCGAGTGCAGCACGTGGATATAAAAACTTCTCATTTAGGTATGGTCTTCAATCCATCGTGTTGGATAGCTACTCTGTCAGCAATCAATAAGTACCAGTGAGTTTATATCCCGTTAGCAATAAGGTTGGCGAGATTTGCTAATCGAATCGCGATTAGTTAGCAGGTTCCCCAGATTTCCCGACTCCTCGAAATATGCTCTCAAAATTGGATTGCGGATAATGCAGCGGGGTGGTGTAAGTCTATGAAAAATAATGGTGGGCCCGGAAGGACTTGAACCTTCGACCTGCCGATTATGAGTCGGATGCTCTAACCAACTGAGCTACGGGCCCCTTTGTTTGTATGAAGAGGTGCTTGTCTTTTACTTCGCTGGACTTCGTTGCTGCTCCTCACTCAATCGGTCATGTACTTGATGTACACTTCCTCAATCGCTCGTCGCACGCCTTTCTTTTCCAAGTTAAGCCTGCGAACCGAAATCCTGCGCCTATACGATTCGAAAGGATTTGTACTATAAAAATAAAAACGCGGCGATTATAGACGCCGCGTTTTTAAAAGAAAACGAAAATTTTATTCGTCCAAAAAGCTGCGCAAATGATCCGAACGCGAAGGATGACGTAATTTGCGCAACGCCTTGGCTTCAATCTGGCGAATACGCTCGCGCGTCACATCAAATTGCTTGCCCACTTCTTCTAGTGTATGGTCAGTGTTCATCTCAATACCAAAACGCATTCGCAATACTTTGGCTTCCCTGGCCGTTAAACTACCCAGTACATCAGTAGTGGCATCGCGCAAGCTCTGGTCAGTCGCCGATTCAATTGGCGAATCAACCGTACCGTCTTCAATAAAATCACCCAGATGTGAATCTTCATCATCACCTATGGGTGTTTCCATTGAAATAGGCTCTTTGGCAATTTTCAGCACTTTGCGAACCTTGTCTTCGGGCATTTCCATACGCTCGCCCAATTCCTCTGGTGTGGGCTCGCGACCAATTTCTTGTAACATCTGCCGCGAAATACGGTTGAGCTTGTTAATGGTCTCAATCATATGAACCGGTATACGAATAGTCCGCGCCTGGTCGGCAATCGAACGCGTAATGGCTTGGCGTATCCACCAGGTGGCATAGGTCGAGAACTTGTAACCACGGCGATACTCAAACTTGTCTACCGCTTTCATCAGGCCAATGTTGCCCTCCTGAATCAAATCCAAAAACTGTAAACCGCGGTTGGTGTACTTTTTCGCAATCGAAATAACTAGGCGTAAGTTGGCTTCAACCATTTCTTTTTTCGCGCGTCTAGCGCGGGCTTCGCCCAGCGACATGCGACGGTTGATATCTTTAATCTCGGTAATGCTAAGCCCAGTGGCTTCTTCAATCGACTTAATTTTATTTTGCGCGCGCACAATGTCTTCACGGGCAACCGATAACTTGGCCGCATAGGCAACCTTTTCGGCTTTAATGATTTTATCAATCCATTTGATATCAGTTTCTTTGCCTATAAACGCCTTAATAAAGTCTTTGCGCGGCATTTTTGACTGCTTGATGCACAATCGCATGATTTCGCGCTCTTTCTCGCGCACCTGGTATAAGGTGGTGCGTGGTGCATTCATAATGGGGTCGAGCACGCGTGGCGTTAGCTTAAGATACTTGAATTTTTCACCCAGCTCTTCGAGATTCTTAATGGATGATGCCGCATCGCGACCGTAACGCTTAATCGAACGCTCGGCTTTGACATGCTGCGCCGCAATTTCATCAAAACGCTCTTTGGCTTCTTCAGGGTCTGGGCCGGTATCCGGCGCATCGTCATCGTCGTCGGTTTCGCCAGCCGCAGCCTTGGCGGTTTTAGCAGCTTGCGCATCGGCAATTTCTTGTGCCGATGGCACCGAGTCAGCTGGGTCGAGATAGCCTAACAAAACGTCCGAGAGCTTTTTCTCTTCGGTTTCGGTGGCCGCGTATTCAACTAAAACGGTGTTAACCGCATTGGGGTAGCAGGCCAGCGCCGCCATCATTTCGCGAATACCTTCTTCAATTCGCTTGGCAATGGCAATTTCGCCTTCGCGCGTTAACAGCTCAACAGTGCCCATTTCACGCATGTACATGCGCACCGGGTCAGTAGTGCGGCCGGCTTCGGTCTCAACCGCAGCCAGCGCCGCTGCAGCTTCGGCGGCAGCAATATCATCGGTGGATTCATTATCGGCAAGCAACAGCTCATCGGCATCGGGGGCGGTTTCAAACACCTTGATGCCCATGTCGTTGATCATCTGGATGATGTCTTCAACTTGATCGGGGTCGGAAATATCTTCTGGGAGATGGTCATTGACCTCGGCGTAGGTTAAATAACCCTGCTCTTTACCCCTGGCGATTAATTCCTTTATGCGAGATTGTTTCTCGTCAGACATGTAGTTCATTCCTGAAAAAATAACGTCGATTAGTCTTCAGTCGTTTATTTATACTTGCAATCGTTTTTGTCCGAATTGTGTGTGCTTGCAATTGTGAGTACGTACCCGCATTTCAATGCTTGCGAACTATCCGTATCCAGATACTTTGTATCCCCAAATTTGCTTGCCCAAATTTTGAGCATAAGACCTTTCAAACAAAATGTAGCCCGCCATTATAACGGATGATGGTGTCACTAGGTAATGATATTAGGCGTTGATTGGAACAAAAGTCGCCAAAATCGGGTAAAAAGCTCAACTTTTTTGTTAATTCACTCAATTTGTTGTCTTGTCGTGGTTTGTAACGCGATTTTTGTCCACTTTGAGGTAAGCCCAGCCAGTGCTAACCCTTGTGAGCCGGGCGAGATAGGCTCGCTTATCCAGGGCTATCTTTTTGGCTGCCAATTGATTTGAGTGTTTTTCGATCTTCATCGCTGAGTTCTGACAGTGGTTTGCGCTCAAGTTCCGCAATAAATCGGGCCATTTTATGACTTTCAAATTGTTCTTCGATTTTAGCCAGCGTATCAGTAAATTCCTGCTCGGCAATGGTCTCTTGCTCCGGTGGTTTGTGGCGATTGGCGCAGTGGTTAAGCGCGACTGCTTGAGGAGTACCATGCCAGTAGCCGAGTAATGTGCTGGTAGTGACTTGCCCAGGCTGGGCGCGAATATGCTCAAATAGTTGCTTGAGCAGTTTGGCCTCGTCGCTATCTATTGCATCAACGGCAGGCGGTATATCAATATCGCGAACAAACTGCGGGTAGTGCAGTAATAGTGCAATAGCCCAGACCACCGGTGTTTTTTCCAGCCCCAGCGATGAATGACTTGGCGGCTTGGTTTGAGGGCTGCGCGAATCATTGATTACAGGGGGCGTTGGAGTGCCAGTGCTGCTGGTGTGAATGGCACTGGCAGTGCTATTCGCATTGGCCTGTCCACTGACTTGCGAAGGGCTATGACTCGCTGCCAACTCCGCTTCGCGCGCCTGTAGCAGACTAATATCGGCCCCGGTTTTGTCAGCCAGCTGGTTTAGAATCAGCTGTTTAAATACGCCTGCCGGTAGTTTTTGAATAAGTGGCAGTGCGCGTTGGCTTAATTTAGCCTTGCCCGCGCCAGATTCGAGGTTAATACCTTCGCTGGCTGTTTCAAATAGCACGGATTCTAGCGGTTTGGCCTGGTCAACCAGGTGGAGAAAGGCTTGTTTACCTTTGTCGCGCACATAGGTGTCGGGGTCTTCGCCTTCGGGTAGAAACAAAAAGCAAATTTCCCGGCCATCGGACATGGCCGGTAGCGCGGTTTCCAGTAATCGTGTAGCCGCTTTAATACCAGCGCTATCACCATCAAAGCAAACCACCAGCTTGCTGGTATGGCGAAAGATTTTCTCTAAATGAAAAATACTGGAGGCTGTACCCAGCGTGGCTACAGCATTGCTAATACCGTATTGCACCAGTGATACGACATCCATATAACCTTCAACCAGCAGCAGATAGTCGAGCTGGCGGTTGGCTTTGCGCGCTTCATATAAGCCGTAGAGCTCACGCTGTTTATGAAATACCGGTGTTTCTGGGGAGTTTAGGTATTTGGGCTTGTCGTCGTTGAGTACCCTGCCGCCAAAGGCAATAACGCGGCCGCGGTTATCGCGAATAGGAAAAATAATGCGTTCGCGAAACCGGTCGTAGTAGTCGCCATTTTCTTTTTTTACCAGCATACCGCTGGCTTCCAGTTGCGCTATGGCCTGTTTACGCTGGTCGTTGTGTTCAATCGCGTTAAGCAGGTTGTCCCAGCCCGGCGGTGCGTAACCAATGCCAAAGTCACGGGCAATCTCGCCGCTTAGGCCACGGTTTTTCAGGTAGCCAATAGCCTGGTTTTTATTGGGGTGCTGGCGTAGCTGGCTTTGAAAGTGCCTGGCTGTCCAGGTCAGAATGTCGTAAAGGCTTTGCGACTGACTTTTACGCTGTTGCAATTGCTGCTGTGTCTGGCCACTACCGGCTTCGCGCGGCACTTCTAGGCCCAGCATGCCGGCCAGAACCTCAACCGCAGCAGGAAAGTCGAGGTTGTCGTAATCCATGATAAAGCCGATACTGTTGCCACCGGCACCGCAACCAAAGCAGTAAAAAAATTGTTTGTCGGGGTTGACGCTAAACGAGGGCGTTTTTTCATCGTGAAACGGACAGCAGGCCGAGTAGTTACGGCCTGCTTTTTTTAGCGAGACACGGCGATCAATCACTTCAACAATATCCACGCGGTCGAGGATATCGTCGATAAAGTTTTGTGGAATCAGCCCTGCCATCGCGTTTGAATATTGCCTGCTAGCTGAGAGCGGCTTTGATTTTTCCGCTAACGGCACCTAAATCGGCCCGACCTTGTAGCTGGGGCTTTAAAATGCCCATCACTTTGCCCATATCTTTCATGCTTTCGGCACCCGACTGGCTAATGGCTGCGGCAACCAGCTCAGCAATTTCGTCATCGCTCAGTTGCGCGGGCAAAAAGGTCTGAATCACCGTCATTTCCTGCTCTTCGATTTCAGCCAGGTCGCTGCGGTCTGCGTTGCGATATTGCTCAATGGAATCGCGACGTTGCTTTAGCATTTTATCGAGCGTGGCAATAACGCGCTGGTCGTCAACATCAATGCGCTCATCGACTTCTATGCGTTTAATTTCGGCCAGAATAAGGCGTATGGTGCCCAGCGTTGCCTTGTCTTTGGCGCGCATCGCATCTTTCATGGCAGTTTCTATGGCAATTTTTTTATCGCATTTGCTCACATCGATTCCTCAACGAGTTTGGAGTTGGGCGGGTTATGTTAATCAATGTTGTGCTGAGTAAACAGCTTCCTTGATCAGCACCCTTGGTTGGCAGTGAGATCAGTATTCGAGGTTTAAAAACACAAAACCCGGCAGTAGCCGGGTTTTGAAGGCGTCGCACAGACATTGTGTGCACTTATACATCTAGTTCATGTACATCTCGTACATGTAGTTCATGCTAGTACATGCGTACCCGTGAACGCATTTCGCGGCCAACTTTCTTCTGGTGGCGTTTAACTGCAGCGGCTGCTTTGCGCTTACGCACAGAAGTGGGCTTTTCGTAAAATTCACGACGACGGACTTCAGCAATAATGCCGGCTTTTTCGCATGAGCGCTTAAAGCGACGTAATGCGATATCAAAGGGCTCGTTATCTTTTACTCTGACTTGTGGCATAAAAAAGGTTCTACCTGTTTTCACTACTGTTCATGGCTAATTGGCTTGTGCCTTCGGCTGGCAGCTGGTGAGCGGCTGTCCGAGGGGCGGCAATTCTATACAGGCTTAGGCGAAATTGCAAAGCGTGATTGCTGTGATTTTTAGGGTTTGTTGGTTCTCAGGTCCTGGCTGTTGCGGGCTGCCAGCTCGGGTGGGTTCGGCCGCTTGTCGCAATTCCCTGTAAAAATTGTCGAGAAAAATTTAAGCAATTGAATTTGTTAGTGAATTTTACAAATTTTATTATCCGGCAGCGATTGTGTTCGGCGACAAAGCCAGCATAATAGCGAGCCGTTGTTACAGATCCGCTGGAATTAGACTCTGTGGGTTTAGGGCCTGGGTTTGAGGTGTTCGCCCGGCCAACCGTTAGTAGAAACCTGTACTCGCTGCAGTGGTCATAATAAATCTGTATTCCGCAGGATTCGCTTTTGCCAGGCAGGTTGAATTTACGCACGTTGAATTATTTTGGAGCGTTTGACATGAAAAAAACATTGATTATCCAACTGGTTGTTGCCGTTTCACTGGCAGGCTTATTAGCTGCCTGTGTACCCTCGCAGCAAACGGGCACCTCTTATTCACGCGATGAGGCCCGATCGGTGCAAAAAGTTAAATTGGGCACGGTGGTTGATGCCACACCGGTGACGATTGAAGGCACTAAAACCGGTATTGGTGGTGTGGTTGGCGGGGCCGTTGGCGGATTGGCCGGTGCTTCGGTCGATGATGGTACTACCGGCGATATCGCTGCAGTGATTGCGGGCGCCGCTGGTGCAATTATTGGTGCCAAGGCCGAAGAGGCGGCGACCAAGGCGCAGGGTATGGAATACACCATTCGACTGGACGATGGCGAGGTGATTTCGGTTGTCCAGGCTATCGACCCTAAGGCTGAACCTATTGCCGCCGGTGATGAGGTGAAGTTGCTGTCGCAAGGCGGCACGATACGGGTCAGCAAATTACAGCATCAGTCGCTTTAGCTGTAGGCTTGGCTAATAAGCGATGTTAGTGCTGGGTATTGAGACCTCCTGCGATGAAACCGGTATTGCGCTGTACGATACAGAGCGTGGTTTGCTGGCCGAAGCCTTGCACAGCCAAATTGAGTTGCATGTTGAGTACGGAGGCGTTGTACCTGAGCTTGCCTCGCGCGATCATATTCGTAAAACGCTGCCTATGATCCGGCAGCTTATGAGCGATGCCAATATTAACGCCAGTGATATTGATGGTGTTGCCTATACCGCAGGGCCTGGGTTGATTGGCGCACTATTGGTCGGCGCTTCGCTGGGCCGGGCGTTGGCCTTGGCCTGGAATGTACCGGCGGTCGGTGTTCATCATATGGAGGGGCACTTGCTTGCGCCCATGCTTGAAGAATCGCCGCCGGAATTTCCGTTTGTTGCATTGCTGGTTTCAGGTGGTCATACCCAGTTGGTTGAAGTGAACGGTTTGGGTGACTATCAATTGCTGGGCGAGTCGCTAGACGATGCCGCCGGTGAGGCTTTTGATAAAGCCGCCAAGATGATGGATTTGCCATACCCAGGTGGGCCGCAAATTGCCAAACTGGCGGCGGCAGGTACACCGGGTCGGTTTGATTTTCCTCGCCCTATGGTCAATCGGCCGGGGCTGGATTTTAGTTTTAGCGGTTTAAAAACCTTTACCAAAAATACCATTGCCGATTGCGTTGCGGAGGCAGGTGAGCAGGGGCTGGATGATCAAACCCGCGCCGATATTGCGCTGGCTTTTCAGGAAGCCGTGGTCAGTACCTTAAGTATTAAGTGCAAGCGTGCATTGCAACACACCGGTTTAAAGCGGCTTGTAATTGCCGGGGGTGTTAGCGCAAATCAGCGCTTGCGCGAGGTGTTGCATCAAATGAGCGATAAAAATAAATCTAGCGTTTTTTACGCGCGGCCTGCGTTTTGTACCGATAACGGTGCGATGATTGCACTGGCCGGTGCGCTGCGTTTGCAGCAAGGGTATTGTGAACCGTTGGCGGTTAAAGTGCGCCCGCGCTGGCCTATGGATGAGTTGTCGCAACTGGCTTAGTTTTGGGTGAGTTTTTGGTTGGGTTTTTCATTGAGTCAAAGCGCGCTTTTTTACAACTAAATATTTTCAGGATATGCACTTTATGGCAACCGTATTTGTTAACGACTTAAAAGTCGATACCATTATTGGCGTTTGCGATTGGGAAAAAGAGGTTGAGCAAACCCTGCATTTTGATATTGCTATGCAGGTGGATATCCTGGCGTCAGCGGAGCGCGACGACTTAGCGGCTACGGTTAATTATGCTGGCGTTGCTGAGGATGTTAATACGTTTACCCGGGCGCAGGATTGCTTGCTAATTGAGACATTGCTGCAGCGTTTATTGGTGTACTTATTAAATCGTTATTCAATGATTGAGTCGCTGACTATTACGCTACGCAAACCTATGGCGATTGAGGCGGCAGAATGTGCTGGCATTACCGCCAGCCTAAGTAGAAGCTAAAACTGTTGCTTAAGCTCGGCCACGCAAACCTTTCTAGCGTTACGAATTGAATCGCCAATGGCTTCACCACTAATACCCGCAGCTAAAAATTCCTTACCATTGATTTTTGCACATTGTGTGTAAGCGGTGCGTAACAAGGCAATAGCCCCCAGATTTTGATGTGATTGCTCGGGGCTGGTAGAGATCAGCGCTTCGCAACTTTGTAAAAAGGTATAAAAGCGCTCGGGTCTGCGCCAGGCATCGCATACATCGAGTAAGCTGATAATTAAATCCGGTTTGGCTGTTCGCGCTGAAATAGCAAAATCAATATAGTAGGCAGTGAGTTGTGCCAGCTCGGTGTGGTCGTTAGGTACGCGTAAACGCTGGCCGATACGCTTTACAACATCAGCATGCTCTGCTTTTTCTGTAATGACTTTGGCTGCGAGATTTTTAGGGCGGTTGCTCTGGTCGATAGCATGTAGCACGATTGCCCAGCGTATTAACGTGGAAAATTGATGTTGAGCAGCATACTTTAATGCTGCCAGTGTTCGATCACCAATACTGGCAGATACTGCCAGCATATTGTCCTGGTTGTGAAAGCAGTTATTAAGCTCTGGTAGTACGTGCTCCATCGCGCCGCTTTGGTAAAGCGTTAAAATAAATGTATGTGGCGAATTCTCACTTAAACCTTTATGTATTTCTGTCCAAATGCGTTCGGGCGATAGTGTGTTGAGTTCGCCCGAGGCACAAATTTGCTGCATTAGCGCCAGTGTGGGAGCGGCAATTTGAAAACCTAAATGGGCAAGTTTGGCGTGAAAACGTGCAACCCGAAGTACTCGCAATGGGTCTTCGATAAAAGCATCCGAAATATGGCGCAGTAATCGATTGTTGATATCGGCAAGGCCGTTGCAGGGGTCAATAAGTCGGCCAGCGTCGTCCTGGGCAATGGCATTAATCGTTAAGTCGCGGCGGTTCAGGTCTTGCTCTAGTGTGACATCGGGGCTGGCATGAATTGCAAAACCCGTGTAGCCACTTCCTTGCTTGCGTTCGGTGCGTGCCAGTGCATATTCTTCTTTGGTTTCGGGATGTAAAAATACAGGAAAATCTTTACCCACTTGCTGAAAGTTTTGCGCCAGCATATCGTCGACAGTGGCACCTACCACCACCCAGTCGCGCTCTTTCACTGCCAGGCCCAATAGATGATCGCGAACCGCGCCGCCAACCAGATAGGTTTTCATAAATGATAGCTTTTTCTCAAACAGGCTGTCGTTATGAATGCCGTTATCAATGTGGTTATCAATTTAGTTGTCGATGTAGTTGTCGATGTAGTTATCGCTGAAATTATCAATGCAGTTATCAACATGCGGTTGCAATACTCAGGTCGTGGGTTTCGAGTTCCATTAATGTGAGAGCCTGCCCCCAAACGCAGCCGGTGTCCAGCCCAAACAGGTTTTTATTATTCACATGCCCACCCAGCGCGGCCCAATGACCAAAGATAATTCGCTCGCATTGGGTTTTGCGCTTGGGGTGTTTAAACCAGGGGTAATAGCCGCGTGGGATATCGTCAAGGTCGCCTTTATACTCAAGGTTTAGCGCGCCAGCACGATTGCAAATGCGCATACGGGTAAAGTAGTTGGTGATGCAGCGCAAACGATCATAGCCTGTAAGCGTGTTGCTCCAGCAGTCGGGATCGTTGCCGTACATGGTTTTCAAAAAGCGCTCAATACGGTCACTTTGCAAAATGGCTTCGACCTCTTCTGAATAACCCAGCGCTTGTTCTAGTGTCCACTGCGGTGCAATACCCGCATGCACCATGGCGTAATCAACTTTTTCGTCGTAAATACATAGCGGTTGCTGGCGCAGCCAGCCCATCCATTTGTCACATTGTCGTGCGTTGAGAATGGTTTCAAAGGTATCGGAGGCTTTGGCTTTGCGTTGCCCATAGTAAATGGCCAGCAGATGTAAGTCGTGATTGCCCAGTACACAACGCACACTTTTGCGGTGACGGTATAAAAATTTTAGTGTGGCAAGCGAGTCGGGGCCTCGGTTAACCATGTCGCCGGCAACCCAGAGGCAATCGTTTTTGGGGTCAAAGTTGACCTGCTCCAGCACATCCATAAGCTCATGGTAACAACCTTGAATATCACCTACCGCATAATGGGTCATAGTTAACGTGTTGCGCGAGAAGTTAGTAAAAAAATAGTGTTGGTTTTTTATTTATTAACGCGTAATCGTTGTGGCGCGTTACGTATTGTACAGGCTGTGCTTGGTAAAGCTATTGCAATGAGCCTGGGTGTATTAAGCCAAACGGCT
>CBFHXO010000083.1:0-13375 GCA_965659815.1 Pseudomonadales bacterium
CGATTGTGGAGATTGCTGCAAGGCTAATTCGGTAGGCCGTGACTAAACTAATCACATCGATTGCGACGATATTATCCGGCGCTATTTTCTTGTTTTCGAGTTGTAATCTTTATGCGTTCTGACATTGTTCCCGCATATCTTATTGCCAAGAGTTTTTTGGCCGCAGTGCCCATATCGACTACGCTAGTAGGCGCCAGAACAAAAATACCGCCAAGCTCACACTCGATAAGCGAAAGAAAATGGAAAAAGTTATTTGGTTTTACCAAAGCACCCTAGCAAAATGTTTTTATGCTGCTGCTAATGTGAGTTTGCTCATGCAATTGTTCTACTGGGTTGGCTTTGTTGTACAGTAAAGTCACATTTCTTATACAAGTACCGCGAATAAAACCATCGTTAAAATACGTGTATAAAGTTTTTCTTAATAGCAGTTCGTGACTCGACGTCTAGTTTCGTGTGTCATTTTGGCGATAAGCTGTATTGTTTGCCCATGAATACCGTCCTGTTTGTACAAGGGGCGGCGAACATGATGAGCTAAAGCATTGTATACACCTTGCTTTTGACTCGCTCGTAGAGAAGCAGTTCATTAAGTTGCGTTTCTGGTTTCAAAACCCCTATTACTCTGATTAATACACAAATTGGCAGCACGGAGGCCAATACACATGCTTATACTGACGCGCCGGATTGGTGAGAAATTATTTATTGGTGACGAGATTGAGGTGGTTGTTCTCGATGTTAATCGTAACCAGGTGAAAATTGGTATTAAAGCGCCCAGAGAATTAACGGTATTGCGCGAAGAGCTGTTTGTTAAGGATAAACGCGGCTTGCTAACTGATGATATTGAATAGCTCAAGATAAAGAATAGAAGGGCAACGAGCTAATCAAAAGGATTGGCTGGTACGTTTTAATTCTAAGCTCTTTTTATTGTCTTACGTGCTTTAGTTGAGCTGTTTAACGCTGTGGCCAGGCTACCGGGTGTTAGGCGCAATGCTTCGCGCAAAAAAACGGGCTATAAAGCCCGCGGAATCAGTCATGAAAAAAACCTGCAATGGGAACGAGTAATATAAGATCCTAGCAGGAAACGCTTAGCAAACAACGCGTAAAATGGATAAAGTTCGGCGCGCGTGCAGAGCGGGCTGAGTTTTAACTTGCATTAGGGTAAATGCGTAAAAACGGGTTAATCATACGCGTGACTGGCCCGGTGAACTTAACCGGTGCCTCAAGTACCGATAGGCAAATGCATTCGCTGTGTGCACTGGCTTTTGGCTGGTGAGATTCGCCCGGCTCTTTGACCAAAAAATCCCCGGGTTGATACAAACCATGCTGATCCGAAAAGCTGCCAGTTAATACCACGGTCACTTCTCGGCCTTTATGGTCGTGATTGGCAACGCCGCCACCGGCTTTGATTCTATGCAATGCGACTTCTCGCTCGGTGTCACCGGCTGACAGGCGAGCAACACTCAGTGAAGTGCTCAATTTCTTCCAATGAAGCTGACTTAAGCCTTCTGGAGTCAGTTTGTCCAGGCAGCCAGGCAGTGTAGAGTCTTGGTTGGCTGCCTCGTTGGCCGCTACGGAAGTGGCAATGTGCGCCGGCATCGCCGTGTAAGGGCTTTGCACCGGGTTTTCCTGTTCTTCAATAAGCCCTAACACTTTACTACGCAGGGTATCTGGAATCGCTTCGCTTGCACTAGGGGAATGTGATTGTTCGTGAGTAGCTGCAATAGACTCAAAATCATTGCTTGCTGAGCCAGAAAATATTGTCGCACCTAGGCTGTTAAGCTGTTCAATTTCTTGGCGACACTGCGGGCAAAAATTTAGATGCACGCTGACGCAAAGCGCTTGCGAAAGTGGCAAGTTGCCTGCTGCATATTCCGTTAACCAGTGAATGTCAGGGTGGGAATGACTCATAAAAATGACCTGTAAAACCTTCTTCTGTTGGGACTTTAAATTTGTAGTGCTAAATCTGTTAACGCAAGTGTGGCTAGCACTATAAGAGCGTTCGGAGCTTGCCTACCGCCAATCTTACACGCGACTTCACGGTCCCCAACGGCAGGCCGGTTGCCGCTGCGACTTCCGAATGTGATTTACCTTCAATATAGATACGCTTTAGCACATCGGCTTGCTCAACCGGTAACTGCTCAACAGCATTATGAATGTCTGTTTCGACCCTGCGCTGGTGTAAGGAGTCAAGTGGCTCGCTCTCTTCGGCCATGGGCCAAAGGTCATCGGCGGTAAGCGGCGTGTCCGTGCGTTTTACCTTGCGGATAAAATCGGTACGGCAATTTCGTGCAATGGTGAATATCCAGGTGCTTGCGCTGGCTTTTTGTGGATTGAAGCAGTGCGCTTTTAACCACACCTTCAACATCACATCTTGGACTAGCTCTTCTGCCATCTGCGGAGAAGTGTGTTGAGACTTCATCATCAAGCCGTAGGATTTTATCTTTGGTGCAAAGTGGTCAAATAGCTTTGCGTAGGCGAGACGGTCACGTTCAGTCGCAATTTTTTGTAGCAGAGGGCTCCATTCGTCTACCGGTTTCTCTTCATCGTTATTCGAATGCATAGCTGACCGCGATTTCACTGATTTTGGACCCGGGGTGCTCGCCGGGGTGGGGGTTCCATGAATCGATCGGGTAGCTACAGCGGCAGCATTTGACGCAGCCGGCACCGGCGTTGCTAGGCGGATGGTGTCGGCGTTGTTGTCCTGATCGGTTTTAGAAACGCTCATCATATCGTGCAATCACTAGACGTTGAAGCTATTTAAAGCATTTAAGTATTTGAATATAAAAGTTTTACGTGTCGCTATCGTCTTTGGATCACTGGATTTGGCGCAAATAAAGATGAATTGGCAGATTTGCAGCCTAGGTCGTTGATCCGTGCAGTAGGTAAACCCGTATACACGCTATATCTCTAAAAAAATCCGGGCTTTACACCGCAAACCACTAGCTTTGCGCTCAATGCGGCCAAATATTGTACAAGTCAGCGTTGTGACCGCAACTATAGCAAGTGTTAAGGCGATTTAACGTGTCAAGTCTTCCTTGAATCGATAGCGCAATACCCACTTTAAAAGGTTACCCAGTGATGTCAGCTCGACGATCCGTACAGCATGCTTCCCAGCATTCAGCACAAGCTTCTTCACGGCACGATGACCGGCAATTGTCCGGGCGCACAGCAGCTGACACGGAGTCTAAGGCGGTTATGGAGCTCGCTAGTGATTCTTATGACAAGCAGGCCAAAGCATGGCGCTTGGTCAACCACTTTAAACACCTGTACCAAGATTCTGATGTGACGCGGGCGGCCTGTGGCTTGCAGCGCGGTTCTCGCTCGGCCACGGCATTGGGGGAGCCACAAACGCTGGCTGATGTCTACAGCGAAAAGATTGTTTTGCGCGATCCGCTGCATGAAGTGCATGGCCTTAACGACTTACGCAGCTACATGCGCAAAATGTACAGCAACGTGAGTAGCTGCCGATTTATCTATCACGATGAATGGGTAGCGGACGGCAATGCCGCTATCAAGTGGGATATGGTGTTTAAGCATCGTAGATTAGGCGGGGGTAAAGAGATTACCGTCCGCGGCATGACACATATCAGTTTCGGTGATCGCGTTGATTACCACGAAGATGTATTTGATGCCGGTGCGATGATATACCAAAACTTACCAGTACTGGGCCGCAGTATTCAGTGGCTGAAATCCCGTTTGAATTAGATGTTTTAGCACACAGGCTAACACGACAAACCGCCAGCCCAGGCCAGCAGTGCAGGCCAACAGAAAAGGCGGCCATCCAGGGTAACTAGCAACATGGTATCAGAAATAACAGGCAAAAAAATCTGGATAACCGGTGCGGGGTCGGGTATTGGTCGATCGTTGGCTTTGTCCCTGGCATGCGCTGGAAATGATGTTGTAATAAGCGGTCGCAATCAGGACAAGCTAGAAACTGTTCGCGCACTTGCGCCATCAAATATCAGCACACTGGTATGCGATGTTAGCGACGATACGGCGAACGATGCAGTGCGTGGTGATCTGGCTAGCCAGGTGGGCAGTCTGGATATCGCCATTTTTAACGCAGGACACTGCGAATACGTTGAAAACGGCCAATTGCGTACCGATTTATTTCGGCGGGTATACGAGGTTAATGTATTTGGTGTGGTGAACTCTGCGATTATCGCGATACCACTGTTGCGTCGCAATGGCAAAGCATCTAGCGACCCGCAGCAGCGTAGTCAAATCGTGGGTATTGCCAGTCTATCGACCATAGTGGGCTTACCACGAGCTGAAGCGTACGGATCTTCAAAGGCGTCCATGAATTACCTGCTCGAATCACTGCGTCTGGATATCGCCAATCAAGGCATTGATGTCACCGTAGTGAACCCCGGTTTTGTTAAAACGCCAATGACCGATGTCAATGATTTCCCAATGCCATTTCTTATGAATGCCGATACAGCGGCGCAGCGCATTATTGCGGGAATCGCCAGGCGGAAATTAAAACTGCAATTTCCCAAGCGGTTGCATTACACCTTGGCGCTGGCGGCGAGCATGCCCGGGTTGTGGTATCGCAGAGGCGGAAAAATGCTCTCTCGCGCAAAACGCGTCACGCCAGCGGCAGAGTCGTAAGAGCTCTCAGATAAAGGGACCGATATTATGAAAATAGCTATTGTTGGCGCGGGTATATCGGGTTTAACTGCCGCATACTACCTTAACAAGTCACACGATATATGTCTGTACGAATCGGCACCGGTTATCGGCGGTCACACTGCCACCGTAGAGGTGGACTGCCGAGCCAAGCGTTATGCTGTTGATACCGGCTTTATTGTCTACAACGACTGGACTTACCCCAATTTTATCAAACTGCTCGATGAGCTTCGCGTTGAAACCCAGCCGACGCGTATGAGTTTTAGTGTTAGTGCAGAAGAAGCAAGCGGCGTGGAATATGCAGGCAGCAGCATCAATACGCTATTCTCGCAGCGTAAAAATATTCTTAGCCCATCGTTTTGGTTAATGCTCAATGATATCGTGCGCTTTAATCGCGAAGCGGTAAAAGATCTTGAAGAAAATCGTATTGCCGAAACTATGACGCTGCGCGAGTATCTCGAGGCAGGGCGTTACAGCGACGCGTTTATCAATCATTATCTGGTACCCATGGGGGCGGCGATCTGGTCAGCCGGTACCGATTCGATGTTCGACTTTCCGTTACTTTTCTTTGTAAGGTTTTTCAAGAATCATGGCTTACTTAGTATTCGCAATCGGCCCCAGTGGCGAGTGATTAAAGGCGGTTCGCGTCAATACCTGGCCCCGCTCACCAGTAGTTTTTTGCATCGTATTAAAACCAATACCCGTATTAATGAAATTCGCCGCGAGCAAGACCAGGTCTGGATTAGCACCGACAACGGTGACTGTGAGACTTACGACTATCTTGTATTGGCAACCCACAGTGACCAGGCTTTGTCGCTACTCGATGCCTCACAATCTGACAGCGCAAAGTATGCTGCGGCGACACCGTTGGAAAAAGACATTTTAGGTGCGATTCCGTATCAGAATAATGAAGTGGTGCTGCACACTGATACTCGTTTGCTGCCGCGTAACGCCCGGGCCTGGGCCTGCTGGAACTACCGTTTAAAGTCGGCCCAGCAAGGAGCCTCAATCGCAGCTGGCGCTCAATCGAGGCTAACTTACAACATGAATATGTTGCAGGGTATAGACGCGCCTGAGACTTTTTGTGTTAGCTTAAATCAAACACAGGATATCGACCCCAGCAAAATTCTTCGTAGCTTTAACTACAGCCATCCAGTATTTACATTGCCTGGTATGCAGGCACAGGCACGCTGGGCAGAGCTCGCCGGTGAGAATCGCACCTGGTTCTGCGGTGCCTATTGGCACAACGGTTTTCATGAAGACGGTGTGACTAGTGCGTTGCGGGTGGTTGAATCGATTAACGCTCAGTCGATCAGTGGCGAATCTGATCGTGCTGCGCCGATCAATGCTAACACCCAGCCGACGGCACTCGTAGGCTAGTTCGGGCAAGAAGAATCTTACGCTTATGAAAAAAAACGCAATTGAAAGATCCATTGAGCAGCCGCGCTTGCAAAGCGCCATCTACTCGGGTTGGGTCTGGCACAAACGGCATGAGCCCAAAACCTATGCGTTTCGTTACCGTGTATTTATGCTGTATCTCGACCTTGCCGAGCTCGAGACAGTTTTTGCCAAAAGCTGGTTTTGGTCCATGCGCCGTCCCGCACTGGCGCGCTTCAAGCGTGCCGACTTTCTTGGCGATCCGAGGCAAGCGCTGGGTGATTCGGTGCGCGACACTGTAGAAAGTGAACTGGGGTTCCGTCCGCAGGGACCGATCCGGCTACTGGCCAATATCCGGTACTGGGGTTTTATTATTAACCCCATAAGCTGTTATTACTGTCTTGATACATCCGGTACCCGTTTAGAGGCGGTGGTATTAGAAGTGACCAATACGCCCTGGAAAGAGCGGAAGACCTATGTGCTGCGTTGCGATAGCAGCCAGGTAAAACAGCAAATTGACTTCGACAAGCAAATGCATGTTTCGCCTTTTTTTCCTATGGATATGCAATATCAATGGCGAGGCGCTGCGCCCGCGCAGCAGCTTGCGTTTAGTGTTAGCAATGCGGTAGCAGGTAAACAGGTTTTCAATGCGGGTGTTAATTTACAGCGTGAACGTATTAGTGCAGCATCGCTGGCAAGCGTACTGCTGCGCTTTCCATTTATGACCTTAAAAGTGTTCGCTGCCATTCATTGGCAGGCGCTCAAGCTTTGGTTAAAAGGTATCAAAATCGTCAAGCATCAACCAAAAGGCAGTAATAGTGTTCGCGCGCGTTTTGGGCAAAACCCGATGTTAAACCAAATTGCACCGCCGGACGTAAAACAGCGAAATAAGGCGGAAGCGGCTGTAATAAAGCCACTGGCGCAAATTCGGTAGGGGTGTTAACCCCGGCAGTCATCAACTAACCAGGTAGGGATTGTGAATGTTAAACAAAGCCTCTTCTAAAGCCGATTTAGCTATCGAAAGCTTAATGACTTCATCTGCTCGTGCGGGCGGTGGCACTCGCGGTTTACTGGGTGGCAGAGCCAGTGTCGGCTATTGGGCCAAGGCGCTGGTGAGCAAACATTTGGCTTCAATGCAGCGTGGCAAACTGTTGGTTGAAACGCAGGGCGAGATTGAGGCCTTTGGTGATTTGAGCGATAGTGCTGAGCTGGTGGCACATATAACGGTAAAAAGTGAGCAGCTCTACTCGGCGGTGGCACTTAATGGCGTGATTGGCGCCGGTGAGGCCTATATGGATGGCCACTGGAGCTCGCCCGATCTGGTAGCGGTGGTGAGGTTTTTTGTCATCAATATGCAGTCGCTACATGCGCTGGATGGCGAGCGCTCCTGGCTTAATCGCGTGGGACTTAAACTGCTCGACAAGCTAAATCGCAATACCCTGGCCAGAGCAAAGAAAAA
Organism: Pseudomonadales bacterium; assembly: GCA_965659815.1. Classification (GTDB taxonomy): domain Bacteria; phylum Pseudomonadota; class Gammaproteobacteria; order Pseudomonadales; family UBA7434; genus UBA7434. The sequence goes on from CBFHXO010000083.1 coordinate 7,463, forward strand.
CATTTCGGCGCACTACGATTTAGGCAATGACTTTTTCGACCTGTTTCTTGACCCTACCATGATGTACTCATCGGCAGTGTTTACCGATGCCAATATGTCTTTACATGAGGCGTCGACGGCCAAGCTCGAAAGTATTTGCCGGCAGCTGGCATTGCAGCCCAGTGACCACCTGGTGGAAATTGGCACTGGCTGGGGCGGTATGGCCATATACGCTGCGCAAAACTATGGCTGTCGGGTCACTACAACAACGATTTCAGAGCAGCAGTATGAGTTTGCTCGCAGTCGCGTTGAAGCATTGGGGCTTGAAAAACAAGTTACGGTTTTAATGGAAGACTACCGAGATCTGCGGGGCGAGTACGACAAACTGGTATCGATTGAAATGATAGAAGCGGTAGGGCATCAGTACTTTAGTGAGTATTTTCGCCAGTGCTCGGCCCTGTTAAAACCCAACGGCTTGATGTGTATTCAGGCCATTACCATTGCCGACCAACGCTATGAAAGAGCTAAACGTTCGATCGATTTTATTCAGCGCTATATTTTCCCCGGTGGCTGCCTGCCATCGGTGAGCGCGATTGGCCAGCACGTCGCGCAAGATACCGATATGACCATTACCAGCCTTATCGATATTGGACTGGATTACGCGCTAACACTGCAACACTGGCGAGAGCAGTTTATGAGTAAGCTCGATAGTGTTCGTGAACAGGGATTTGATGAGCGATTTATTCGTATGTGGGAGTTTTATCTGTGTTACTGCGAGGGTGGGTTTCGTGAGCGGGTGATTTCAACTGCGCAAATCGTTATGGCCAAACCCGACTATCGACTGGCCAGCCAGCGAGGCAGTGTAGGTACAGTTGACAAACCGGCCGCAATGGCGACTTGACAGGCGGAAGGAACTGCAATGGGAATTAATATTAATATTTATAATGCGGTGCTGTTTTACTTGGCTTGGTTGCTGTGTGTTACTGGCGGCAATTACTTCGCCATCGTAACCTGCATCGTCGCGTTGGCGATTCACTTGCGGTTTATCAGTGGTGAAGTCAGTGAGCTGCTACTTATCATTCAGGTCGCTTTGCTGGGTATTTTGGTTGATACGCTATTTATTGTCACCGGTGTTATGACGGGTGAGGGCGTAGCCACATTTCCGCCACTTTGGTTAATCTCGCTATGGCTGATATTTGCAACAACTCTCAACCACTGTCTGCGCTGGTTTCAAAACCAAATGCCTTTGGCGGTCATTGTTGGTGCTGTTGCCGGTCCATTAAGTTACCTTGCAGGCGCGCGGATGACTGCTGTTGAATTTGGTGAGCCGGCCTCCCATTCGATGGTGATACTAGGCTTGGGCTGGGCGATTGTCTTTCCCGTTTGTCTCCATTTGGCTAAACGTTATGATAAAACTTATGTTGCCGCTTAGATCCCTCGCTGCCGCTTGTCTTGGGTTTGCCCTGAGTTTTGCGGCTCAAGGCCTTTCCCAGTCTGGCCAATCCCAGCCCGATATCGCACCGTCGGTTGAGCGTCTGCTCAGCATCGAAGGTGAGGCGCTGAACCCGAAGAGTGGCGCTGTGGTGTACAGGGAATTTCATTTCTGTGATAAGCAGAGTATCAGCTGTCAGGTGAAGTACGAAGACAGCAATGGTACGCCAATAATTGAAAAGGAGCTCGATTTCTCCGGTAATGCAATTGCGCCCGACTTTGAACAACTGGATTTACGCACAGGGCGTTTTATCGCCTCGGAACAACAAGGTGATTACACGCTGTTTTCAGTTAGCCAATCGAGGCTCGTTGAAACCTATGTTGAAGGACAAATTGTTAAACCCGACGATTCAAAAAACAGAACGTTGCTAACGCCTTCCCAATTGGTGATTGACGCGGGCTTCGATAATTTTATTCGCCAGCAATGGGATGGCCTCGTAACCGGTGATAAAACCGAGTTTGAATTTGCACTGCCAAGCCGGGGCACGGCGATACCAATGCAAATCAAGCCCAGCTCGGATGTGCAGTGTCAGCGTTTAACTGCTGGTCAAAATGCGCGCTGTTTTCAGCTGCAACCCAAATCTGCACTCTTCAGAGTGTTTCTCAAGCCGATTCAGTTAGCGTATGATAAAGAATCTCGAAAGCTGCTAGCGTTTAAAGGGCTGAGTAGCATCAAAGACAGCAGCGACACTGCCCAGGTCGTGTTAATTCGCTATCGCTATCCCTGAGGCCGCGCTTGTCCTCTGTATAGGTAATATTTTAGAAGCGGCTGCCATGACCGATACAAATGCTAAAACACTCGACTATACCAACGCTAAAATTGCTGTGGGCATAAGTAGTTGCCTGCTGGGAGAGCGAGTCCGCTTTGATGGTGGTCACAAAAAAAGCAGTTACATCATGGATACCTTGGGCGAGTATTTTGATTACCGCTCGTTTTGTCCTGAAATGGCGATTGGTATGGGTGTGCCGCGCGAAACCATTCGGCTGGTTAAAACTGAAGCGGCCAATGATGCGCATCGCGCCGTTGGCGTCAGAAACCCCGATATGGATGTTACCGAAAAACTGATTGCCTCTGCCCATCAGCAACGCCATTGGCATCAGGATATTTTTGGTTATATTGTAAAAAAAGACTCGCCCAGCTGTGGTATGGAGCGCGTTAAGGTCTACAGGAAAGACAGCCCCCACCGTAATGGTATCGGCCTATACACGCGCACGTTAATGGAGAATTTTCCTAATCTGCCCATTGAAGAAGAAGGACGGCTGGGTGATTCGATATTGCGTGAGAATTTTATTCACCGGGTATTTATTTACCAGCGCTGGCGGCTGCTGCTTGATAGCGGTGTAAGTATTAAAAGCTTAACCGATTTTCATGCCCAGCATAAATACATCTTATACAGTCACGATCAAACCGCTGCGCGTTCCTTGGGTAACTCTTTGTCCAATGCGCATAAGCTTGATATTGATGAATATGCTAGGTCTTATGAGTCGGCACTAATGGCTTTGCTAAAAAAAACAGCCACGCGTAAAAATCATGTTAATGTCTTGCAGCATATTCAGGGGTATTTAAAGCGCGATCTTGATAAAGATGACAAGCAGGAGCTGGTTGAAAGCATCGACAGCTATCGGCTGGGCCAATTGCCACTGATTGTTCCAGTGACTTTGCTGAATCATTTCTTTAGGAAATACCCCAACGACTATATCGCTAACTCCTACTACCTAAAGCCCCATCCCAAAGAATTGATGCTGTTAAACTCGCTGTAGTTGCCTATTGATTGTTGCTTTTCAAATCCGTCATTATTGCTGGCGACGTCTTGTTATACACTGCGCTTCTTGCAAATAATGACAGTATTAACAGTGATAGTACTAATAGCGGTGCTATTAAAAAATGTGGCGGAGAACAACGATGGCTTACAGAGTAGTGCAATGGGCAACCGGTATTCATGGCAGGCTGGCGATTAGGGGGATTCTCGACCACCCCGAATTAGAGCTGGTGGGGGTTAAGGTCTATAGCGACGATAAACACGGTGTTGATGCAGGGCAACTGTGCGGCAGAGCCGATACCGGTATAAAGGCGACTAAGCATACCGATGATATACTGGCCCTAAAGCCCGATTGTGTGGTGTATATGCCGTTAATGGCTAACCCCGATGAAGTAATCCCCCTTCTCGAGGCTGGTATCAGTGTCGTGACATCCTGTGGCTGGGTATACCCTGTTAATCGCGATATTGTAAAACTCGAAGCGGCCTGTAAAAAGGGCGGTGCAGTCTTACATGGCACTGGTATTCACCCGGGTGGCTTAACCGAAAAGCTGCCGTTAATGGCCTCGGCTTTTGTGACTAATGTGCGTTATGTCCGCGGCGAAGAGTTTTCAGACTTGCGCACTTATGATGCTAAAGATGTGGTCACCGATATTATGATGTTTGGTAAAACTCGTGACGAATTGGCCAGTAGTATTATGAAAGATGTATTAGCCGATGGTTTTACCCAGTCGATAGATATGGTGGCCGATGAAATTGGCGTTAAGCTGGACAAGGAGTACAAAACTACGCATCGCTGGAGTTTAGCCACGGCGGATATCGACACACCGTTTGGTGTATTGGAAAAAAATACCGTCGCGGCGCAGCATTTTAGCTGGCAGGGTTGTGTTAAAGGCAAGCCGGTGATCGAGGCGGCGGTAAACTGGTATATGGGTAATGAGCATCTTGAAGCCGGTTGGGATTTAGGTAAAGAACGTTTTGAAATGGAAGTGATTGGTGATAATCGTATTCAACTCGTTACTGAGGGTTTGCATGCCGACTCGCCGGATAATGCCGATGGTGAAGAGTCGGCACTGGTCGCCACCGCCATGCATTGTGTTAATGCGGTGCCTTATTTATGTCAGTCTGAACCGGGTATCAAAACGTATAGAGACCTACCTATGATTACCGGCCGGGCTGACAGTGCGTTAATTGGCTAGCAGATTTAACAAGAGAAAACGATTTTGTCTAAAGCGGTTGCTATTGTCTGGTTTCGCCAGGATTTACGGGTTCACGATAATCCTGCGCTTTATGCTGCGGCACAGGCGGGGCAGGTTCTGCCGGTTTATATACTCGATGATGTAAATGCGGGCAGTGCAAAAATGGGAGGGGCCAGCCGGGTGTGGCTGCATCACTCATTAAAGGCATTAAATAAATCGCTAAATGGACGCCTGTTATTATTGCAGGGCGATGCAAAAATTCTTTTACCACAATTGGTCAAAGACACCGGTGCCAGTCAGGTCTACTGGAATCGCTGTTACGAGCCATGGCGAATAAAGCGCGATAAAAATATCAAAGCCGATTTATCCGGCCAGGGCGTTGAGGTCAGCAGCAGTAATGGTTCTTTACTGTGGGAACCATGGGAAGTTTTAAAAAACGACGGTGCGCCCTACAAAGTGTACTCGCCGTATTACAAGCGTGGCTGCCTGGGTAGGGTAGAGCAAATCCGTCATGTATTGCCCAAGCCTGAATCGATTAAGTATCTTAAGCCATTATTAACCCCCAATGGTTTAACCTTGGCGCAATTGCAGTTATTGCCTGAAATTAAATGGGATAAGGGCATTAACGCAGCCTGGGAATACGGTGAAGATGCCGCACACAATAGGCTTACCGAATTAATTGACAGAAACCTTGCCGACTATAAGCGTGGTCGGGATTTTCCTGCACTTCAAACCACGTCGCGCTTATCACCGCATTTACACTTTGGCGAGCTATCGCCCAATCAGGTTTGGTTTCAGGTGCAGCACACTCAGCCCGCAAATGAAGATGATCGCTACCACTATTTAGCGGAACTGGGCTGGCGGGAATTTTCTTACTATCTGCTATATCACTGGCCGACCTTGCCGACTAAGCCATTTCAGCCCAAGTATGCTGGCTTTCCATTTTTAAAAGACAAAAAGGGTTTGCGTCAATGGGAGCAGGCTAAAACCGGCTTTCCTATTATTGATGCCGGTATGCGACAGTTATGGCAAACGGGTTTTATGCATAACCGGGTGCGGATGATTGTGGGTTCGTTTTTGGTTAAGAACCAGTTAATTGATTGGCGTAAAGGTGAAGCCTGGTTTTGGGATTGTCTGGTTGATGCCGATTTGGCCAGTAACAGCGCGAGTTGGCAATGGGTAGCTGGTTGCGGTGCCGATGCGGCGCCGTACTTTAGAATTTTTAACCCGGTATTACAAAGCGAAAAGTTTGACCCCGAGGGCGAGTATTTGGTGGAGTATCTGCCAGAATTAAAAGGTCTGCCGAAAAAGTTTCGGCATAAACCTTGGGAGGCGCCGCAGAACGTGTTAGACGCCGCCAATATTACATTGGGGTCCGATTATCCTGAGCCAATTTTAGATTTAAAGGTCACTCGCGAACGGGCGTTAGCGGCGCTTAAAAGTATGCGGGAGCCATGATTTTATCGCTGCTGATAAATTATTAATCT
>CBFHXO010000084.1:0-13096 GCA_965659815.1 Pseudomonadales bacterium
GCGATTTAATTCTATCCGGATTGGTTGTTCACGAAACGCGTTGGAGCGATGCGCTTAACCAGCTGATTGCATTCAGACAGCGTATGCGCGGTTCGTTTGGGCTTCTTATGCGAGAAGAGATACATTCAGCGCATCTTATTAAAAAGCCAGGTGATCTGGTCCGTATTCCCAGAAATGACCGGCTAACGATTATCCGCGCATTCCTAAATGAAGTGGGCGCTCTTCCCGATGTTAGCGTTATCAATGTGCTTATCGACAAACACGGCAAGCCCACTAGTTATGATGTAATGGGTCGGGCCTGGGAGGCCCTGATACAGCGTTTTTCAAATACTATTTCACATCGAAATTTTGCTGGTCCTGCCAATTCAGATGAGCGCGGCATGATTGTGCCTGACAATACCGATACTAAAAAAGTGCAGGGGTTGATTCGCAGAATGCGGCGGTATAACCCTATACCCAATCAATCACAGTTTGGTGTAGGGTTTAGAAATAGGATGATTACTAATATGGTGTAGGATCCGTACTTTAAAGACTCGCGCCATTCTAACTTTATTCAGGCGGCAGATGTCATCGCGTTTGCGCTTTATCAGCGAACAAAGCCGTGTTCTTATATCAAGAGAAAGTCGGCGCGAAATTACTTTAACCGGCTTAAAAGTGTGCTTTGAAGAACGGCTTCAACATTTGACCCGGAAGGTATTGTAAGGCTTTAAATAATAAAGGGGCCTTTCGGCCCCCGGGTGAATCCTAGTAACCGATTAGGTCGGCGTTCAGATTCACTGACAATAGTCGTATTTGTCTTAGAGCCGGTCAAGTGACTTTGTGCCGCTAGCTGCGACTAATCTTCTGATTTATATAATATTTTGCTCTCTGCAACCAAAATTCTTATCTCGGTAGTTCATATCAAGACATTTGTGGTTAGAGTTTTACAGGGATAGAGGTATTATTCTGGCCAGAAGAGCGGCCCGACAAGAACGTGAATGTTATGAGAGTTATCGATATGCGAAAAAATTATGACTTTTCAGATTCTGTGCCTAACCCCTATGCACAAAAACTGAAAAAACAAATCACCATCCGTCTTGAAGAAGAGACGATTGATTACTTTAAGACTATGGCAGAAGAAAAAGGTATTCCCTACCAAAGCCTTATTAATATGTATCTTCGCGACTGCGCACAATCGCATCGCGATTTAAAACTGGAGTGGCAGTAAAACAATAATTTCAATAGAGCATCCAAGCTATGGAAAACACTTTAATCTTTCTGCCGTTACTCGCCCAAGTCTTATTGGTGATACTTCTCTACCTTAAACTGGGTAAAGTCAAAAAGCTGGAATCCGCAGCGGGCAATGTCAACGAAGAGCGCCGCGGTCTTTATGAAGACGCCTGGCCTGAAAGCGTACTAAAAATCAATAACTGCATTAAAAACCAGTTTGAAGTACCGGTGCTGTTCTATGTGCTGGTGTTGGTTATCTGGTCGGTAAGCGCGGTAAACCTTATTACGCATATCATCGCCTGGCTATTTGTGATTAGCCGCTATGTCCATGCTTATATTCACACTGGCAGCAATTACGTGCCGCGCCGCCGCGCGGCATTTACCTTAGGATGTCTTGCAGTAATAGTGCTACTAGTCATCGCTCTAATTGCCATCGTCTGAAAATACTAGTCTTAAAAACTATATGTTGAAAAAATTTTTCTTTATTGCCTTTGCGTTAATTCTGTACCAGCAATGGGGCGCGATTAATTATTATATCAACCCACCGCCCGACTACTCGCAAGCGCACGGCGGCAAAGTGATTCTTTATGCCACCAGCTGGTGCCCCTACTGCGTGCAGGCAAGAGAGTTTTTAAACGATAACAATATCGAGTTTGTCGAGTACGATATTGAGCAGTCGCAAGAGGGTAAAGAGCAGCACAAACGATTGGGCGGCCGTGGCGTGCCCGTATTCCTGATTAATGGCGAAGTGGTCAAAGGGTTTAACCAAAGCAAAATTTTGGCCCTGGCAAAAAGCAATTGATACAAACTTAATGGTGCGCAAGGAGTGAGTAATGGGTGTTAACAGTTTTCATGCCAGCGGGCAGTGCACCTGTGGCCAGGCTCATTATGAAATAACGCAAAACCCCATGTTTGTTCACTGCTGTCATTGCAGCTGGTGCCAGCGCGAAACCGGCGCCGCGTTTGCGGTTAACGCGCTTATTGAATCCGCCTGCGTTAATCTTAGCCATGGCGAAATAGAAGAAGTTCAAACGCCTACTAATAGCGGTACAGGGCAACTCATTGTTCGCTGCCCCAGCTGCAAAGTCGCGCTTTGGAGTTATTACGGCGCTGCCAAAAGTGCCGTGGCATTTGTGCGTGTCGGTACCTTGAATAACTCAGCTCTATGCCCACCCGATATCCATATATTTACTTCAACCAAGCTGCCATGGGTGGTGTTGGATAGCGATATCCCACAGATGGAAGAATACTATCGACGCAGCCTCTATTGGTCCGAAGAGAGTGTCGCCCGTTATAAAAAAGCCATTGGCAAGGCGGAATGATGTCGATCAGTTTGAGCGAGCACTATAAGAGCCTGTTATGACACAATCTGAAAAATTCTGGGACAAGAAAGCGCAAAGCTATGCCAATAGCGCGATTGGTGATGAGGCTAGCTATCAAAGAAAGCTGTTAGAAACGCAGCAGTATTTTACCCCCGATATGCGGATTCTCGAAATAGGTTGTGGTACTGGCTCAACCGCCATTGCACATGCGCCGTTCGTTGCGCATATTGATGCCATCGATATCTCTGACAATATGCTCGAGATCGCGCGTGCCCGCGCAGCCGATGCCAACGTTGAGAACATTCAATTTACCCTTGCCACACTGGATGAATTTAATGCCGATACCGCCAGTATGGATGCGGTGCTGGCTTTAAATGTGATTCACCTATTACCCAATCGTCAGTAGGTGCTAGCTGAGGTGGCGAGAGTGCTTAAGCCCGGTGGTGTGTTTGTTAGCAGTACTGCCTGCCTTGGCAGTTCGGTTTTTCGATTTATTCGCTTAATCACCCCCTTGGCAAAACGCTTGGGCTTAATGCCAGACCTGCTTATCATTAAAGAGAGTGAGTTAGCTCAGGAACTGATTGACGCGGGCTTTAGTATTGAAACGCAATGGCATCATGGCAGCAAAGATATCGCCGTTTTTACTATTGCAAGCAAGCTTTGACTTGCTGAAAAAAGCGCTGTCGCTAAAACACCGACATGTTTAAAAAGTATCTTAAAGCACAAGCGCAATTTATAATCGCTTTTATGGCTTGAAAAATCGCTTTCCGCACCCATGTTATAGCTGTCACCTACCATTTTCAATGGGTTGTAAGCGCTGGTATGCCTTTGTCTGGCTTCAATGCTGGCGCACTGATTTTTGCTGCTGCCTGTGGGCACATGGGTTATCATCATAGCCTCTGCACAGGGTTTATTCATCAAACGGCTTCGCAGCCGTTCACTACTAGAAGGCGGAGTCGCTTATGATTGGATTTGAAACCACCGCAATTGTGTTGTTTGTTTTTGCCGCTGTTGTTATTTGGAGCGGTGCCAAAATGGTAGGACAGGGTTACAACTGGACCGTAGAACGCTTTGGCAAGTACACCCGTACACTTACACCAGGCTTGAATATCATTATCCCATTTATCGATAGCATCGGTAATAAGCAAAATATGATGGAGCAGGTGCTCGATATTCCACCGCAAGAAGTTATTTCTTCCGATAACGCCATGGTCACTACCGACGCCGTCTGCTTTTTTCAAGTGCAGGATGCAGTCAAGGCATCGTACGAAGTGAATGATTTGTACCGCGCGATGCAAAACCTGGTAATGACCAATATACGTGCCGTGCTTGGCTCCATGGAGCTGGATGAAATGCTATCTAATCGCGATAAAATTAATATCGCATTGTTGACCAAGGTCGATGAAGCCACCGACCCCTGGGGTATTAAATGTACCCGTATCGAAATACGTGATATTTCTCCACCGCAAGACTTGGTTGATTCAATGGCGCGCCAAATGAAAGCCGAGCGTGAAAAGCGTGCGCAAATTCTCGAGGCAGAAGGTGAGCGCGAAGCCGCGATTCAGGTGGCCGAAGGCCAAAAGCAATCGGAGATACTTCGCGCCGAGGGCCAGTTAGAAGCGGCTAAGCGTGAAGCTGAGGCGCGTGAGCGTTTAGCGCAAGCTGAAGCTGAGGCGACGCGTATGGTCTCCGAAGCGATAGCGCAAGGTGATTCGCGGGCGATTAACTATTTCGTTGCGCAAAAATATGTCGATGCTTTAGGTGCGTTGGCGGAATCTAACAACAATAAGGTGATGATGATTCCACTAGAGGCCAGCAGTGTTATTGGGTCGATTGCCGGTATCGCCGAAATCAGCAAGCAGGTTAACGATGATAAAGCGGCTGGTGCCATGGATCCTGCATAACCCATAATCAAAAGGAGAATATGATGCTCTGGATAGAAACGATTCAACCGTGGCAGTGGATGGTGTTTGGCATCGTGCTGCTGATTTTTGAAACTTTGGGCGTAGGCGGATTTTTGATTGGCGTTGCTATTGCCAGTGTCATTCAAAGCGTTATTGCTTTTGTCTGGCCAAACTTGAGTTGGGGTTTTCAGCTGTTTTTATTTGCCTTTAATGCTATTTTGTTTACCGTGCTTTATTGGAATTTTTTTAAAGGCTTTAACAACAAGACCGACCAGGAGAATATCAATAATCGCGCCGCGCAGTTAATTGGGCGTAAACTCACCATCGAACAGGATTTCGAAAACGGTGAGGGCAAGGTGTTTATTGGCGACACATCCTGGCGTTTTACTTGTGATACGCCACTGAGTGTTGGCGATAAAGTTGAGGTCACTGGCTCGCAGGAAATGACTATAGTATTGCAGCGCCAATCCAATTAAGCGTTTGCCTTAACTATTGCGCCAATTGTTCGTATGCTGCGACAATTGGCGCGAACTCTTCTGGCGTTGAGCCGTGAATTACGATCCCATCAGCACCATTAGCTAACTGATTTTTCCATGCTTGTGCGCATTCCTCCGCGCTACCGGTTGCTGCAGGTAACCACTCCCCAGGAATCAATGCGCTGATTTCTTCCAGCTGTTCCAAAGTGGCAACGCTATCAATGCCGCCTGGTATTGAGCTGACCACCGAGTTGGCGCGAAAGTCCTCTAGCACCTGCATATCCCAGCCGTTTAATTCAATTAGCATCTCGGCATAACCTGGCGCTTGCATATAGGTGGCCATCCGGCCAACCATTTTACGCAGGTAGTCTTCGCGTGTTGGGTTTAACGCAGTGGCAAATACCGACCAGACCTTAACGCTATCGGTGTCACGCCCGGCTTTTTTTGCGCCTTCTTGCACCAATGCTTTTGCTTTTTGTAAACCGTTGTCGCTAATAAAGGTATGTAAATGTACTCCGTCAAAGTGCTCGCCAGCAAAGCGCAAGCTCTTAGCGCCAAAGCCAACAAAATGTATAGGAATATCGGCATCAAGCCAGTCACCCATACTTAAATAGGGCAGGTTGCCCATAGGACCATCGTAGCCCATAATTTTTTCGCCGCGCCAAAGTTTGCGCAAAATATCAATGCCTTCAACCAGCTGTTGGTTGTTCACCTTTTTAAGGCCCATTAAATCGTTACGAATATTCACCCCGCGGGCTAAACCCAACTCAAATCTGCCGCCCGATAAATAATGCAATGAGCTGCCCAACGTGGCCAACACCATGGGGTGCCTGGTATGAATATTGGTTGCCGCTGTTGCAACATGAATGGAGCTTGTCACCGCAAGTGCTGCAGAACAGATAACGCCAGCATCTTTTACGTCAAAGCGCTCCGATAGCCACACTTTGCCAAGACCCAGGTCTTCCGCCTGTCTTGCCTCTTTAATGGCATCGGCCGGGGTGGTGGTATGGCCGGGCAATAAATAGCAGCTGAGTTCCGGATGCTTGGGCTTTAGCGTTGTCATAGAGTTTTCCTGTTTATTTAGATTTTATTAGCGGTTGTAGCGTGCTTGTATGTTGCGGCCAGTGATTGTTCAGGTCCTTGTCGGTTGCCAGTTGCATATCTTTGTAGTCAAAGCCTGGAATTACTGCTTCGGATATCAGGCTGTAGTCTGCGCTATTATTGTTGCCAACTAATTGACTGGCTTTCCATACACCGCCCTTGACTAACAACTGTGGTAGCTCGCCACGCGTAACATCGTTACCCATAATCACTTGTGTGAGTTCGCCATCACTATTGACCAGAGTGTATTGTATTGGGCTGCCAGAGTGAAAATAATGAATGATATCGCTTTTATTGCAGTGCAAATGTCCAATTGGTGATTGCGCGGTAAGCATATAGTAAATTGACGTACCACAGTACTTGCTATCGGCTTGTTTATCGCTGGTATATTTATCGCTGGTATAGGTTCGGCGAAAATATCCGCCCTCAATATGGGGTTCAAGATGGAGCCGTTCGATAATACCCTGGACCGCAAGCGATTCTTTCATTATGTGGTGCTAACCGCCAGTCATATTCATAAAGCGAACAATTTGTGGTTGCTCGGCTAGGTCAAAATAGTGTCGCTCCGGCTTAATTGCCATGCTGTCGGTTATTGCCGTAGTCAATGCACCGATGTCCGCCTGTTGGTCACGCAGCATCGCTCTTAGGTCGACGGAGTGCTCATTGCCAAGGCAAAGCAGCAGTCGTCCTTCAACGGTAACACGAATACGATTGCAGGCACTGCAAAAGTTATGGCTATGCGGCGAAATAAAACCCACGTAGGTATCGCTGTTGTCCAGTGAGAAGTATTTCGATGGGCCATTGGTTTGTTTATCACAGGCTTGTAAACCATATTCTTTATCGATAATTGCCTTGATCTCATCGCTTGCGCAAAACGCCAGCAGCCGGTCGTGTTCAACAATATCACCTAGCGGCATTTCTTCAATAAATGCGATATCAATGTGCTTTAGCCTTGCGAACTCAACCAGGTCAAGAATTTCATCGTCATTGCGATGCTTTAAAATCACGCTGTTTAATTTAATCTGTTCAAAACCGGCATCAATAGCGGCATCAATGCCGTCGAGCACTGTTTGCAATTTGCCGGTGCGGGTGATGTCTTTGAATTTATCGGCTTGTAGTGAATCAATACTGATATTGATTCGCTTAACACCAAAGCGACGCAAGTCATGGGCATATTTTTTCAGCTGCGAGCCGTTGGTGGTCAGCGTGAGTTCCTGTAAGCCTTGCAGCTTGCCCAGCCGCTCTACTAGCCACAAAATATTATTGCGCACCAGGGGTTCACCACCGGTGAGCCGGATTTTGCTAATGCCAGCATTGACCAGTGCGGTTGATACCTTGCATAACTCTTCCAGCGACAGGATATCGGGCTTAGGCAAAAACGTCATTTCCTCGGCCATGCAGTACACACAGCGAAAATCGCAGCGGTCTGTCACCGATAGTCGAGCATAGGTAATATGCCGACCAAAGTTATCAATCAGTTTTGCCATTTGCCAACGAGTCTATGGGTTTGGTTGAAATAGCTGCAAATCATACCATGCGGCAATGATTTTGATATTGCTACAAACGACCAGCTTGGGTTAAATGACTGTTACTATTGATCTTAATTCACATCAACTGCCAAGAGCGCTAAGAATAATGAATGCATCCCTTTGCCCGTTACTGCGAACCCCCCTGCAATTAGCTTTGCTACTACTGACTACGGTATTACTCAGCGCTTGTGACCATTCTGACCCCGGTCAGCTGGCACCTTGTGAGCCTTTCGACGGTTTAACCCCGATTTGTGGCTTTCAAGCACCCGAAGACCTGGCACTTTTGCCCGATGGGAGCGGTATTTTGGTCAGTGAATATGGCCATATGGGTGCCTCTGAAGGGCAGTTGTCGATGCTAAACCTCGACGATTACCAGCGCAGGGAGCTTTACAGCTCGCAAAGCAGCAACGATTTACGTGCGCGTAACCCTATTTGGGGCGAGGCTACCTGCACCGAACCTGAGACGTTTTCGCCCCACGGTATCGATTTGGCCCAGCGTGCGAGTGGGCGCTGGCAGTTGTTGGTGGTCAACCATGGTAGCCGCGAATCCGTAGAGATGTTTGAGTTGCTGAAAGATGATGCTGGTGCCTGGCAAACCCTCTGGCGTGGTTGTGTAGAGATCGAAGACGACAGTTTAATTAATGATGTAGCAGCAATCGATGGGGGCTTTGTCACCACCCGTATGATGCCGCGTAAGTTAGGCTTTGGCACCTATCTGGATTATTTTCTTGGCCGCGATACTGGCCACTTAATGCAGTGGCAATTAGAGCGTGGCTTTAGTGTCATCAAGAATACCGGGGGTACCATACCCAATGGTGTAGTGGTAGAGCCCGATGGCCCACGGGCGTTTATCAATAACTACGGCGGCGATACCTTGCGCGTGGTGAATCGAAACAACGGCGAAGTATTGCATGAGCTGGATATTCTGAGTGCCGATAACAGTGTTTGGGACCCGGCGCAGCCCAATAAGTTACTGGTTGCATCGCACGATGCTAGCTTGGCCAAAATGCAGGGTTGTTCAAGCCATCCACATGAAAACTGCCCGGCACCGTTTGCGATAGTTGAACTTGATACCGATGATTATTCGCAGCGAACGCTTTTCCAGACCGAGGGTGAATACTACGGTGCAGGTACAGCTGCTTTGCGGGTTGGCGACAAGCTGTTCATTGGCTCTTTCTCAGGAGAGCGTATTTTGGTTGCGCCAATAGGCTATGGTGTAGAATAATTCGCCTTTTCTGGTAATTATCTTACACAGGTTGGCGTAGTCATTGGATAGTTCGGATACTATTGTCGGCGGCGACACCGCGTCGAGTAACAGCGTGACAATCAAATTGCTTATAGGGCCGCTTGCTGCGGTCCTTTTGTATGGTATTTTGGCAATCACGGCGCCGGCAACATTGCCAAGCGAAGCTGCGATTACTGCGGCAATCACATTGTGGTGTATTTTATGGTGGGTGACCGAGCCGGTTCCCATTCCAGTCACTTCCTTATTGCCATTATCCTTGTTTCCTATTTTTGGTGTGCTCGATGCCTCTGCGGTAGCTGCGTCTTATGGAAGCCCGTTAATTATTCTTATGCTGGGTGGCTTTATGCTGTCACGCGGCATGGAGTCGACGGGTACGCATCGACGCCTGGCTATTTATATGGTTAATGCCTGCCGCCGCGCAACTGGTGGTGAAAGCGACCGCAGTGTGGTGATTGGCTTTATGCTGGCCAGTGCCATATTAAGTATGTGGATTTCCAATACCGCAACGACATTAATGCTGTTGCCAATTGCCATGGCGATTCTTGAAAAGAGCGATAACCCGCGTTTGCCGCTGGCGATGATGTTAGGCATTGCCTATGCCGCCAATGTTGGTGGTATGGGTACACCTATTGGTACACCGCCCAATCTGGTTTTTATGCAGGTGTATGCCGAGGTGACCGATAAAACCATGAGTTTTGTTGAGTGGATGATGATTGGTGTGCCGGTGGTTATTGTGTTTATGCCGATAATTGCTTGGTGGTTAACGCGCCGGGTCAACGACACTCAGGGTGAGCCATTGGTCTTGCCTGCGGCTGGGCAATGGCAGCCGGCAGAGAAGCGGGTGTTAACGGTATTTGCTTGCACGGCGCTGGCCTGGATTACGCGTAGTGAACCTTTTGGCGGTTGGAGTGGTTTGCTGGGTGTACAGCAGGCTAACGATGCTGCTGTGGCGCTGCTGGGCGCCATTGCATTATTTGTTGTGCCTAATGGTAAAGGTGGTCGTTTGCTGAAGTGGGAGCAGGCGGCGCAGATTCCCTGGGGGATTTTATTATTATTTGCCGGTGGTATTTGTATTGCCAAGGCCTTTGCCAGCTCGGGTTTAAGTGTCGCATTGGGCGACACTTTTGCGGCGCTATCGATTTTGCCGGTGTTTTTAATGATGCTGGTGCTGTGTTTGTCGGTCAGTATGATGACGGAGTCGACCAGTAATATGGCGACAACTATTTTATTGCTGCCCATTCTTGCAGCCGCAGCAATAGGTGTTGGCTTTGACCCGGTGTTATTAATGATTCCGGCCACGTTAAGTGCCAGCTGTGCATTTATGTTGCCGGTGGCAACGGCACCCAATGCGATTGTATTTGGTAGTGGTCATATCCGTTCGACGGATATGTTACGCACCGGGCTGGTGCTTAATCTTTTGGGTGCGGTTATTATTGCCGGCCTCTGTTATCTTTTGCTCTAAATGGTTTAAAAAACGTTCTTTTGGGTGGCTAAAATGGCGGCAAAGGCAAAATCTTTGCGGTAGAATTGCGGCCTCGAAACGAAATCTCTTATTTTTTCACACGATTAATTCAGGATAAACATTATGGCAATTCAACAAGGTGACAAGATTCCTTCTTGCACATTAAAAGTGATGGGTGAAAATGGCCCGGAAGATATTACAACTGATTCGATTTTTGGCGGCAAGAAAGTCGTGATGTTCGCGGTGCCGGGCGCGTTTACGCCAGGTTGCTCAATGACGCACTTGCCCGGTTTTGTGGTCAATGCCGATAAGATCAAAGCCAAGGGTGTTGATAGCATTGTATGTGTGTCGGTTAATGATGCGTTTGTGATGGGGGCCTGGGGTAAGGACCAGAACGCGGAGGAGTTGATTATGCTTGCCGATGGTAATGGTGAGTTGACCTCGGCGCTGGGTTTGGAGTTGGATGGTTCGGGGTTTGGTTTGGGAACGCGGTCGCAGCGGTATTCAATGATTGTTGAAGATGGAACGGTTACGGCGTTGAATGTTGAGCCTGGGGCTGGGGTTGATGTGAGCAGCGCGGAGAATGTTTTGGTTGCTTTGTAAGAGGTGGTTTTTTTTTGGTTGGTGTGGGGTTTGGTTCTTATGCTGGATTCAACGCCAACCAGTAGTTTGCTTAAGTCTAGGGTAACTATTTTTCTTAATGTATTGGCTTATTTAAACTGTGTTGATGGCCTAGAGTGTGAGCAAAGCGAATCAAGGTGACTGCCCAGCGGAGTATCCCATAATATCAACCATATAAGCAATTAAGAAAAGGAGCAAATACCTCAATCGCTGGTAAGGGCCAAAACCACCACTCAAGTAAACCAATATACCCAGAGAGGTATCACCATGCCCGACTCCCTCCGCAAAAAAATTAACTAACCGTACTAAACCCGCCAAAAATAATCCTTTACCATAAAAAACAAAGAAACCACCATCGGATCTATTATGGCATTCGTAAAAATCACCTACCCAAAGCCCCAAGTCGCTCTGGTCACCCTCAACCGCCCCGATCGCATGAACGCCATGGCCTTCGACGTGATGCAGCCGCTAAAAGACGAGCTTGAAAAAATCAGCTTCAACGCCGACATCCGCGTTGTTATTCTCACTGGCGCGGGCTCAACCTTCTGTGCTGGCGCAGATCTCCAAGACCCCGGCTACTTACCCATTTTCGACGGCCACACTATGCCTCGCATCGCCCTGCGCGCCATGCGTGTACTCGACGACGTGATCACTACCATCCGTGAAATGACCCAACCCGTTATCGCGGCAATTAATGGCCCTGCAGTTGGCGGCGGCTTCTGCCTGGCAATGGCCGCCGACCTACGTATCGCTTCCACCAGCGCTTTTTTTCGTGCTGCCGGCATTAATAATGGCTTAACAAGTGCCGAACTCGGCCTCAGCTACCTACTCCCACGCGCTATCGGTATTACCCGCGCTAACGATATTATGCTTACAGGTCGCGATGTCTACGCCGAAGAGGCCGAACGCTTTGGCATCGTCTCGCGCGTGGTTGCCGAAAACGATTTAATGACAGAGTGCGAGACCATGGCCGATAGCATTTTGCGCCATAGTCACCTGGGGGTAGAGCAAAGTAAAGTGATACTCAATGCCAGTGTTGACGCCGGTTCACTGCATGGGCATATGCATCACGAAGGAATCACTCAATTGTTTGTCAGAATGACAACCAGGAATTTCGAAGAGGCAATTAAAGCGAGAAAAGAAGGAAGAGCACCCGAGTTCGACGACCAGACCTAAATGGATAAATCAACACTCTAGTAATGGCTGCTTTGCTAGTCAATGGCAGGCAGCTGCCCTTGTTCAAGCAGAGTCATTTTAAACACTTCGTTAGCGCCAGGAATCGCCTCAACCGTATTGCTAACAATATGTTTTAAACCTTCTTCACTAATGCGCGTAATCGAACGTTTTATGGAGGCGTTCAGCTGCTCAGCGTAAGGTGTTTCAGCAATCCATTGTTCTGCCAGTAAACCAGAAAACGCAACACTGTATTCCAGATCGTTTAATTGGTCCATGGGTTTTGCTTCAAGAAGATGGTGACTGTTACGCACCGCATCAATATGCAACTGCGGTAACTTCCAGCGCGTTAATATCGCTGTACCAACCTCTGCATGATCAATTCCAAATACCCGTCGCTCCAGTTCTACCAAGTCCAAATGGCTGCGCGCCGAGTTAACCAACTGCGCATATTTTTTGCCGGCAATGTTTTCCAACGCAACCATGCCAATATCTTGCATTAAAGCCGCGACAAATAAATCACCTTGTTGAACAGCTTTTAGCTTATTGCACATTTCAATTGCCGCAATCGCACTCAATACGCTTTTGCGCCAAAACGCATCATGATTAAAACCCGACTCCTCAGACTCGCGCGCACGCATCATATCGATAATGGCAAAGCCAACGGCAATACTCATAGTGAGCTGCACGCCAAGAATGGCCAGCGCTTCATTCAGGTTAGTAATTTCTCGCCTAAACGGAAACATCGAAGAGTTACTTACCTGCAATAAGCGCGCACTCAATACCGGGTCAGTCGAGATTACCTCGGCAACCTTGCTCGCATATAAATCGGGGTCGTTGCTTAAATCAATAATACGCATTGCCACATCGGGTAGCATGGGCAGCTTGTCCAAACGAGAGATTTTTTCCAATAACGCATCTTTTTTCATTAGACTCTTTTTACCGGGCAGACAACTGCCTGCCATACGTTGTAACAGCTTATCCAAATTAAGCATCGTTTAAATGATGTAAAACAGTTTCAGTGAGATGAGCATTAACGCTATTAAGCGACAC
>CBFHXO010000085.1:0-12982 GCA_965659815.1 Pseudomonadales bacterium
TAAATTCGCTTCTTGGGTGCGCAAGTTGGCTTCTTCTAATGTGTCGCTGCGAGCTGACAACACTTGTGCCTGTAAGGTATTGAGCGTTGTCAGTAGCGCCTCGCGCTGCTTATCAGCCAACGATACTCGGTATAATTGTAGCGCCGATAGGTTTGATAAATCACTGACTTTAATTTTCGCCAATAAATCAGAAAGCTTGGCACCATAAGGCAGTACATATTGCGCCTGACCCAAATGCTCGCCCTCTATTTGCACAGCAATAGAACCTTGAATTTTGTCTGAAATTGCGCGCACGCTGTCGCCGGCAAAAAGCATGATGTCATCGGCTATGGCTTGTTTAATTTCTAAGTACTCCACCTGCTTTACTAAGCCCTGATTGCGCTGAATAGCAATGTGGGTGGCACTGGGCAAAGGTTGCACTAACGCCATAGCTTCGGCAATGGTGACCGCCTCGGTGGCAAACTCAATTTGATACGGGTTTTCCACCAAGCCATCGAAACCGATGACCGAGTTGCGCGACCCTACAACAATCACGTCACCTTCATACAGTTGCCGCTGCGGCATTTCGCCGCGAACTAAAAAGTCATATAAGTTAAAGGCTTCAAGCACACGCCCATCGCGCTTTAAGCTGACATCTAAATAACTACCACGATGTGGATCAATGCCGCCAGCACGATCGAGATACGCTAAAATAGATTCAGATGATAACCCGCTGTAAAGGCCTGGGCTTATCACATTACCGGTAACAAAAACCTTAACCGGCTGCGATGCAACCAAACTGGCATAAACATGCACATCTTTTTTGTAGACACGCGTTAGGGCTTGGGTGACCACGGCGTTTAACTCACTATTGAGCACGCCGGCAATATTGACCGGACCTACCTGTGGAATAAAAATATTACCCTGAGCATCAACCACTTGATCGCCACGGCTTTCTACGGCGCCCCATATTTGAAGCAGTACCTTATCGCCCACGGCGATGCGATAGTTAGGGTTAAAACCGGTAAATTGCTGGCGACCAAAACTGCCATTAAATAAATTTTGCCCCAACACGGTGTAGCTTGCCTGCTCGGTGACAATGGCGGTTTGGGTATCGAGTACCGGAGTTATCGCCGTGCTTTCATCAATACTCACTGCACCAGATGCCTGAGCTTCACCCGATAAAAATTTGGGCAATTGCGCCGCGGTAAAACTTGAGGCCGCCAAGCCGACTAAAAGGGCTAGCGCCGGCAATACCAAACCAACGGTCTCACGAAGCTTAGTCCAAGTGGCCAACGCCGATAAAGGGTGGGTTAAGATATCAGCTGGAATAAAAACGCGCCTCGAATTCACAATAATGCTTCCTTTAAAATTGGCGGGTTAACCTGGCCCAGAGTGCCCGGGGCAGTGCTGCTCTATCACTGCGCGTACTGAATGCCGAGCGCCATTATCTGACTGCAACAAAGCATGTGCAAGTGTCAGCCGCCGGTTTTAGTGACCGAATGGAGGTCTGTTTACGATTGTTTTTTATTTGTACAACACTTATATTTTTGTTTGCAGGCTAATGCCGATATGACACATCGAACCCTGTAAAACCCAATTGAGAGAGAAAAATAAGCATAAAAAAAGCCGCATCGAAATGCGGCTTTTTTAACTCAGCGCTGGCTAAACGTGCATACTAGATATTACCCTCAATACCCGAGTCTTCAGCATCAGCCGAGGCTGCAGCATTACCCGGGTCGATGGTATTACCCACTTCGTCACCAGCCTCTACACCATCGCCTACATCGCCACTAGCCTGGCCCAATTCCTGGCTCCCGACTTCTTGACCCCCAACCTCTTGACTAAGCGCTTCTTGCAATTCCGCTTCGATCTCGTCGGTGCTTTTTACCACAAACTCGTCTTCATCTTGTTGGCGGTTTTTACGGTCGGCATGGTAAGCCAAACCAGTACCGGCGGGAATCAAACGCCCTACAACCACGTTTTCTTTTAAGCCGCGCAAATAGTCGCGCTTGCCAGTGACCGCAGCTTCGGTGAGTACCCGTGTGGTTTCCTGGAACGAGGCCGCCGAGATAAAGCTTTCGGTAGCCAGCGATGCCTTGGTAATGCCCAATAGCTCACGCTCGTAAGCGGCCAGCTGTTTTTCGCCAGCAGCTGCCACGTCGTTTTCTTCAAGTACACGCGTGTATTCAACCTGGTCACCACGAATAAACGCGGTATCACCTGGATCAACAATGGTGACCTTGCGCAGCATTTGTCGCAAAATAACTTCAACGTGCTTATCGTTAATTTTTACACCCTGTAGTCGATAGACTTCCTGGATCTCATTAACAATGTATTTGGCCAGTTCTTTTACGCCCTTAAGTCGCAAAATATCGTGCGGCGCCAATGGACCTTCAGAAACAATTTCACCTTTTTCTACGTATTCACCTTCAAACACGCTCAGGTTACGCCATTTAGGAATCAACGCTTCATAACGGTCTTTGCCATTGGGTAACGGCTTGCCATCATTAGGCGTTATTACCAGTCGACGCTTGCCCTTGGTTTCTTTACCAAAGCTGACCGTACCGCTGATTTCAGCAAGAATGGCCGGCTCTTTTGGCTTACGCGCCTCAAACAAGTCGGCAACGCGTGGCAAACCACCGGTGATGTCGCGGGTTTTCGAACCCTCTTGTGGAATTCTCGCAATAACATCACCCACACCTAATTGAGCACCGTCGGCAAGGGTGAAAATAGCACCTGAAGGTAAGAAGTAATGCGCCGGTACATTGGTACCCGCCAAACGCAGCTCTTCACCCTGATCATCAACCAGCGTAATCGCAGGGCGTGTTTCCTTACCCGCGGCCGGCCGCTCAGCAGGATCCATTACCGAGTTGCTCGACAAACCGGTTAATTCATCAGTTTGGGTCTTAATGGTAATACCTTCTTCCATCCCACTGTATTTAACAGTACCCGCTACCTCAGTAATAATGGGGTGTGTATGTGGGTCCCAACTGGCAACGGTTTGACCAGCGTCAACTTCACCGTGGTCTTTAACCGATAACACAGCGCCGTAAGGCAGCTTGTAGCGCTCACGCTCACGGCCGTCTTGCGCCGCCACCGAGAGTTCTCCCGAACGCGAAACAACAATCAGGTTGCCATCGCTGCGCTCAACCGATTTCACATTGTGCAAACGGACCGTACCTTGCTGCTTAACCTGAACGCTGTCTACAGCAGTGGCTCGCGATGCCGCACCACCAATGTGGAAGGTACGCATGGTTAACTGCGTACCAGGCTCACCAATCGACTGCGCCGCAATAACTCCAACCGCTTCACCCTGGTTAACCAGGTGCCCACGTGCGAGGTCACGACCGTAACATTGTGAACACACACCGTAGCGGGTGTCACAGGTAATGGCCGAGCGCACCAGCACTTCATCAACGCTGGATTCTTCAAGTTTTTCAACCAGACCTTCGTCAATCATAACGCCGGCAGGAATGACCACTTCTTCGGTTTCGAGATTAAGTACATCCTTCGCTACAACACGACCCAGTACCCGATCACCCAGAGTTTCAATAATGTCACCGCCTTCAATCACTGGCGTCATTAACAGGCCAGAGGTGGTGCCACAATCAACTTCGGTAACCACTAAGTCTTGCGCAACATCAACCAGACGACGCGTTAAGTAACCCGAGTTTGCGGTTTTTAGTGCGGTATCGGCCAGACCTTTTCGCGCACCGTGGGTCGAAATAAAGTACTGCAGTACGTTTAAACCTTCACGGAAGTTTGCGGTAATGGGCGCCTCGATGATCGAGCCATCGGGCTTGGCCATAAGGCCACGCATACCGGCCAACTGACGAATCTGGGCTGGTGAGCCCCGCGCACCTGAGTCGGCATACATAAACACCGAGTTAAACGAGTCTTGCTGCTCTTCTTCACCTTCGCGATTAACCACCGGCTCGGTTGAGATACCTTCCATCATGGCTTTCGATACCAAGTCGTTAGCACGTGACCAGATATCGATAACCTTGTTGTATTTCTCACCCTGGGTTACTAGACCGGCCGCGTATTGCTCTTCGATCTCTTTAACCTCAGCATCGGCCTGACCAATGATTTCAGCCTTAGCATTGGGAATTTCAAAGTCGTTAACACCAATAGAGCTACCCGATTTGGTCGAGTATTCAAAACCGGTGTACATCAGTTTGTCGGCAAAGATAACCGTTGCCTTCAAACCCACGTCGCGATAACAGGCGTTCAAAATACGTGAAATCGCCTTTTTCGACATGTTGAGGTTAATCAATTCAAAGCTTAAGCCATCAGGCACGATTTCCCATAGCAGCGAGCGGCCTACCGTAGTGTCAACCACGCGGCAGCTAGAAACTTTTTCGCCTTCGGCGTTAGTGCTGAATTCTTCAACTCGCACTTTGATACGCGCCTGCAGGTCGACCTGCTTGGCGCCATAAGCACGCGAGACTTCTTCAGTATCGGCAAAAATCATGCCTTCGCCTAAGGCGTTAACCCGCTCGCGCGTCATCCAGTACAAACCCAGTACCACGTCTTGCGACGGTACAATAATTGGGTCACCACTGGCGGGCGAGAGAATGTTGTTGGTCGACATCATTAACGCACGCGCTTCTAACTGCGCTTCAATGGTTAATGGTACGTGAACCGCCATTTGGTCACCGTCAAAGTCGGCGTTGTATGCCGCACACACCAAGGGGTGTAATTGAATGGCTTTACCTTCAATCAGTACCGGTTCAAAGGCCTGAATACCCAAACGGTGAAGCGTAGGTGCGCGGTTAAGCAGTACCGGATGCTCGCGAATAACCTCAGCAAGAATATCCCATACTTCGGCCGGCTCTTTCTCAACCATTTTCTTGGCAGCTTTAATGGTGGTTGCCATACCGCGCGCTTCTAATTTGCCAAAGATAAACGGCTTAAATAATTCCAGTGCCATTTTCTTGGGCAGACCACATTGGTGTAAGCGCAACGTAGGACCACACACAATGACCGACCGGCCAGAGTAGTCAACCCGCTTACCCAGCAGGTTTTGACGGAAGCGACCCTGCTTACCTTTAATCATATCGGCAAGCGATTTTAATGGGCGCTTGTTCGAGCCAGTAATGGCGCGACCACGACGACCGTTATCGAGTAGTGCATCCACCGATTCTTGCAGCATACGCTTTTCGTTGCGTACAATAATGTCTGGCGCGTTAAGCTCTAACAGACGCTTTAAGCGGTTGTTACGGTTAATGACCCGACGGTATAAGTCGTTAAGGTCAGAGGTAGCAAAACGACCGCCGTCCAGCGGTACCAATGGACGCAAATCGGGTGGCAGTACCGGCAGTACTTCAAGAATCATCCACTCGGGTTTGTTACCCGAACCTAAAAAGGCTTCAACCAGTTTTAAGCGCTTAGAGAGCTTTTTAATTTTGGTTTCAGAGTTGGTGTTAGGGATTTCTTCGCGCAGCTCAACCACCAGCTCGTCGAGATCCATACCCACTAATAGCGCCTGAACCGCTTCAGCACCCATTTTGGCATTGAATTCATCACCGAATTCTTCCATGGCTTCGAAGTATTGCTCGTCATTGAGTAACTGCCCGCGCTCAAGCGTGGTTAAACCGGGGTCAACCACCACGTATGATTCAAAGTAAAGAATGCGTTCGATATCGCGCAATGTCATATCGAGCAGCAAACCAATACGCGACGGTAACGATTTTAAGAACCAGATATGCGCAACCGGGCTCGCCAGTTCAATATGGCCCATACGATCGCGACGCACTTTGGCTAAGGCAACTTCAACACCGCATTTTTCGCAAATAACACCGCGGTGCTTAAGGCGCTTGTACTTACCACATAGGCATTCGTAATCTTTGACCGGACCAAAAATCTTGGCGCAGAACAATCCGTCGCGCTCAGGCTTAAAGGTACGGTAGTTAATGGTTTCGGGCTTTTTCACCTCACCAAACGACCACGAGCGCACCAGACCAGGTGCCGCCAGGCCAATTCGGATAGAGTCAAATTCTTCGCTTTGGCCCTGTGACTTTAATAAGTTCAGTAAATCTTTCAAGGTCAATCCTCCATTGGAGTGTGACTGGGATAGTGTGCTTTAACTCGCGCTTTTGTCGCAGTTGCTGCTGTCACTATCCCTATTCATTGTTTGATGTCTATTAACAGTATCGATTAACAGTGCCTGTTTATTAGTCCTGCTCTAACTCGATATCAATACCGAGCGAACGGATTTCCTTGACCAGTACATTGAATGATTCGGGCATGCCCGGCTCCATTCGGTGGTCTCCATCAACAATATTTTTGTACATCTTGGTTCGGCCATTCACGTCATCAGATTTAACTGTGAGCATTTCCTGCAAGGTATAGGCAGCACCATATGCTTCAAGCGCCCAGACCTCCATCTCACCAAATCGCTGACCACCAAATTGCGCCTTACCACCTAGTGGCTGTTGCGTTACCAGCGAGTAAGAACCGGTAGAACGCGAGTGCATCTTGTCATCAACCAGATGGTTGAGTTTAAGAATGTACATATAGCCCACAGTGACCGGACGCTGGAACTGATCGCCGGTTCGGCCATCGTACAGCACCATTTGGCCGGAATCAGGCTTATCGGCCAACCGCAATAAGGCTTTGATTTCTTCTTCGGCCGCACCATCAAAAACGCTGGTTGCCATGGGTACACCGTTACGCAGATTTTCTGCCAGTTCGGTGACCTGATCATCAGAGAGTTGATCGATAGTTTCATGACGATGACTACTGCCGGTTTTGTTGTATACCTCGTCGAGGAACTTACGCACCTGCGCAATAGGCTTTTGCTCTTCGATCATGGCATCGATTTTTTCACCAAGACCTTTGGCCGCCATACCCAGGTGCATTTCTAATACCTGACCTACGTTCATACGCGATGGCACGCCCAGTGGGTTAAGTACGATATCCACCGGCACACCGTTTTCATCGTATGGCATATCTTCTTCGGGCATGATGACCGAGATAACACCCTTGTTACCGTGACGGCCAGCCATTTTGTCACCTGGCTGGATACGACGTTTAACCGCGAGGTAAACCTTAACGACTTTCAGTACGCCCGGAGCTAGGTCGTCACCGCTTTCGATTTTGCCGCGCTTGTCAGCCAGACGTGCATCAAGACGTGCTTTTTGCTCTTCGAGTGCAAGCTTGGCTGCATCTAATAGCTCGTTTAAGCTGGCATCGGCCATACGCAAAGTAAACCAGTCATCTTTTTCTAAACCGGCCAGCACTTCGTCGGTAATGGCGTCGCCTTTCTTAATACCACCAGGGCCACTGTTAACACTGTTATTCAGCAGTGCATCACGCAAACGCTCGTAGGTTGCCGACTCGACAATGCGGTATTCGTCCTGGAAGTCCTTGCGGTATTTTTCAATTTCGGCTTTTTCAATAGCCAGTGAACGCTCGTCTTTTTCCAAGCCGTCACGGGTAAAGACCTGAACATCGATCACTGTGCCTTTCACGCTCGAAGGTACGCGCAACGAGGTGTCTTTCACATCTGAGGCTTTTTCTCCAAAGATCGCACGCAACAGTTTCTCTTCCGGCGTGAGCTGAGTTTCACCTTTCGGTGTGACTTTACCTACCAGGATATCGCCGGCCGATACTTCAGCACCAATATAAACCACACCCGATTCGTCGAGCTTGTTTAGCGCCGCTTCACCCACGTTAGGTATATCAGAGGTAATTTCTTCTGAACCTAACTTGGTGTCGCGCGCAATACAGGTCAGCTCTTGAATGTGGATGGTGGTGAAACGATCTTCGCGGACTACGCGCTCAGAGACCAGAATCGAATCTTCAAAGTTGTAACCGTTCCAGGCCATAAATGCGATTCGCATATTTTGACCCAGCGCCAGTTCGCCCATATCGACCGAGGGGCCGTCGGCAAGAATATCGCCGCGCACCACAACATCGTCTTGTTTAACCACAGGACGCTGGTTAATACAGGTGTTTTGGTTTGAACGGGTGTACTTGGTGAGGTTGTAGATGTCTACACCCGCTTCACCAGTGGTGATTTCATCGGGGTTAACCCGCACCACCACGCGACTGGCGTCGACGCTTTCAATCACACCGCCACGGGCGGCGACCTCACAGACACCGGAATCGGCCGCCACTTTGCGTTCGATACCAGTACCCACCAATGGCTTTTGCGCCGTTAAGGTCGGCACTGCCTGGCGTTGCATGTTAGAGCCCATTAATGCACGGTTAGCATCATCGTGCTCCAAAAACGGAATTAACGATGCTGCCACCGACACCACTTGGCGTGGTGATACGTCCATATACTGAACGCGCTCGGGTGGCATAACGGTAAATTCATTTAAGTGCCTTACCGCAACCAGGTCGTCGGTAAGACGATCCTCTTTATCAAGGCTTGCTGATACCTGAGCAATTACAAACTCGGCTTCGTTAATGGCCGACAGGTATTCAATTTGGTCGGTTAACTGACCATCAACCACTTTGCGGTAGGGGCTTTCGAGAAAGCCATATTCGTTGGTACGCGCATAAGTTGCCAGTGAGTTGATCAAACCAATGTTTGGCCCTTCAGGCGTTTCGATAGGACAAACGCGACCGTAATGCGTTGGATGCACATCGCGCACCTCAAAACCGGCACGCTCACGGGTTAGACCACCAGGCCCCAAAGCAGACACACGACGCTTATGCGTGACTTCCGACAGCGGATTGTTTTGATCCATAAACTGCGACAGCTGGCTGGAACCAAAGAACTCTTTCACAGCAGCGGCCACTGGCTTGGCGTTAATTAAGTCTTGCGGCATTAAGCCCTCAGACTCGGCAACGCTTAAACGCTCTTTAACGGCGCGCTCGACACGAACCAGACCAACACGGAACTGGTTTTCGGCCATTTCGCCCACTGAACGCACGCGGCGGTTACCCAGGTGATCGATATCATCAACCACTCCTAAACCGTTACGAATAGCGACCAGTGTTTTTAATACATCGACAATATCTTCGTTAGACAGGATGCCTTCGCCCACCGTCGCTTCGCGACCCAGGCGACGATTAAACTTCATTCGGCCTACTGCCGATAAGTCGTAGCGCTCTGGCGAGAAGAATAGATTGCCAAACAGGTTTTCGGCCGACTCTTTAGTTGGCGGCTCACCAGGACGCATCATGCGATAAATTTCTACTAATGCCTCTAACTGGGTGCGGGTAATATCGCCGCGTAAGGTATCGGAGATAAACGGACCGCAGTCGAGTTCGTTGGTATAAATGGTTTCAAACTCGGTAATACCCAACTCATCAAATTGCGTGAGCACTTCTTCAGTGATCTCGGTATTACAGTCAACCACCACTTCACCGGTATCTTTGCTGATAAGATCACGTGCAAGGGTACGTCCGTAGAGATACTCCGGTGGGCAGGCGAGTTTGTCGATGCTGGCATCTTCGAGCTGACGAATATGACGAACCGTAATACGTCGGCCCTGCTCAACAACAATTTTGCCTTTTTTATCTTTAATATCGAACGCTGCAATTTCACCACGCAGACGCTCAGGCACCAATTCCATCGCGTAGCCGTCTTTGCTACAGACAAAAGTGTTGGTATCGAAAAACATATCGAGCATTTGCTCTGAGGTGTAACCCAGTGCGCGCAACAAAACCGTTGCCGGTAATTTACGACGTCGGTCGATACGAACAAAAACCAAGTCTTTCGGGTCAAACTCAAAGTCTAACCATGAACCACGGTAAGGAATGACGCGCGCTGAATACAACAGCTTACCCGAGGAGTGAGTTTTACCTTTATCGTGATCAAAGAATACTCCGGGCGAACGGTGCAGCTGCGATACGATAACACGCTCGGTACCATTAATAACAAAGGTGCCGTTGTCCGTCATTAATGGGATTTCACCCATATAGACTTCTTGCTCTTTGATGTCTTTAATGGTTTTGGCGGCCGACTCTTTGTCGTATACGATTAAGCGGACCTTTACACGCAATGGCGCAGCGTAAGTAATACCACGCGACTGACATTCTTTTACATCGAATACTGGCTCGCCTAACTTGTAGTCGACGTATTCGAGTGCCGCGTTACCCGAGTAGCTGATAATCGGGAATACCGATTTAAATGCTGCGTGCAGGCCAACTTCTTTGCGGCTGTCGATATCAGCATCTTGCTGGGTAAATTTGCGGTAGGAATCAAGTTGAATTGCCAGCAGGAAGGGCTCTTCCATTACATGTGGCAGTTTTCTAAAATCTTTACGGATACGTTTTCGTTCGGTGTACGAATAAGACATTGTGGCTCCTAAAGCACATTTCCTAAAGAAAATGGTCTAATATTAAATTGCGCCCAGCTAAAAATAAGACAAAGACAGCGTAAATATTATTTCACAGCTGGTGTATGCAATAGTCACATTTAGCGGCTACACTTAAATCCAAAGCACGCAGACACAGTAATAAAATAACTTTTACGCTGGCCCGCTTTTTAACTTTTTCATAAGAAAAAGAGGCCCAATCACATTCCGCTAGCGAGATCAGTAATCGCTATCCACTAACGGGCGTCCATGCAAATAAAGCTTACGCTTTGCAAATTTCGGTCTTGCAGACTTCAGTTTTTGCAAATAAAGAAAGCCTTAAAAATAAAGTCTGCTTAACGCGCGAAGTAACACGCTGTGCTAGCAACCAAGCTAAAACCCACTCTATTTTTAAAACTTCTTATTAATCAGCCCGCCTTAATTGCTTAAAGCGGGCTGACCAACAAACATCGTGCTACTTAAGCTCTGCAGAAGCGCCCGCTTCTTCCAAAGTCTTAACAGCTTCTTCAGCATCAGCTTTCGCTGCGCCTTCTTTAACAGTTGAAGGGGCGCCATCAACCATGGCTTTCGCTTCTTTAAGGCCAAGACCAGTAATGCCGCGAACCGCTTTGATAACGTTAACCTTCTTGTCACCAGCGCTGGTTAATACCACGTCAAATTCAGTCTTCTCTTCAGCTGCACCACCAGCGTCGCCGCCAGCGGCAGGCGCCGCAACGGCAACAGCCGCTTGCGCAGAAACACCAAATTTTTCTTCCATTGCACTTACTAGTTCAACCACGTCCATAACGCTCATTTCAGCAATCGCGTCTAGAATTTCGTCTTTAGATAGAGCCATGACTCACATCTCCTAAAAATAATGTATTAAGTTTTAAATAAAGCTAGCTGACACACCAATGTGTACTTACGCTGCCTCTGCTTCTTTTTTGTCTTTTACCGCTGCGACAACGCGAGTCACCTGCGAAGGTACTTCGTTGAACGTACGCGCCAGCTTGGTTACCGGTGCAATCATGACTGCAGCCAGTGAGGCCAGTGCCTGATCGCGGGTTGGCAACTTGGCCAGTACGTCAATTTTGTCTGCATCGAGCATTTCGCCGCCAACTGCCAAGGCCTTGATATCGAACTTATCGTTCTCTTTCGCAAAGTCTTTAAACAGTCGCGCACAAGCGCCAGGATCTTCCATTGAAAAACCAAACAGCGAAGGACCTGTCAACGAGTCGGTAACGCACTCATATTCAGTACCTTCAAATGCACGTTTGGCCAATGTATTACGCACAACGCGTAAATCGATATTGGCTTCTCTTGCTTTTGCCCGGAGTTCCGTCATGTCAGTTACATCTACGCCACGCGCATCGGCAACCACCAGTGACAGAGCATCGCTAGCGGTCTCGTTAACTTCAGCGACAATTTGCTTTTTGCCTTCGAGTCCTAATGCCACACTATTACTCCCGTGGAATGATTGAAAAAAAACTACGGCCAAAACCGCTTTCACTTAATTCAATCGTTAGATTTCAGTCACTAACGTTGCAGTGGCTAATAAACTTGCCGTCAATTAACCCTGCTTACACTAACAACCACCCTTTTGGTGGGACGAATTTTGTGTTCGCACTCACCATCTGCGTAGGTAAAAAAGTATTCGCTGCTGCATGCACACTTTTTTATTAAGCCTGGTTGTACATACTGTCGGCACTGAACAATCACCCACAGATCACAAACCAATAACACCTACGGTCTTTGACGGCTCAAGCCCAGTTGCAGCTTGAAGCGCCTCAGATTCTTACTTAAACGCGCACACCTTAAGCTTCTAATGAAGCCTGATCGATAATCAAACCAGGACCCATAGTGGTCGAGAGGCTGATTTTCTTCAGGTAAACGCCTTTTGCTGAAGCAGGCTTGGCTTTCTTTAAGTCAGCCAGCAGCGCTTCTAAATTTTCTTTGATTGCATTGCCATCGAAACCCACACGGCCAATAGCACCGTGAACAACACCGTTTTTATCGGTACGGTAGCGCACCTGACCTGCTTTGGCGTTGGTAACTGCAGTTGCAACATCGGGGGTTACAGTGCCAGTTTTAGGGTTAGGCATTAAACCGCGAGGACCGAGAATCTGACCCAGCTGACCAACCACACGCATAGCGTCTGGCGAGGCGATAACTACATCGAAGTCCATATTGCCGGCTTTAACCTCTTCGGCCAGATCTTCCATACCGACTTTGTCTGCACCGGCTGCCGTTGCCGCTTCGGCATTGGCGCCACCAGTAAATACCGCTACGCGGACATCTTTACCGGTGCCGTGTGGCAATGTAGTTGCACCACGTACTGCCTGGTCGGATTTACGTGCATCGATACCAAGATTAATGGCAACATCGATAGATTCTTTAAATTTAACCGTAGAAAGCTCGTTTAATAATACTGCTGCATCATCAATCGAATAGACTTTACCCAACTCAACTTTCTCGGCAATGGCTTTTGCTCGTTTGCTTAATTTGGCCACTGTCTTAACCCTCCACGTCGATGCCGGCAGAACGTGCGCTGCCAGCAATGGTGCGCACCGCAGCATCCATATCGGCTGCTGTGAGATCCGCCATTTTAGTGGTCGCAATTTCTTCTAATTGCGCACGTGTCACTTTGCCTACTTTATTAACGTTAGGCACGCCGCTACCTTTTTGAATACCGGCCGCTTTACGCAGCAGGACTGATGCCGGTGGCGTCTTTTTAATAAAGGTAA
>CBFHXO010000086.1:0-12682 GCA_965659815.1 Pseudomonadales bacterium
CAATGTCACCGGGATATTGGCCAAATCCAAGTCGTCGCTCTCGATATCAAGGTTGGCGCTCGCCACATCCAGCAGCTCTGTTCGCCAGGCGATACCATAATCCCACAACAATGCAGTCACATTTTTTTCACTGGTGACGCGAAACTCGTAGTCGCGCCCCGCTAGCAACAATTGCGAGATAGTTTCGGTATTGGCCAATGAGCTGGCCGATGCGTTAACCAGTTCTTCGGAATCGCCGGTCACATCATACAGCCATAGGTCAAGATCGTATAAAAGCGCATTGATAAACAGTCCGTCTCCGCTGTAAACATCGAGGTTCCAGGCGAGTGTGATATTGAAGTTGGCATCGCTGTTTAAGGTTGGCAGTTGATAACTGGCAACACTATTGGGGTTGTTGTCGCCCGCGCCATTGCCAAAAGCCTCGTCGTAGTCAAAGCCAAATAGGCTAACCGAAGTGTTGCCCCCATCTTCGCGACTGTCTTGCTCCCCCGCTGTTAAAATCTGATAGCTGTTGAAGACGTTAGCCTGGCCCGCGCCGTAGCGGAAGTCTAGTCCATTGTCGGTTCTAAAACTCGCGGCGCGGTAGTTAGTTATATCGCGAATAAATCGAGTCACTGCGCCGTTCTCGTCACGAATGGCTACACCATTTTCATCCTTAAGGAAGTCATTTACGACAGTGTTATTCGTTTCGCGCTCTGCTCCGGCCATTAAAAGTGCTTTCATGACCTCGGGTTTTTCCGCATGGCGAGTGTTGACCAGGGTGTTTGAGCGCGACGTATTAGAAAAGGTTAGCGCCGGGTCGCGAGCCGTTTCTAAAAGTACTGATGTGATTGAAGAGGCTGCGGCTGTCCCGTAGCTTGTGTTGCGGATGGGAGTGACCACATCAGGCCGCTGCCTCAGGCCATTGTAGATATTGTCTATGTTAGCCGTTCGTTTGCCACTAGTACCTGTAGTGATGCCAATGTAGATGCTGTTATAGCTGCTGCTAAATAAAGCAGGGCTTAACGATGTATTGCCGGCGGATACTAGGTTGATGACATCTTCATGGGCTGTCGCCCAATCAAATCGGCGCAAAAAGTTGCCATTATTTTCGCTGCCAGTTGAAATTGCACTGATGTTATTGATTTGATTCTGAAATACCTTATTGCCTAACGAATAAAAAAATGCGCTAGGTTGGGTTGTGCCAACATAATCCGTACGCGGTGCAAGTTTATTAAATAAAAAATCGCTTAAATTGTAGTAGTAGGCCTCAGTTATTCCGGTGGCTAATCCGCTATTTAGACCAAACAACTGCTTGCTCACTTCCGAGGAGTGTCCGGAGTCAAATGTTGATCCACCAGAGGCATCGATCAGGGTGACATGGCTGATTTTTGGATTACTATAAGTTAGATTGGGTAGCCATGCAGTAAGATCTGGATTATCTCTACCGGCAAAGGCAGGTTCAATAATGCCAATCGTAACGCCTGCCCCATTAGGCGTATCTGCACCCATTTGGTTTAGCAGAGCGGAGTAACCCACATCATCCTTGATGGTTTGTGCGAGTGAGCTGTGCACGACTACCAGTGGGGCGATGGCGAGGGCGAAGCGCTTAACAAGCTGTCGGGTGGAAGGACGAGTCATGGGAGCCTTTTCGAGTGCCTAAGAGGATAAACAGATTCGATGTCATAAAATTTTTCGCAGAACGCTCTATTTGGGTTTTTTTTAATACAGTTGTAACGGTTTTATAAAAAGTTGTACCCATGAGCGCCTCATTACAACGACAATTATCTGCTAATGGCCGTGGATTCTGCAAATAGTTTTTTCATCTAAGCATGGCTTGTTGGCAGGTGCTTTTGGGCGTTATGACGGCGCCCAGCTACGTGGCAATTAATGTGAGCGTGCAAAAAACCTATATCTCAAGGGGGGGGTTAGCGCGACCAAGTTTTTGGTTGGGGAGTCCACCGTACTGCTAACCTAATAGCGTTTCGTTCGGGGTTAGAGCTGTCGTTGCCAAATGAGCGGGCTCGATACACATACTCTACGCTGCCTTTCCAGTGCCGAGTAAATGTGTGTCGAAGGGCAATGCGCGCTAGCATGTTTGTTTCATTGGCGCGCTGAGTAACCTCTATGTTGCTATCATAGCGGCGCTCAAACCAGCCTAAATCGAATTTGAGAGAGCTGAGATTAGATAGCTGCCAATTGGTATTCCAGTCAACACGAGTTGTTGAGCTTAATGAACCGTTGCTCGTGGCCTGCTCTCCTTGCGAGGCGTTAAATGCTGAGGTCAACCGTTCGCCGCTGTAAGTCAATGTAGCGTTATACGAATTGGCATTATCTTTGCCGCGGGCAATGTACTTGCCTCGCTGATCAATCGATATACTATCGCGCTCACTGCCTGTCTGGGATCGTCCGGCTAGCATATCCAGGCTAAATTTTTCGTTGATTAAATAAACAAAGCCGAACTGCAACGAAACGGTATTTTGTTCGGTTTTATAGGTTTCAATATCAAAGCAGGGTGCTCTGGGGTTGCCTAGGCTGTTATTGGGGATGCCCACTGTGATCAATGAAATGGGTATAAAACCTACGGCATCGAGGCAGCTTTGAAGGCGGCCGTCCAAATCATTACCGGTTACATTCTGGCTTGCTGCAAGGTTCAGCAAGTCATCGGTAAAGTCCAATCCTAGGCTTTCATCGGGTGTATATCGCGCGTAGCTTGCCCGAGTTTGCACTTGAAGGCGCGCAGTCAGTGTACGTTGCCAAAGCCCATTGGCGCTGTAATAAGCATAGCTTTGCAAGTTGTTGCTTTGGTAGTCTCGTAAAGATCCGCTTAGGCTGCCTTGTAAGGTATTTTTTTCATTGGGGCGATAGAACCCGCTAAGTGTAAGGCTGTTGGCATCGGCGCGAGTGGCTGCTCTTTCGCGAGACCCAACGTCGGTATCTTGGTCTTCTAGCGTACGTGCCGAGGTGTGCATGGTTTGGGCCGCAGCTGAAACCGATCCTTTCTCAAATTGTCGCTGATAGCTGATGGCCGCTGATTGATCATCGGTATCGAAGCGCGTTTGATTAAACCGATCGAAATTGGCCTGTGTTTCTAATCGGAGTAGCGAAATTTGATCGTCATAGCTGAAGTTGAAACCTGTGGTTAGTATATGACCCGATATTTCCTGGCCTTCAAAGCCAAAACTTACATTGTCATTGAAGTAGGCACTCGAGGAAATAAATGGTGCTAGCTCATACTCTGCAGCCTGCGTCGTCGGTGCAGGTAGAATTTGCAGCAGCACGCCAAAAGCCGTCATACCGAGGGTAAAAAAGCGTTTTTTTATGCAAAAATTGAACGAGATCGAGGGTCTATCTAGTTGGAATTGACTACAAATGGCGTGCTGGGCTTGGTTGTTATAGTAGTGAGCTTGCATGCTGTATTTTTGTCTCAGAATCAAAGCGTTTTATTGTATAATATCTCGGCGGAAGCCGCAGCACATACTGTCGACTGTGCAAAAGTATAGCAGGGCGACAGGCGAGGGTGAGTTGATTGGGATGCAGGAGAGGCAGTGTTGGTAGGCGCTAAAACAAAAATCGCCATTGTAGGTATGTCTTTCCGTTTTCCTGGCGGCATAGATAGTTCGGCTAAGCTGTGGGAGGCACTCTCTCAAGAGCATGATAAGGTCACTGAAATCTCGGCTAGCCGCTGGGACAGTTCCCTTTTTGCACACTCTGATAAAGCTTCGCCCGGCACCAGTTACATCTTTCAGGCTGGGCAGATCGACAACGTCGATACCTTCGACGCAGCATTTTTTGGTATTTCACCCCGCGAGGCCGAGCAAATGGATCCCCAGCAACGTTTGTTGTTGGAGCTATCTTGGGGGGCACTGCAAGACGGCGGTCAGCCGGTAGAGAAGTTGCGTGGCACCCAGTGCGCAGTGTTTATGGGGGTGGCCAGCAACGACTATGTCAACCGGCACCTCGAAGACCTGGTATCGGCCGAC
This sequence comes from Pseudomonadales bacterium, assembly GCA_965659815.1. GTDB lineage: Bacteria > Pseudomonadota > Gammaproteobacteria > Pseudomonadales > UBA7434 > UBA7434. The sequence goes on from CBFHXO010000086.1 coordinate 3,963, forward strand.
ACTTACACCATGACCGGCAACACCGGTAGTATCGCTTCCAATCGCATTTCTTACTTTTATGATTTTCATGGCCCCAGTGTTTCAGTTGACACGGCTTGTTCTTCATCGCTCGTCGCCGTGCATGAGGCGTGTAAAAGTTTGTGGCAGGGCGAGGCCAGTGCCGCGCTGGCCGGCGGTGTTAATTTATTGCTGCACCCCGCGCCTTTTGTGGGTTTTTCTAAGGCTTCAATGCTGTCGCCCACTGGGCGTTGCAAGCCTTTTTCTAGTCAGGCCGATGGTTACGTTCGTTCGGAGGGCGCAGGCATTGTTTTTTTAAAGCGCCTTGAGGATGCCATTCGTGATGGTGATCGCATTCATGCGGTGATCACTGATTCGGCTATTAATAGCGATGGTAAGACCAATGGCATCAGCTTGCCGTCTAAAGCCGGCCAAAGTGAGTTGCTGGCATCGTTATACAGTGATGGCAAGGTCGACATAAACACGGTTGATTACATCGAAGCGCACGGCACTGGCACGCAAGTGGGTGACCCTATTGAGGCGGCAGCCTTAGGCGAGCAATTAGGTCAGCGGCGTTCGCATAACCGTGTGTTACCCATAGGTTCTATTAAAGGTAATTTAGGGCATTTGGAAACGGCATCGGGTATTGCTGGGCTTATTAAGCTGGTGCACTGCTTGAAGTATCGCACCGTGCCGCCTACCGCCAATACCGATGGCGCCGGTGAGAATATTGATTTTAATGATTTGAATCTTCGTGTTAATCAGCAGATGCTTGATTTAAGTGATATTGAAAGACCGCTGCGCATGGGGGTTAATTCATTTGGTTTTGGTGGTGCTAATGCCCATGCGGTATTAGAAGAGTTCGTGTCTGAGTCCAACCAAACACAGCCGTTGCCTCAAACTGCTGCACATATGCCGCCACTTTATTTAGCGGCCAATAATGCTACTGCATTGCGTACACTGGCGGCCAAGTATGGCCAGTTGCTTGGCAGTGGTCGTGCTAGTTACTACGATATTGCTTTGCATAGCTTTACTAGGCAAAGTCGACTGGCCGAGGGTGTGGTGTTCACCGGCGACTCTGCTGATAGCATTGCGCGAGCATTAGATAGTTTTGCATTAAATGATGTTGCGGAGCATACCCATACGGGCCGTTTTATTACTGGTGATAAACCATTAGCATTTGTATACAGCGGTAATGGTAGTCAGTGGCAGGGCATGGCCTGCGAGTTACTAGAGCAAGATCCAGAATTTGTTGCCTTGATCGAACAAGTCGATACAGTATTTTCCAAGTACATTGAGTTTTCGATTAAAGACGAGTTGCTGCGCGATATAGACCACTCGCATATGCGGCTAACTGAGTATGCTCAGCCATTGTTGTTTGCCACGCAAGTTGCGCTCACACAGTGGTTTGCTGCGCGTGGGCTGGTGCCTGACTATGCGCTAGGACATAGCGTGGGCGAAATTGCTGCTGCTTGGGCATCGGGAGCGTTAGCGTTAGAGGATGCTATGCAAGTGGTTGCCGTGCGTAGTGCCAGTCAGGCATTGACCCGCGGCACTGGGCGGATGGCCGCTGTGGGAATAGCTATCCAAAAGGCGAAGGCGTTGCTTGAAGCGTTAGCTATTCAAGGCGATGTTGAAATTGCCTGTGACAATTCTAACAACTCGGTTACGTTATCGGGCTCGCTTGCCAAGCTCAAAGTTGTTGAGTCCTATTGTGGCGCGCAGGCTATTCGCTTCAAACTGTTAGATCTCGATTATGCCTTTCACAGCTGTTATATGGATCCGATCAAATCGTCCATACTCGATGCACTTAAACACATTAAACCAGTTAAAAGCCCCCGGTTCATTGGCACTACGGCAGCCGATAATTCGGCCGGTGAATGGCTAGACGCCAATTACTGGTGGCGGAATATTCGCGATTGCGTGACGTTTAGAGGCGGAGTCAATAAAGCGATTGATTTAGGCGCAAGAATTTTTGTTGAAGTGGGTCCGCACCCGGTGCTGCGTGCAGCCATCCAAGACCAGCTTAGAAGTTCGCGTAATAAAGGCGTTGTGATTCCATCAATGACGCGGACTGGCGCCCAATACTTAGAGCGGGACGCTGTTCTTTACAAGGCTTTTTTAGCAGGCCATGCAGTTGATTGGACACACTGTTTCCCCGCTGCTGGCCAGTGGGTAGACGTGCCGGCTTATCCGTGGCAGCGACAGCGTTACTGGCTGGAATCGGGCGTAGATCTTGAATGCTTGGTCGATCGTAAGCGCGCACATCCATTACTGGGTTATCGACTGCAGTCTACGCTACCGATTTGGGAAATTAATTTAAATGCAAGCGATCCTGTTTATTTACAGGATCATGTGGTGGGTGGCAGTACCATTGTGCCAGGCTCGGCTTATGTAGAGCTGGCTTTAGCGATGGCTGCCGATTGGTATGGGTTTAGCGACTTTGATCTTCGGGATATGATAATTGTGGCGCCGCTCGCCATCGATAAGGACAATCATAAGTTACTGCGTTGCTCACTCAATGTTGAGCGCAATATTTTTACTGCGAGCAGCCGCCCGCGGGCGAATCAAGATGGAGGATGGACGCTACACTGTCGCGGAAAAATAGCTGAAGCCGGTGTCAATGAAGTGATGGCGGATCCGTTCGCTATTGGCCATTTGCTAGAGCAGGCACATACCATTGCTATTGATCAATTTTATGCAGAACTTGCCGCTCGCGGCTTGCAGTACGGCGACACTTTTCAGGTGGTGCAAGAGGCTGCCTTAAATCAAAACTCGGTTGTGGCTAAGTTACGTTTGCACGCCTCGCAGTGCGATACTGGGCATTACGCCCATCCGGCTGCGCTCGATGGGTGTTTTCAGCTTGCCGCTTTGTTGGTGCCTGAGCATTATGCCGACCTGGTGTATTTGCCTGCACAAATTGATGAATTGCGTTGGTTGGGTTCTACAGATGATGTAATTTCTAGCATAACGTTGCGTTCGGTTAATCGCCGCCAGCTGTGCATTGACATTTTGATGGTTGACCAATCAGGTCGGTTGGTTTTATCCGCTAAAGGCTGTCGATTTAAGCCCATACGCCTGGAAATGGCCGAGAAGCCGGTAGGTCGCTATCAGTGGCAGGCATTTTTGTCTAACGAGAAATCGAAGGCTGCCCAGTTATTTTTTGCCAATTTTTCTCAGTGGTTCACCGACTATCAACGAGGGCTCGCGTCGCGCGTCGAAGATGCTCAATACTTTGGGCGAAAAAATCGAAGCAGCATTGAGCAACACTATGCCGAATTTGTGCCGTTGGTAGACGCTTTATTGGCCAGCCTCTCGATAGAATTACTTCGAGCTATGAGCCTTGATGGAAAAAACGTTTCGCCAGTAGATTTGGCTGCACGTGGTAAAACATCTGCTTTAGAAAAAAACTTTTTTAGCTGGATGCTGCAAATAGGTGTTCAAGAGGGCCTGCTAGAGCAGCTGGATGCCGGCGAGTACGCGTTTGTTGGCGCTATGGAAGAAACTGTTGATGATATTTGGCCATTGCTGAATGAGCTGAGTGGTCATGGTGATGAGTTGTTACTCTTAGCGACGTCTGTGCAGGCGCTAATGCAGCTCTTTACAGGCAAAAATGGTCGGCATCTTACGGGCGTAAACCATACCGATGGTGTATTGAATGCCGAAAAAATCACCGACTTTGCTCAAGATAAAAACCATCGAGTTTATGTCGAAAATCTTTACCGCCAGGGCCATGCTTTCGCTTCAGGTAATTGGCTGGTAGCTGAAACTATCCTGTCTTGGTTAGCTAGCCGCGCCACTGTTTCGGCAGTTAATATTTTAGAAGTCGATGCGGCCTTTACCGGTCTTGCGAGTGGTGTCGCCACTAAGCTAATGGCCGAGGATAACTACGCGTTGTTTACCAGTTCTTCCTCTGGATTTAGTCAGGCTAGTGCAGAGTTAGATGGTTTACATAATGTTGGCGTGCAATATGTTGAAGATTTTGCGCAGATGGCCTCGGAAGATTTGCTCGCTGTGTTACCAGACCAAGGCTGTGGCTACGATATTATTGCGTTGGGTCACCTCCGAGGCAGTGCGGAGGTAGTTAAGCAAGTCGTTGATGTTGTGGTTGGCTGCTTGAAACCCGGTGGTATGCTGGTATTGGTTGGGCATGCGAATAACCGATTAGACGATCTGTTGCTAGGCTTGGATGCTCATTGGTGGCAAGCTAATCAAGATACGGGTATTGGCAATTTTCTTGACCAAGATGCCTACGTCGAGTTGCTGGCCAGCAAAGGTCTTGATGTGGTGCCGTTAGTGCTGCCCGAGTCAGTTTGTGCCGATTCAGATTTTGTCTTGGTTGCGCAAGCGCAGGAAGAAACTCAGGTGGGCGGTGGTTTGTCTACGCTTTGTGATGGGCGCAGTGATCAAATTAATGATGCGCTAGCAAGCGAGATGAGCGCGCCTGCGGCTCAAGAATTATGGGTGGTTATGTTGGCCGACAGTGCTGCTGGTGAAAGTGCTGCTGCTGAAAGAAACGAGCTCATATCCTATTGTCAGCAGCATAATATACGGCTGGCCTTAGTTCATGGCGCTGATACCTTCGCGCTCAGTCCAAAATCAATCGCCGATTTTACTGGCGAGTTAAACTTCTCTAGTGCTGCTCACTGGGACCAGTTGTTAGATGCATTGCCCATTGCGCCAAGCCGAATCATTGATGCAACTGTAGCGCCGTTTAATTCGGCCTTAGATCCGCTAGCGGCAACTCACCAGCGCTGTCATCAGCTACAAGCTTTTTTTCAGTGTTTATCAAGCCTTGCCCCCGAGGCATGCCCAGCGGTAACGGTGTTAACGGCGAGAAGTTTTGTATTGCCCAGGGCGTCCGTGGTTGAGGTCAATCCCAGTGAGCGTGCTGTGTGGGGTTTTGTGCGCACATTAATGAATGAATACTCCTGGGTTTCACTGCGCCTTATTGATATTGAATTAGACAGTCATACTTTTTTCGATCAAGGCTTGTGCGCAGAGATTCATGGCGCCACTGAAGAAACTGAAGTGCTACTGCGTGGCAATAGTCGCTATGTTAATCGTTGGCTTGATATGACCGACAGTGAGCTCACTGGTAATGCTGCGGGCAATCTCGCTGAGGCTCCCCGTGCAACGGAGCAGCAGTCTAGCCATGACATTGATGTTGAGCGCACCACTGAATCCACAGTCACACTAGGTATTGATGAACCGGGGCAGCTAGCCAATATTACTTGGCAGCGGGTAGAGTCGCAGGGCCTGGCTGCTGACGAAGTCCGAGTTAAGTCGCACTGCGCAGGTTTGAATTTCAGAGACATCATGTTTGCCATGGGGCTGTTGCCTGAGGAGGCGCTTGAAAACGGTTATGCCGGTGCCACGCTTGGCATGGAGTTCTCTGGCAAAGTTGTTGAGGTGGGCTCGACGGTCGCGGAGCTTAAGCCTGGTGACAGAGTCTTTGGTTTCGCGCCCAATTGTTTTGCTAGTCATTTGGTTACGCGAGAGTCAGCGGCGCTTAAAATGCCCAGCGCTTGGAGCTTTGCTGAGGCGGCAACAGTGCCGACTGCTTTTTTTACTGCTTACTATGCACTAGAGCACCTCGCCAGGCTTCAGCCGGGCGAGAGTGTGCTGATTCATGGAGCGGCAGGCGCGGTAGGTTTAGCGGCTATTCAAATTGCCAAGCATTGTGGCGCTAAGGTCTATGCGACAGCTGGCAGCGTCGAAAAGCGCAGTTACTTAACAATGTTGGGTGTAGAGGCAATTTTTGATTCGCGCACTCTCAGCTTTGCTGATCAAATTCTAACGGCAACCGATGGTGAGGGGGTAGATGTTGTATTGAATTCACTCGCCGGTGATGCGATTGCAAAAAACTTGAGTATTTTGAAACCTTTTGGCCGGTTTATTGAGTTGGGCAAAAGAGACTTCTATGCCGATTCGTCGTTGGGCTTAAAGCCCTTTAGCAAAAATATTAGTTACTTTGGCGTTGATGCAGACCAGCTTCTTAATGCTAAGCCCAAGCTGGTGGGCGTTCTGCTGAAAGAGATGATGCAACTGTTCAACTCAGGTGAACTTCACCCATTAAAATATCATGCCTTTCCTGCCGCTGCGGCTATCGATGCATTTCGCTATATGCAGCAGTCTCGGCAGCTAGGAAAAATTGTATTAGAACTTGATGCTCTGTCTTTGGATAGTGCACCAGTATCTGCTGCAGATGAGCAGATGTTAGAGCTTGATGCGCAGGCTACGTATCTTGTCACCGGTGGTTCTCGGGGTCTGGGTTTAGCTGTTGTTCATTGGTTGATTGAAAAAGGCGCCCGGCATATTGGTGTGGTTAGTCGACAAGGTTTTGATTTAGATAATGCGGACGTAAGTTTTGAAGCATGGCAGCTCAATGGCGTTAAAGTTTATGATTACGCTTTAGACTTATCGCTGCCGAAAAGCGCAGAGCAGTTAAAGCAGCTGTTTGTTGATTGCCCCCCTATTAAGGGCGTAGTCCATGCGGCAGCGGTGATTGATGATGCTTTGGTGGTGAATGCCAGTGACGAGCAGTTGGATAGAGTGATGCAGCCTAAAGTGCGCGGTGCGCTGGCATTACATGCGCTCACGCAATCTATGCCATTGGACTTCTTTGTGCTGCTGTCCTCTGCTACTACGAGTTTGGGTAGCCCCGGGCAGTCGGCCTATGTGGCTGCTAATAGTTATCTTGAAGGGCTCGCCGATTATCGTCTGTCACGGGGATTGCCGGCTATTTGTGTGGCTTGGGGCGCTGTCGATGATGTGGGTTATTTGGCTCGCTACAGTTATGCTAAAGAAAATTTAAAACAAAAATTTGGCGCTAAAGGCATAACTTCGTCGCAAGTTTTGCAAGAAATAGAGCGTCAAATATTGAGCCATCACAATACCGCTATCGGCTGCGCGACGGATGGTGATAGTATTTCTAGTGTCGGCTCTTTTCTCTATCTCAACTGGGCTGAGGTGCGTCGGAGATTGCCGACGGCAGCGCAGCCGAAGTATCGCTGGTTGGATGGTTCCACAGATATGGCTGTGGACGATACCGAGCTTGTTGACTTGTCAGCGCTGCTGGCTGAGCTGGCGCCTGCTGAGCGGCATGCCAAAGTGGTAACGCTATTGGCTGCGCAGGTTGAAAAAATTCTGTGTATGGCCGACGGCGAAATTGATATTGAGCAATCGCTTTTTGAGCAGGGTATGGACTCTTTAATGGGGGTGGAATTGGTGGGCATTATCCGGCAAAAATTTAGTGTAGAAATTCCTCCTATGGCTTTAATTGAATCGCCCTCGCTGCCGCGCGTTGCCGATAGAGTCTTACGCGCTTTAAGTTTAGATGCGGCTGGTGAGCAGGGCATTGTGGACAATGACGAAGATATGGACCTGCTTCGAATCGACGCGCTGGCTGATAGGCACGCGGACATCGACAAAAGTGATGTAGAGCAAGAAAGTGCTGTGCTGGCCTCGCCTGGTAAAAAAAGTGATCATGGCGGTCAAGCGAAAGAGTAAACGTGAGTTCATGCTTTCACAACAAAACGGTACGTAATGAGCCTGAAAAATAAAATTATCCAAGACGTCAAGCGTCGTAAGCTTAACCGAGTGTTGGGCGAAGAATCATTGCAGTCTAACAATGATCATGCAGATGCTGCAGTCGATTCATTGCTAACCGAGAGTAGTAAAACATCTTTTGAAGCATTTTCTGAGTATAAAGATATTCAATTACATCGCTTAGCGGCAGAGAAGATGCGTATTGAAAGCCCATTTTTTAAAGTGCATGAAGGTTTGTCTCAAGATACATCGATGATTGCCGGGCGTGAAATGTTAAATTTTTCCAGCTATGACTACCTAGGCATTAATGGAGATCCTAGGCAAAACATTGCGGTAAAGTCAGCGCTTGATACGTACGGTGTATCGAGTTCGGCAAGTCGTTTGGTGTCAGGTGAGCGTCCTATACAAGGCCAGCTAGAGAATAAGCTGGCTGAGTTTCATGGGGTTGATGATGCAGCTATTTTTGTGAGTGGTCACGCCACTAATGTAAGCACCATTGGCTGTTTGTTTAATAGTGCTGATCTCATTGTGCATGATGCCTTAGTCCATAATAGTGTACTGGAGGGTGTGCAGCTCTCTGGCGCGCGACGCGCAACGTTCCCTCACAATGATATTCAAGCGCTAGAAAAAATATTAGTTGATCGTCGTCATAAATATCGACGCACTTTGATTGTCGTTGAAGGTCTCTACAGTATGGATGGCGACTACCCTGATTTACCACGGTTGATTGCACTTAAAGATCGACATGATGCGTTATTGATGGTTGATGAGGCGCATTCTGTGGGGGTGATGGGAGAGACGGGAAAAGGAATCGCAGAACATTTTAGTATTGATGCACATGATGTCGACATTTGGATGGGTACGCTGAGTAAATCGTTTGCCAGTACCGGTGGTTATATTGCGGGTAGTTCTGCTCTAGTCGACATGGTAAAAAATTTGGTACCGGGGTTTGTTTATAGTGTGGGCGTTGCGCCGATGATGGCAGCTGCTGCGCTTACAGCGATTGATATTTTGCATCAAGAGCCAGAGAGGGTGGCCAAGCTTAAGTCAAACTCTCGCTTATTTAATGCGTTGGCGAAAAAGCAGGGCATTGATACGGGCCTCAATCGGCAGCTTGCAGTGATACCGGTGATGATGGGCGATTCTATTAATGCAGTTAAAGCGGCTCATCT
>CBFHXO010000087.1:0-12674 GCA_965659815.1 Pseudomonadales bacterium
CACTCAAACAAAAAGTCAAAGATCAAAACCTCTGGGCGCCACATCTCGGCCCTGAACACGGTGGCCAGGGTATGGGCCAATTAAAGCTGGGGTTAATTCATGAAATACTCGGTCGCAGCGAACTGGCGCCGGAGATATTCAACTGTCAGGGTCCCGACTCTGGTAACGCAGAATTACTTGCGGTAGGTGCCACTGAAGCGCAACGCGAGCGCTGGTTATATCCATTAATGCGTGGCGAAGTACGCAGCACATTTTCGTTAACCGAACCCCATATCGCCAGCTCCGACCCCACTGCGATTACCACTAACGCAACACGCGACGGTGATCACTGGGTTATTAACGGCCACAAATGGTTTGCCTCTAACGCTTCGGTCTCGGACTTTACCGTCTTAATGGCGGTAACTGACCCTGCTGCGCCACCGCACCAACGCGCCTCGATGATTATTATCCCCAAGGGCACGCAGGGAATGACTGTGATTCGCGATGTCGGCACCATGAGTCACCCACAACATGATGAAGACGATTATCTAAGCGACCGTATTGGCGGGCATTCTGAAGTGGTATTTGAAAACTGCCGCGTGCCGTTAGATCATATGATTGGCCAACCGGGTGAAGGTTTTTTATTGGCGCAAAAGCGTTTAGGCGGTGGCCGAATTCATCACTGTATGCGTATTATTGGCCAGTGCAATTTAGCTTTTGAAATGATGTGTGAGCGGGCAGCATCACGTCACACCAAAGGTAAGTCGTTAGGCAGCTTACAGATGGTACAAGATTCAATTGCCGAATCGGCGGTAGAAATTGAAACCGCCCGACTGCTCACCTTAAAAGCCGCATGGACAATGGACGAGCGAGGTGGTCATGGTTCGCAGTCGCGCACGGAAATTGCCATGCTGAAATTTCATGTGCCGCGCATACTGCTTACAATACTCGACCGTGCAATACAGCTGCACGGCTCTTTGGGTTACACCACAGATCTACCGTTAGAGTATATGTACCGTTCGGGGCGCGCTTTGCGCATTGCAGATGGTGCCGATGAAGTGCATAAACAAACGGTTGCGCGGCAGATATTGAAAACGATTAAATCGGTTGATGGCTTGCCAAGTGCGCATATACCCACGCGGCGCAAGCAGGCTTGGAAAAAATTTGGCCACCTAGTTGAGGATGCAAAAAAATAATGTCTGAAAAATCCGTTAAAGGCATTGATATCGAAAGAGTAAGTCAGTGGCTTTGTGAGCATATTGAGCACGTGCAAGCGCCGTTTGAATTTGACTTAATTGCCGCCGGTGGATCCAACCTCACTTTTCGGGTGACCGACGCGGCAGGCAATATCTGGGCGCTGCGGCGGCCGCCAGTGGCTGCCAGGCTTGCCACTGCGCATGATATGCAGCGTGAGTGGAAAATCATGTCAGCGCTGGACAAAAGCACCGCCGTACCGGTACCCAAAATGGTTGCCTACTGTGAAGACAATAGCGTTAACGATGCCCCGTTTTATGTAATGGGTTTTGTTGAAGGTTTGATTTTACGTGACCAGGCATCGGCCGCTGGCTTAACGACGAGCCAATGTATGACGGCAACGCAGTCGTTAATTGATGCGCAAATTGCGTTTCATACTGCAGATATTGATGCCATTGGTTTAGGTGATTTAGCAAAAGCGCGCACAGGCTACGTAGAGCGGCAGCTCAAGCGTTGGCGCAAGCAGGTTGAAGCCGGTAAAACGCGCGAGTTGCCGCTGCTTGAATCGTTGCATCAGCGATTATCGAAGCGAATTCCGGCAGAGCAAACGCGTCCTGGGCTTGCGCATGGTGATTATCGATTTGATAACACAGTGTTGAGTGGGGGTTGCGAAATAGCGGCAGTGTTAGATTGGGAATTATGTACAGTGGGTGATCCGGTGGCGGATTTTGTTTGGTCGTTGTTGTATTGGGCCGAGCCCGGGGATGAGATTACCTGGCTGTTGGATCCACCGACCTTGTCGGAGAATTTTTGTTCGCGTGATGATGTTATTGAATTGTATGCTAAAGGGTCTGGGTTGGATTTATCGGATATTAACTATTATATGGCGTTTAGTTGGTGGAAGCAGGCTTGTATTGTGGAGGGGGTTTATAGCCGGTTGAAGCAAGGGGCGTCTGGTGGGATGAAGGTGGCTTCGGTGGATGCGGTGGCGCAGCGGGTTGAGGATTATCTTGATAAGGCGAGTGAGATTGCAGGGATAGTGGGGATTTAGTTTTTGAGTTTTAGCTTCTACTATTTTTCTTAATTGCTTACAGCGTTTTCTGCACGGGGTGCCCCGCTGGGCAGTCACTTTTCTTTGCTTGTGCAAAGAAAAGTAACCAAAAGAAAGCACATAAACGACCCGACGTTTAATCCCGGAGAAAAGAAGAGAGTCCCACATGTAAGCAAAGTCCCGTCGAACTCACCACCGAACACTATTCAGTATCTGACAACCCATTGGCTATTCGGTACCGACTACTTCTAAATGACACCTTTATCCGCTTCGCTCAGTCCGGGTAGATCTTTATTCTGTTCAAACCACAAAACCCGTCTTGGGTTTTCGTATCACACGGTGTAGTTAAAAAACGGAAAGTTGGTTTTGAGACTAATTGCAAATGTGGATTGCTTATTCGGAGCAGAACGTATTGGTACGGGTATAGTGTAATAGTAATGACCTTGACTACTACAAGCCCACGGTCTATGCGGTTCGCTAATGCGATGTTAGAACGAAGTGCGATGGTTTTATTAAAAGTCTTTGCTATAAATCAGATGAAGGTCGTGTCTGAAAATAGTGTGGACAAGACAAGTGATAAAACGGCGGTACGTTTTTGCCCTGTTGTTTTATAAAGAGGTTTTGGTTACTTTTTTTGTGCAAGCAAAAAAAGTGACTGGCCTTCAGGACAAAAACACCCTTTAAATTCACCTATACACTAAGAAAAGAACCACAAATTAGCCCACAAGAAAAAAACACGGCTATGGTAAAAGATAAACTAAGAACAAAGCTCACCAACCAACCAAAAAAACCAAAACCCAACACGAATTTAATCCACATCTATTGACCCCCACTAAACCCCACCGTTATGCTGATTCACAATCAGCAACCCCCCACTACCCTACAGGTCAAAAAATGAAAGTACTCGTCACGGGCGCCACCGGTTTCATCGGCAACCACGTTGCCAGAATGTGTCTCGAACAAGGCGACGACGTCCGCGTCATGGTCATGCCCGGCGAAGACCGCTCTCCACTCGACGGTATGGACGTCGAGTTCGTCGAAGGCAACCTTCTCGACCCCGAATCACTGCCCAAATGCGTCGAAGGTATCGAAGGCCTGTACCACCTCGCCGCAGTCTACGCAGTCTGGACCAAAGACCCCGCCCTACAACACAAAGTCAATATCGTCGGCGCCAAGGCAATGATGGAAGCCGCCCAAGCTGCTGGCGTGAAAAAAATTGTCTTTACCAGCTCCATCGCAGCCATCGGCGTCACCGGTCCAGATAAACTCGCTAACGAAGAAACCTTTTTTGGCGACTGGCTCGATTGCAGCGCCTATATACAATCCAAATTTATTAGCCACCACGTTATCAAAGGCATGATTGCAAACGGCTTACCCGCCACCATCGTCTGCCCTGGCTTTCCATTCGGCCCTGGCGATCGAATGCCAACCCCCACCGGTAGCCTGATTATCTCGGTGTTAAAAGGCCAAATGAAACAATACTTCGACGGCGGTATGTGCGCAGTCGATGTGCGCGACGTTGCCCGCGGCCACTTACTGGCAATGGAAAAAGGCCGCATCGGCGAAGCCTATCTGTTAGCCAATAAGAACGGCAATATGCCCCAAAAAGATCTCGCCCAGTTGATCGGTAAAATCGCTGGTATCAATGGCGTTGCCGAAAAACATGTGTCCGCCAAGGTCATGCTATTTGCAGCAAAGGTGATGGAGTTTATTGCCAATATCACCGGCAAACCGCCTATGACTACCTATGGCACCTCCAAATACGCACTGCAATACGTTTATGTCGACCCCAGCAAAGCCATTGAAGAACTGGGGCTGCCGCAAACGCCAATCGAAACCGCTATCACCGATTCCATCGCCTGGTTTCGTGAACACGGTTACGATAAAGACTAAAACAATACCCATAAAAAATATAAAAGGTGAAATAACATGCTGCAAAAATTTGTTTACTGGACCGGTGCATTAGACTTTTTGGTTGGCGCAGCCACATGGTACGGTGCACTATCTAACCCCCAACCCGGCCAACTGGTGGCATTGATGACTCTGGGTATGTTTTTAATGATGGCCGCCGCATTGTTGATGTGGGCATCCAAAGATATGGCCAATCGCGCACCGGTGATTTTCTGGCAGGGCCTGGTGCGGCTAACCGCAGTTTCAGCAGTGCTCTACGCAGTACCCAATGGCCTGGCAAATAGCGCAGAGTACACACTGGTGGTGTTTGACGGCACCATTGGCCTCGCCTATGTCATCGGTATGATGAAAGTCACCGGCTGCTCAATTCCACAATTGCTGATGTGTAAAACCCAGCCGACCAGCTAAATTGCTAGTTAATCCGGCGAGCGCTGCTCACTGACAACGGTAATCTTGCCTGCATCATCGCTTGTTGCGATGCTGTCTTTGGCCCATACTTGCTTGCGTAATAACGATTCGATTCACCTTACGTTTTACTGCCGTGTATCGCCATGTCTGCAAGCGCTCAGGACAAAAAAAAGCTGCCAAGCACGCTTAGCGAAGAAGTCGCCGAACTACTCGATAGCGGCACCTTCCAGCACGCCCGTCATATGCTTAATGTATTGGCCGCCGAAGAAAGCGCGTATTTAATCGAGTCATCACCCCCACCCTCACGGCAAATTCTTTGGGCCCTGGTCGATGAAGACCGACGTGGCGATATCCTGCCACTGCTAGGCGACGACCTGCAAGCGCAATTTGTGCGCGCAATGGAAAGCGAAGAACTGGTCGCACTATCCACCGAACTCGAAACCGACGACATGGTTGATATTCTGCAACAGTTGCCTGGCCGGGTAACCAAAGAAGTGTTGCAGGCCATGACCACGCAAGACCGCCAGCGGGTAACCAGTGCATTAAGCTACCCCGAAAACACCGCCGGCGGCTTGATGAATACCGACACCATTACCGTGCGCGCCCGGCATTCCATCGACGTGGTATTGCGTTACCTGCGTCGTCACGATGAAATTCCGGATATGACCGACAGCCTTTACGTGGTCAATCGCAAAGATGAATTTATTGGCGTTCTGCCACTGGCCAAAGTGCTGGTTTCCGACCCCAATAACACTGTGCGCGAAATTATGCTTAGCGACTACGAGGCCATACCCGCCGATATGGCCGACGATGAAGTCGCACGACGCTTTGAACGCAAAGACTGGGTATCGGCGCCGGTGATTAATGCAGAGGGTAAACTGCTTGGCCGTATAACCATCGATGATATCGTCGACGTGATTCGCGAAGATGCCGATCACTCATTGATGAGCATGGCCGGTCTTGACGAAGAAGAAGACACCTTTTCACCAGTAATAAAAACCACGCCGAGGCGCGCGCTTTGGCTGGGGCTGAATTTAGTCACTGCGTTTATCGCTGCAGCTGTGATCAATTTATTTCAAGGCGCCATCGACAAAGTTGTGGCACTAGCGATACTGATGCCTATTGTTGCCAGTATGGGTGGCGTCGCGGGCACACAAACGCTGACCATTGTCGTGCGCGGTCTGGCCATTGGGCATATTGAAAAACATAACCAGCGCTGGCTTATAACACGTGAATTACTGGTGGGTATTATTAATGCATTACTATGGGCGGCAGTGGTTGCAGTGGCCGCTGTGCTCTGGTTCGACGATATGGTCATCGGTGGCATTATCGCCGCCGCTATGGTGATTAATCTAATCACCGCCGCTATTGCAGGAGCAGTGCTCCCGTTAGCATTACGCTCGGTCGATATCGACCCTGCACTGGCCGGTGGAGTGGCACTCACTACTGTTACCGACGTCGTTGGCTTCATGTCATTTTTGGGCCTGGCAACCATTTTCTATGGCTAGTTGACGCTAACGCCCTGGCGAACACTTTGTTTAACTGGATACCTCACTGGTTTTCGTGTGCATTACCCGGCGATAAATTATGAAAAAAAACAATAAACGCGGTGAAAAAAACTCGGCTTCAAAGCAAAACCCTGCTCCGACCAGCGCAGCTGATAAAACCAGTAACGATACCAATGAAGACGAGCCTATAAGCAAAAGCGCGCTTAAGCGTGAAATGCATCGACTGCAAGACCTTGGCAAGCAACTGCTCACGTTAAGGCACGACGACCTCAATACACTCACCCTGTCTGACCCCTTACTCAATGCACTTGCTGAAGCCAAACGTATCAAACACCGCGAAGGCCTGCGGCGTCAAATGCAATTTATTGGTAAGCTTATGCGCGCTGAAAGCGACGAAACCATTGCATTAATTGATGCCTACTTTGATCGGCTGGCCAACCAGCATCGCATACACACACAACAGCAGCACAAGATCGAGCAATGGCGCGATCGTATATTGGGCGACCATGGCGAGATCGAAAGCTTTTTGCAACACTACCCCAACGCCGACCGCCAATGGTTGCGCCAAACCACGCGCCAAAGCGCACAGGAAACCCAACACAAAAAACCACCTATCTCGGCGCGCAAGCTGTTCGCCTATATACGCGATATCATGGCGGATGCACTGTAACCCGCTGGGCACGCTCGCTCACAGGCTTAAGCGCCTGCCGACACACATAGACGCTTATAGGCTAAGGCGTCGTTCGCCTAACGCTTAAGTGCAATAAATATTTTACCCACAAGCGGCCAACAAGCGGTTACACTTAAGCTAAACCGGAGAGCTCATAGAAGCGTATAAAAATCGGCGCTCCGAATAATCAGAAAATCATTTTTTCATGAACTTCAGAAACATAGCCATTTTTTCTGTGATTACACTCACACTGCTGGGCAGTTACTATCTGTTAGTGCCCGGCAGTGGCACACAACTATTGGCCACACAAACGCAAGCGAATAGCCCGGGCAGCGCTAAAAACAAACATCAACATCAATTAAATAATCAGCCGGTATCGCAAGCTATTGGCACTCATCATGACATCACGCATAACATTAATGATGAAATTACTCACAACAAAGAGAATAACGATTTCTCTGAGCGGCGCCTGGCCGAGTTAATTGAAAAACATGTAAGCCTCAAAATGCGGCGCGAAATTAATGCCAAGCTTAATCCTCCAGGCCAGACTTATCGTGAAGTCGAAACAGCGCAAGGCGGTTATGTCGATATGGGTAACAGAGCAAGCTCAGTCATGATTGCCATTATCGACGACGATGGCAGCACGGTGGTAACCGATATTAACCAGCCACTGCCCATCTCTTCAATTCCAGAGGCTTCAAGTTCCAACACTTCAAGACCAGACGATTCAAGTCCAGACGCGTCGCAAGCAAAACAATAATAATGCGTGACGAGGATAACCAAGATGCTGTTTAACCGAATATACTCGTGTTTACTGATGGCAGGCAGAGGTACTAGAGCCTGGTTTATAGCAATGATATTGCTATATGCCAATTCCGGCATCGCAGCAACGATAACGATTAATGTTACGGATAACGCTAATGAAGGTTTTAACGATACAACGGCAGCAACGCCTGTTGGTGGTAACGTGGGAACAACATTGGGAGAGCAACGCCTAATCGTGTTTGAGTTTGCCGCGCACCTGCTCGAGCAATTGTTTGTCAGCAGCCAGCCGATTATTATCGATGCCGGGTTTAACAATACACTGTTTTGCTCCTCGGCCAGCGCTACCCTCGGCAGCAGTGGGCCATCGACCGTGCACTTCGATGGCAATGGCGGCCAACCACAAAACCGCCTGCCCGTGCGCAACACCTATTACGTGCAGGCGCTGGCCAATAGTTTGAAAAATACGGACCAGAGTGCAACCAGCGATATCACTATGGAGTTTAATGGTGCAATCGACAATAACAATGGCTGTTTAAATAATCGCAACTGGTATAACGGGCTGGATGGCAACCCCTCAGGTTTTGATATCGATTTACTGTCGGTGGTACTGCACGAAATGCTGCACGGATTTGGATTTATCATGCTTAGCGACTTAAGTACCGGCCAACGCCTTAACGGACGCGATGATATTTTTATGCTTTCGCTAGAAGATCACAGCCTTGGCCAGACATGGGAACAACTCACCGATGCACAACGAGCCGCGTCAGCTATCGACGACCCCGATTTACACTGGATTGGTAGCAACGTCGCAGCTGCCAGTGGTGGTTTACTAGCTGGCATTAATCAAGGTGATGTCAGAATGCATGGTCCCTCATCGTTGGTATTAGGCAGTTCAGTATCACACTTTAGCAGCAGCCTAAGCCCGTTTAATCTCATGGAGCCTACCATCGCCTCGCCGGTTGATAATATTGGCCTGGCCGAGCAATTACTTATGGATATTGGCTGGACAACGAATGCAAGCGCGGCACCGATTATTGGACCAATCGCACCGGTCACTATTCTCAATGCAAACACCACAGCGGTAAACTTTGCAATTATGGATAACGACACCTCTGCGGCCATTATTATAGCCAGCGCAGTGTCTTCCGATACTGCAATTATTGATAATAGCGGTATCCTGCTCAATGGCGCAGGTCGACTGCGCACGCTGTTTATCACACCGGAACCGGGTATGTCGGGCCCGGTAGATATTACCGTTTCAATCGATGATGGCACATCCACCACTCAGACAACTTTTCAAGTTAACGTTGTTTCTAATCTGCCACCCGATATCACTATCACCAACCCCATTGATGGCGATATCTTTTTAAGCAGCCAGGTCAACCTGAGCTCAACGGCCAGCGACGCTGAAGACGGTGATATCAGCTCAGCCATTACCTGGAGCTCTTCCATCGACGGCAGTATTGGCAACGGTAGCATTATTGATCCGGTGCTATCGGATGGTAGCCATCTGCTAACGGCCTCGGTAGATGATAGTGACGGCAACAATAGGCTGGCCTCTATCACCATAACGGTATCGGCATTCGGTGATAACGATGACGATGGCCTGGTTAACTCAGTGGAACTGCTGCTGGGAACCGACCCTGACAACAGCGATTCAGACAACGACTTTCTCACCGATTTTGAAGAAGTGAATATCGACGGCGACCCCAGCAATTACACCGAGGGTATTGACAGCAACCCATTAATCGATGATAGCGACGGAGATGGCTTAAAAGACGGTTTGGATTTAAATCCGCTAATTGCTGACCCACCGGAAGAATTTGTACCCCTGCTGCCACAGTGGGCATTGGTCGCCATGGCGCTGCTATTAATAGGCATTGCAAGCGGCTGGCGTAAATACCGGATGCAAATTTAAATACCGAATGGCAGTGTGAGGATAAGACTAATCGGTAAAACTTGCAGACACTGACAATGGCTGCGAGCCCAAACCAATATACTCGACCGTCACACTATCAAGCTGCGCTGCCGGCTTAGGCGGTGCAAAAGCGCCCAGGCTAATACGGTCACCGGCGCGCAATTGCCTACCATTTTTTCTTAGCTGCTCCAGTAAAAAAACAATGGCGTTATACGGGTGCCCCATCACGGCGCTGCCCGGTGCGGTGGACAATGGAATACCACTTTGATCATAGGCCGTAACTTGCATTGTTTGCAAACTGTCTAAAAATACAGGGTCACTGCTGGCCTTAATAACGTCACCCATCACACCCCAGCGAACGGCTGCATTGCTGGCAATAAATGCAGGGCCAGCCGAAACCTCCGGCATAACCACCAGGTCGGGCACCTCAAGAAAAGCCGCCACACTTTCGATATGTGGCGCCACCTCGGCAATACTTGTTGCGGCATTAATTGCAGCGCTTTTTATCACCACCAGCAAGTCTGGTTCATAGGCAATGTTGACACCGGCCGAGCGCGGCAAGCTAACACCATTACTATTACTTTCACTGTTTTGCGCTGCATTAATCAGCGTATCGTTAAACAACACCCCTACCACGGGTTGCTGCAAACCAAACAATCGCTGTGCAGCGTTGCTGCCTAATGCGATTTTATAACCCACCACAGCAAACCGTTCGGCACGCTTATCGACATAGGCCCAACGTATTTGCTGCGCCTGCTTAACGCTGGCGAGCTGCTTCAGCGAACAAGCCAATGGCTGCCACTGCTGCGCAGTTGTCTGGCTGCTACTCGCATCCGGGAAATTGGCATAGTTGGCCGCAAACGCCGCAAGCTCGCACACCGGTGTATGAAATATCTCTGCTTGCTGGCTAGCGTATCCACAGCCGCCGAGCAGTGCCAGCAATGCGGCAAAAACCGGCACAAATCGCCCTTTCGCACTATTATGCATAACAATATTCCTGGCTCGTTGTGAATCTAAGATAAACCACAGTTTACCAGCATGATAAAGCGAATGCCGCTCAACCGGCTGTGGCGCAAATAAACTTGTACTCGTTCAGAACTTGCTGATAAATTAAAGCTCTATAGCACGCAGATTAAAGCATTGAACAGTTGGCAGTAAATATCGCTGCACAACGGTCAGCGCATATTGCCATGATATCAACTGTCTATTTTTCACTCACTCAATAATCAGGAGTTTGCTGTGGCAGCCCAAGATACACACTTCTTACTTGTTATTCTCGAGATTTTAGCCGGCCTGTTTATTCTGGCGATCGGCGTTTCAGTGATTGTTGTCGTCGTGCTATTTATTATCGACAAAACCCAAACCGCGCACACCGTGCGGCGCAACTACCCTGTGCTCGGTCGATTCCGTTATTTGTTTGAACATATGGGTGAGTTTTTTCGGCAATACTTTTTTGCCATGGACAGAGAAGAGCTGCCGTTTAACCGAGCCGAGCGCTCATGGGCTTACCGGGCGGCCAAAAATGTCGACAGCACAGTCGCGTTTGGCTCGACGCGAAGCCTTACCCCTACCGGCAGCGTTATATTTGTGAACTGCCCGTTTCCGACGCTGACAGAAGATGCAGCCCCCATTAGCGAAGTCACAATAGGCCCCTATGCCCGCACACCCTATACCACCAGCTCGCTATTCAATATTTCAGGTATGAGCTATGGCGCATTATCGACACCTGCAGTTAAAGCGCTATCTAACGGCGCAAAAAAAGCCGGCTGCTGGATGAATACTGGCGAAGGTGGGGTTAGCCCCTATCACCTTGAGAGCGGCTGCGATATCGTTATGCAAATCGGCACCGCCAAATACGGTGTACGTGACGAAGACGGTAATCTGTCGGATGAAAAGCTAAAAAGTCTGGCCGCGCACGAACAAATTCGCATGTTTGAAATAAAAATGAGCCAGGGTGCAAAACCTGGCAAAGGCGGTATTTTGCCAGGTGCAAAAGTGAATGAAGAAATTGCGCGCATTCGCGGTATTCGCGTAGGGCAGGATTCAATTAGCCCCAATGGCCATAACGACATTCGTAATGTCGACGAGCTGCTGGATATGATTGCTCATATTCGCGATGTTACCGGTAAACCTGTGGGTTTTAAAGCCGTTATCGGTGCCTTTGGCTGGCTGGACAAACTGTTTAGTGCAATATTAGAGCGCGGCATAGAGTCAGCGCCAGACTTCATTACTATCGATAGCGCCGATGGTGGTACCGGCGCCGCGCCACAAAGCTTGATGGATTTTGTTGGCTTACCGCTTAAAGAAAGCTTGCCACTGGTGACCGATAAGTTAAACCAGTACGGCTTGCGCAAACGCATTAAAGTCATTAGCTCAGGCAAAATGATTACGCCATCGGGCGTCGCATGGGCACTTTGTATGGGTTCGGACTTTGTCGTATCGGCGCGCGGTTTTATGTTTGCGTTGGGTTGTATACAAGCCCTGCAATGCAATAAGAATACCTGCCCCACCGGCATTACTACCCATGATGAAAAACTGCAATACGGCCTAGACCCAACCAATAAGGCCGAGCGCGTAGCCAACTACGCCAAAAATATGAGTTATGAAGTGGGGGTTATTGCCCACTCTTGCGGTGTTAACGAGCCACGCAAACTCAAACGCTATCATGCGCATATTATTGGTGATGACGGCTTATCAAGACCTATATCAGAAATACACCCCTATGCAGAAGTCGAACAGATTAAGGTGATTGGCGAGTGATGTAGAAACGGACTTCGGACCGTATGGATGAGGGGTTCGCCGGAGTCTAAGGCTTACCATCACTGGCCGATCCGAAGTGCTCAAACTCCCTCAACAGGCTCCGGTTACGTTCTCTTTAAATTCCGCACAATTGCCTTGCGATAAACCACGCCAACTATAACAATACGGCCCTACAGAAAATTAGGTAGTCGTTATCAATCACTCAACACTCGCCACCCCGCAACAAAACCTGATTAAAGGCGTTAGCCTGGGTTTATTTACCGTATTTATTGGCAGCGGTGTATCGGTGGTGGCCAAACATATTGGCGATATAGTCAGCGTTTCGACTATCGTATTGTTTCAGTTTGCCATTTGTTTTATGTGTACCTTGCCCTGGGTTAAAAAAAACGGGCTACGCGCATTAAAAACCCGCCACCCAATTCGGCACTCGGTGCGCGGCATTGCTGGCTGCCTGAGCTTTTATGCCTTTTATTACGCACTTAACCATATTCCATTGGTTGATGCTTCATT
>CBFHXO010000088.1:0-12632 GCA_965659815.1 Pseudomonadales bacterium
CCGGGGTGGTAAAAGCACATAGTAAAAATCGCGAGCTTAGCGCTAACGGGCAAGCTATTCAGCTAATTATTGGCAGCGAATTTAAACTGCCAGACAACTCCAAACTGGTTGCGCTAGTGTCAGACAAACACGCCTACGAAGAGTTATCGGCTTTTATTACGCTATGCCGAAGAAGAGGTAAAAAAGGCGAATACGAAATTTCACTTAGCGACTTAGGTATTCACTTGCAACACTGCTTGGTTATTTTTTTACCCCACCACAGTGTTAGTGCACAGCAAGAAAAAACCAATATCAACGGCCTGCTTTCACACCCGCAACTCTGGGTTGGCGTACAGCGTTTTTACAATGGCAGTGATGAAACTCACTACCAAAACGCCTATCGAATTGCTGCATTAATGGATAAGCCCATGGTAGCCTGCGGTAATATTCATATGCATACGCTGCGTAGAAAGCCCTTGCAGGACATTCTCACTGCCATCAGGTATAACCAGTCAGTTAGCAATTTAGGGCAATCCCTTTTCAGCAACAGTGAACACTACCTCAGGCCGCTGGAAAAACTGCGCAAGCTCTACCCTGCCGAACTCTTGAGCGAAACACTCAACATTGCCAGACGCTGTACGTTTTCGCTCGATGAGTTGCGCTACCAGTATCCGGCAGAGCTTATTCCACCCAACACCACACCGGCGATTTATTTAAAGCAGCTTGCGCATGAGGGTGCCGCACAGCGTTGGCCCGACGGCATACCCGATACCATTCAATTGCAAATTGATAAAGAGCTTAGGGCTATTAGTGAATTGCGTTACGAGTATTTTTTTCTCACTGTTCACGACCTGGTAAGCTTTGCCCGCGAGAAAGGTATTTTATGCCAGGGCCGTGGCTCTGCTGCCAACTCAGTAATTTGTTACTGCCTGTTTATTACTGAGGTAGATCCCACCAAAGCACAGTTATTGTTTGAGCGCTTTATTTCTAAAGAGCGCAATGAACCGCCCGATATTGATGTGGACTTTGAGCATGAGCGCCGCGAAGAAATTATTCAATATATTTATAAAAAATATACCCGCGAACGCGCAGCGCTTGCGGCCACGGTTATTACCTATCGCTCGCGCAGTGCAATACGCGATGTTGGTAAAGCGCTGGGGTTTGACAGTCACTTTACCGACCAGCTATCCAAGTCGCTGGGCTGGTGGCACAAGCGTGAGGAGCTGGAGCAGCGCCTGCAAGAAGCCGGTATACAAGCCAATAAAAATCGGCTGGCCGCATTATTTATTCAGCTGGTTACCGAAATACAGGGTTTTCCCCGACATTTATCCCAACATGTGGGTGGTTTTATTATTAGCAATGGGCCGCTTAGCCGACTGGTGCCTATTGAAAACGCAAGCATGCCCGAGCGCACGGTGATTCAATGGGACAAAGAAGATATTGAAGCGCTATGCCTGTTAAAGGTCGATGTACTGGCACTGGGCATGCTTAGCGCCATTAGAAAATCGTTAGATTTGATCAATCAACACCGGTCAACACCAATAACTATTAGCGATATTCCCGATGAGGATACCGCCACTTACAATATGCTATCGCGCGGTGACAGCATTGGTGTTTTTCAGGTGGAATCGCGGGCGCAAATTTCTATGCTGCCACGGCTCAAACCACGCACATTTTACGATTTGGTGATTCAGGTAGCGATTGTACGGCCCGGCCCTATTCAGGGCGATATGGTTCACCCTTATCTGCGTCGTCGCGATGGCAGCGAACCGGTAAGTTATGAAAACCCAGCCATTCGCAATGTGTTATCGCGCACTTTGGGTGTACCTATTTTTCAAGAACAGGTCATTAAGCTGGCAATGGTTGCTGCAGGCTTTAGTGGTGGTGAAGCCGACCAGTTGCGCCGTGCTATGGCAAGCTGGGGCAAAAATGGAAATTTGCTACAGTTTCGAGAAAAGCTATTAAATGGTATGCGACAACGCGGTTACGACGAAGATTTTGCCGAGCGGGTCTTTAACCAAATGAAAGGTTTTGGCAGTTACGGCTTTCCCGAATCGCATGCTGCCAGTTTTGCACTGCTGGTTTATGTGTCGGCCTGGTTAAAGTGTCACTATGGCGCAGCATTTTACGCTGCGTTAATTAATAGCCAACCCATGGGTTTTTATTCACCTTCGCAGCTGGTTCAGGATGCAGAGCGACATAATATTTCTGTTAGACCTATTGATATTAATCGAAGTAGCTGGGATTGCGGCCTGGAAAAGCATGGCAAAGTAAAAGCCATACGATTGGGTTTTTGTTTAATTCGCGGTTTACATCGCGAGAGTGTACAGCGTATTGAGCTGGCCAGGTTACAGGCGCCATTTATTGATTTACATGATCTTATTCGGCGTGCGCAATTGAACAAGCACGACCGTACGGTATTGATTCAATCAAATGCTTTGCACCCTTTGTCGGGTAATCGGCATCAAAGCCACTGGCAAAACCTTGCTATTGAAAACACTGGGCTGGCGCTAAAAAAAAATATCAGCCTTATTGAGCAGAACAATCATTTCGGTCAATTAGATGATGATATTGTATTACTACCGCCCAGCGAGGTGCAGGACATACAGGCGGACTACAGCCATACAGGTTTAACGTTGGGTCGCCATCCTATGGGAGTATTGCGTGAACAAGCGCCGTTTAAGCATTGCAAGCGTTGCGTTGATTTACAGCAGCTAAATCATGGACGCTTTGTGCAGGTTGCCGGTATTGTTACCGGGCGACAGCGGCCTGGTACGGCATCTGGGGTCATTTTTTTAACGCTGGAAGATGAAACAGGTAATAGTAATATTATCATTTGGAAGGATTTACAACAGCGCTGTCGACAGCCGTTGCTTAAGAGTAAACTGCTGCTAGTCAAAGGAGTTATGGAAAAAAAGCATTCGGTGATTCATATTATTGCCGGGCAATTGATTGATTGTAGCGATCGGTTATCTGATTTTTTACTGCCCTCCCGTGATTTTCATTAAAGGGGCATTAGCGGCGTCGCAGTAGCCAGTATGATGGTGTTTTTGTCCCCTGGGGTAGTCAAGTATTTACTATTTTTCTTGATTGCTTACAGCGTTGAGCGCCTGAAAGGCAACCCGAAGCGTAAGCGCAGCGAATCAAAAGAGTGACTGACCTAAAAGACAAAAACACAGTTTCAATTAATCAACACACCAAGAAAAATAGCACCATCCCTTACTAAATTTTCACCAGCACTCCCTGTTCAGGTACATCTTCTGCACTCCACTTCACATCGCTGCCCCCCATTGCCGGCAGCCAGGTCTCTACCAGCTTACCCTCTTCAACACGGAACGCCTGCACCCAATCCCACTGGGCACTATTTCCCTGCCCGTCAAAATCATTAACCACCCAGCTACCAATGGATGTAACAAAATTCCCTTCGGACATTAAAAAATAATTAAAATCGCTAATCTTCCAGGTAGCGCCGAACATCTTCAAACTATCACGATACTCCTCCGCAGTGACTGTTCGCGTACCCATTAAATCATGCCGGGTATAGCTTGGCCCCGCCAACTCGGGAATCAAATCAAAATTGCACGGCTGCCACATTTCATCGTACCAACGCCGCATTAACGATTTGTTATCTTCTTCTTGGCTCACTTGTGTAATCTCCTGCTGGATAATAATGATTTAACACCATACCATAAGAGAAAACGGTTTGATTAAACTTATCTGTTTTTTAAAACACAATAAAAATCTCAGCATTGAACAGTTTCATAGCCACTGGAGCGATGTGCACGGCAAACTGTTTGCCGAAAGCGATGCAATGAAACAATATATCGCCCGCTACGAACAAAACCCCCGGCTCACAGGCGACTATATTCGCGATAAAGACGCCAAAGATTTTGACCAGCAGGGCCACGATGGTGTGACCGTAATCTGGTATCACTCAATGCAGGCTTTTCAAGATATGGTTAACGACCCGTACTATATTGAGCATATTATCCCCGATGAAGACTACCTGCTCGACCGCGATTCACAAGCCTGGATACTGGTAGGCAAGCCCAACACTATTGTTGACAAACCCGGCGCCCGCGACGCCAATAAACCCAGCGAAGCCAAAACCAAGCTATTATGCATGCTGCGTCGCAATGCCGCGTTAAGCCGTGAGGAATTTCACCCTCACTGGCTGCAACATCATGGCGGCTTATTTCAAACAGTAGAAAACCTCAATAAGGATATTCTCGCCTACGACCAAAACCCTCGCCTAGACCTTGACTACGATATCGGCCCCGAGCGCCAATACGATGGCTGTACTGAACAGTGGTTTGAATCACTGGAGCGCTTTTTTCAATCACTCAGCGAGCCGGAACAGAAGACTATGGTTGAACCTGATGTGGCCTATATGTTAGATCCAGCAGGCACGCATTTTATTATGAGCGATTTGCCCCGAGTGATCATTGGCAATTAGTAGACGAGACGCTTAACAGGGGATGCAATGTCGTTAATTGATTATCTTGCCCATGCAGCCGGCGGATGTTTTTTGGTAAACGGTATACCCCACTTTGTTCAGGGTATCTGCGGAAATCGCTTTCAAAGCCCGTTTGCATCGCCACCCGGCATCGGCGAATCATCACCTATTGTCAACGTGCTATGGGGCGCATTAAATTTTTTACTTGGCACCTTGTTACTGTGCGAAGTCGGCGAATTCCAGCTCGGCTTGAACTTAGATACCATCGTAACCGTGAGTTTTGGGTTGTTATTTTCACTGACGCTGGCCTGGCATTTTGGCAAAGTACGATCAAACAAACAGTAACAACGCGCATTGCAACGAGGAAAAGATATGCTGGATATAACGGGTAAGACTGCACTGGTCACAGGTGCGGGCAGTGGCATGGGGCGTGGCATTGCATTGCAACTTGCCAAGCAAGGTGCTCACGTAGTGGTTAACGATATCTTTGCCGATAAAGCGACGGAAAGTGCACAGGCCATTAATGATATGGGGCTTAAAGCCAGTAGCAGTGTTTTCGATGTCACCGACTTCGATGCCCTGCGCAACAGTATTGATGGTATTAACGCGGCAACTGGCGGCATTGATATTTTGGTCAACAATGTGGGCAATGCCGGTGCGGTGCAAATGGAGCAGGTGCATTTTAAAGACACCGACCCCGAGAACTGGACGAAGTTTGTGGACGTAAATTTAAATGGAGTAATGCATTGTACGCATGCAGTATTACCGGGCATGTGTGAGCGCGGCTGGGGCCGGGTTATCACTATTTCATCGGGTGCTGGTCGTACCGGTTTAAATATTGGCGTATCGATTTATGGTGCCGCTAAAGCGGGCTCCATTAATTTAATGCGCCATTTATCACAAGAAGTAGCCAAGCACGGAGTGACGTGCAATGCAATTGCGCTAGGTTTGATGAATACGGTGCCTGAGGAATTTGCCGAACCGATTATTAAAACCATACCCTGCGGGCGCTTGGGCACACCCGAAGATGCCGGCAATATGGCGGTTTTTTTGGCTTCTCACGAGGCCAATTGGATTACCGGCCAGGTTTTTTGTGTGGATGGAGGTTCGGCACCTTATTAGTTATATGATGATGTGAGGCCTTGTCTTTCTTGGCATGGTTGTTATGAACTCATAAGGCTGGCAAATGCTTAATACTAAATATATTAAACGTATTAAGGAGCACAAATTGCAGAGTTTTAGGTGTTTTTTAACGATACATTTACCTATGTGCGCGAACTGGTAAATGATCAAAACGCTGTGCTGAAATTTAAAACTGCCCCATATACCCTACTAGCGCATCAAGAAATTTAACTTTTTGATCAACCGACATTGTGTGATCGGGAAAGCCAAGCACAGTCGCGGTAGCACCCTGCGCCTGATATGCTTTTAACTCATCAACCGACGGGTTATCTTTCATCGCCAGAATAATCTCAAACGCCTCATCGGTTTTATTATGCTCTGCACGTGACTGATTTAAGGTGGCAAAAATTTCTGGCATTTCATCCTTGGTATTGCCATTACCCATCCATCCCTGCGCGTACTTACCTGCACGTCGCAGCGCAGGCTTACTGGCACCACCCAAAATAATTGGCACAGGTTCACTGGGCTCGGGCGCAATTTGCAAGGGCGCAAAATCGTAATGCTCGCCGTGGTACTCAACATAACCGCCTGCCCAGATTGCCCGAAGAATTTCAATGCATTCATTCATCCGCTTACCGCGGGTTTTAAATTCCTCGCCATAAACATCAAACTCTTCTTTCATCCAGCCAACACCCGCCCCCAATACCAAGCGATTATTACTGATACGCGCAATAGTCCCAGTGGCCTTGGCGACTTCAATCGGGTTGCGCAGCGGCAGCACATAAACGGCCGTTGAAAACTTGATTTGCTTTGTGACGGCGGCCATTGCTGCAATCGTCGTCCATACTTCGGGATAAGGCATATCACCGCTAATCGGCGGCTTCCCATCATCGGTGTAGGGGTAATCCGCCGCCATCGACTGCGGTATAAAACCATGGTCGGCACCCATAATGCCTTCAAAGCCGCGCTCGTCGGCAGCTTTGGCAATTGCCATCATATTTTCAGCCGAGGTCCACGGCACCATTAACCAAAACTTCATTACTGAACCCTGCTCATCATCAGTCGCATATAAGCCGTTAACTTACGGTTCATCCGGTTTAATCCGAGCCATACTCTCATCCTGTGACGTGGTCGGCTAAACCCGATTAGACGCTATCAAATTCATGCAAGCCACATTCAGCATGAAACTCACAATAGCGTTTGTAATTGCCAGCAAATAAAAACGGCACATGCCCTGTTTCGGTACTGTAATAGCTGTTACACGAAGACGAACCCCATGAAAAGCTTGAAAAGTTTTCACCTAACCAATCGTTATAGGCGCGGTGCAACGCTTTTTTAACACTAATGGCGTCTACATTGGCAGCCTGCTTTTCGCCAAGTATCCGGACAATGGTTTCGATATTTTTTTCGACGGTAATAAAGTACGAAACATTTAATACCAAACCATTAGGCCCCACCGCGAAAAAGTAGTTGGGAAAATCAGGCACCGCAATACCCTTATGTGCCTCTGGTGCAACCTCCATCGTCGCCGCCAGTGATTTATTATTGACACCGGTAACGGCAATACGATCAAAGTCAAGAATACGGTAACCGGTACAATAAATAATAACGTCGACCTCAATTTCTTTGCCACCTGCAGTGACAATCGCGTTGGGCTTTACCTCGGCCAGTCCCTCGGGCACTAACTCAACATTATCGCGCAGCAAGGCCGGATAAAAGTCATCTGACACCAACCCGCGCTTACAGGCATAGCGACTCTTTGGTGTCAGTGCATCACGCAACGCCCCTTCAGGGAACGATCGATGAATAAATTTGCGTGCTGTGTCTTCAAATTGGTCCATACGTTTATGACCCAAAGTGGCAGCCTCATGAACAAAGCCCATCATAAAGCCCTGCATTTTTTTAGTTATGCTCATCAAAAATGGCAAGCGCTTATTCCACTTTCGTCGACCTTCTGAGTAAAGCTTGCGGCCGCGTGGCATAATCCAGTTCGGTGTGCGTTGCAACACGGTTAAATGCCCTGCCTGCTTGGCAACCTCTGGTACAATTTGTACCGCACTGGCTGCAGAACCAATAATGGCTACGCGCTTACCGTTAAGATCAACATCGTGGTTCCACTGCGTGCCATGCCAATAATCTCCTTGAAAACTATCAATACCCGCAGCATCAGGGTATAACGGTGTATGCTGGTTACCCATGGCGTTAATAACAATATCAAACTCAAATTTTTCACCGGCCTCACTGCTTAAAACCCAATAACCATCGCTACGGTAATCGGCAGTAACAATTTTGGTGTTAAGCGTTATATGTGGGTCTAGACCAAACTTGGTTGCACAGCGCTGCAGGTAAGCCTCAATTTCTTTTTGCTCAACAAAACTGGCACTCCAGTCGGGGTTGGGTTCATAAGAAAAAGTATAAGAATGCGCCCAAACATCACAGGCCAAACCGGGATAGGAGTGCAAATGCCAGGTACCACCCACCGCATCGGATTTTTCGAAAATGGTGAATTGAGTAAAGCCTTGCTTTAATAGTTCATGCCCGGCAGCGATTCCCGATGGGCCCGCGCCAATAACGGCAACGCGAAGTTCGCTATTTTGTGCCATAAGCTGTTGTATCCTGTAGTTGTATGCTTTTATTTTACGCGTTAGTTGTATCTTGTAGTTGTTTGCTTCAGATATATGCTTCAGCTGGAGCCTGAGGTGTTTCCCTCAATGAGTTATACGCCTCTAAATGGAGTTCCGGAGGCGCAATCTAACGGTATTTTGATAACTTAGCATTTATTTTTTTTAATCTTCACCTGGCGACTAGCCCAGCGGGTAATATAGGTGTTTTATTCGACTTTGTGACGCTATTTGGGTTGTTTCAACGCAGTTTTAGCAGGTTCCGAAGGTTTGGCTGGGCCTGTAGCTTAAGCGGCGTCAATAAAGCAGGCATAGGAACGAGTAATGGCAATTGGCTTAGGTATTGGTTTAGGCAGCTATCCATTTAGTGGTGCCGACGCATTTTGGCGCTGGGTAGAGCTTTGCGAGCAAAGCCAGCTCGATTCACTTTGGCAGAGCGACAGGCTCATCTCACAACAGGCGTTTCTCGAACCCATGTCAATGATGGCCGCACTGGCGGGCGCAACGCGACGAATCAAATTTGGTATGAACGCCGTGGTATTAGGTTTTAGACACCCGGTATTGCTTGCCAAGCAATGCGCCACTATCGATCATTTAAGTAATGGTCGGCTGCTACCCTGCTTTGGTATTGGCGCGAAGGATGCAACGGAATGGAATGCCGCCGATATCTGTTCGTCACAGCGCGGGCTCCGCGCTAACGAAAGCCTGCAAATACTGTCGCGACTCTGGCGTGAAGACCAGGTTGACTTTGACGGCGAAATTTACTCGTTACGCAATGCCAGCATCAACCCTAAACCGGTTCAGGCAAACTTGCCGCTTTGGGTTGGAGGTTCGTCACCGGCAGCCATTCGACGCACCGCGCGCTATGGCACCGGCTGGATAGCAGGACTGCAAGCCCCCGAGCAAGTGCGCACAACCATCGCCGGCATTAAAGAGGCGCTGCTTGTCGAAAATCGTCAAATTGACCATGATCACTACGGCGCAACGGTATTGTTTCGCTTTGCGAGCCGCTCAGACCAACAGCAAACCAATAAAATACCCGATTCACGCGCACAACGCATCAGCGCCATTGGCGACGCCAAAGCCGTGTTAGATTTGATTGACCAGTATATTGACGCCGGGGCGTCGAAATTTGTTGCGATTCCCATGGCCGACTCAGATGAAGATATGCTGTGGCAAACCAGCCAATTGATTGCACAGGTATTGCCAGAGCTACGCAGCCGCAAATAAATGGCAATGTGCGCGCTTAACACGAAAAAAAACCGGAAGTACTGGGGAGTGAGTACTTCCGGCGAGGAGATTTTTCGAAGACCTGAGTGATGAAAAACCTTAAAAATTCCGCTGTTTACCTGGGCTTTAGCCTGTTTAATTTACGCTCGACGCTGTTCACCCCCTATGGCTGCCCTTTTTCTGTCAGTGTTTGAGTGTTTTCTCAAGTTTGGCTTTTTGCTCGGTGTTAAGCGAGGCACGTAACTCGCTGACTATTGGCCAAATTCTGGGTAACATTTCGTCGGCCTGTTGTTTATGGACAGCCATTAATTGCCAAAGTTCCGCATCTGATTGCTCCGCAGAAAAAATATCAGCGTTAAGCCACTCGGTGGCCGTTGCAAAGCGCTGCTCGCGCGATAGCTTCCGCTGCTGCGCGGTTTCGGTGCGTTTATCCATAAGCTCCAGTTTCAGCTTTTCAACAATCGCTTTTTTATGCTCATCAAACGACAACCGATAAGCCATATAGTCCAACGAGTGATTAACACGTGAGTGGCGTGTTGACCTGCAGTATCAATAATATGGTCGACAGCTTAAAGGGCATGTTTGAAGCCAAACGGCAATTGCTGCTGGGCATTAGCGAAGAACATCTGGCACATATTGCCGAGCTGTTTTATCGCACCGACAGCGCCAGGCAAAGACAAACCGGCGGCTTTGGCCTTGGGCTCTACCTGTGCAGATTAATCGCCGAGGCCCATGGTGGCAGCCTTCGTATTGAAAGCCAGGTCGGCCAAGGAACCACCATGCAGGTTTTATTTCCTGTCGGTTAACTCAAGCGCTCACACAAGCAAGCGCACGCAAGCACAGTAACTAGGCCGGCATTACCTGCACAGGCACACCATTAACGATACAGGTGCTAGAGGCAACATCCAGCGACTCGTCAATTAAATCGTTACAGCTGATACCGGGCAAAATGCTTTCTGCATTGCTTTGCACCGAGCCTGGGTAAATATGGCCAAAGCCATGAGGAATACTGACCACACCTGGCATCATTTCATCGCTAACCTCAACCGGCACCACGGCCTCGCCCACATTGCTCACCACTTTTACGTTACCTTCGGCATCGATGCCAATACGCTTGGCATCATCGGGGTTAATTTTAATTGTGCAACGATTTTTGCCACGCACATACGGTTTCAGGTTATGCAGCCAGCTATTCATATCACGCACATGGCGACGACCAATCAGTAACATCTGCTCGCCGCTGTCTGCACTAGCTTGCGCCGAAAGTTCGGCAAAGCGCGATTGCAGCCGGGGCAAATCGTCGGCAAACACCTCGTGCATTAAATCGATACGTTGGCCAGGCGTACGCAGCATTTCAGGCATTCGCTGTTGCAAAGCACCTAAATCCATCGAGGCTTGTGGGTGTTGTTGCAGCGCTTCTAGCGATATCCCCTCGGGCTTAGCGCCAAAGCGATCGCCATAGGGACCTGAGCGCAACATTAAATCGGCAAATCGCTCGGGTGAGGTCTCACCGGTCACTGCTGCGTTAATGGTTTCAGCCGTTAACTCATATCCGTCTTGCTCGGCGCGCTTAATCGCCATATCAACCATGCCCTGATAAATAAAACCGTCCATATCGTCGCGGCTTAAGCCAGACATACGCGCCGAAATTTCGAGAATAATTTCACCCAGGTCTTTTAAGCCCGGCGCCGGTTCAAAAGTGCGTGGCGAAAAGGATGCGTAATTGCGCGTGGTAAAGTTCTGAAAAGTTACATCGACATTACTGTGCTCGGGGTGAACGGTACTGGGTAAAATCAGGTCGGCACAACTGGTGGTTTCATTAATATAGATATCCAGGCAAACCATAAAATCGAGTGTTTCTAGCGCGTCACGAATTTTATCGCCACCGGGTACGGATAACACCGGGTTGCCACAAATGGTTAACAGGCCGCGAACCTCATCACCGGGTGCGGTAATTTCTTCGGCCATTAATGAGGCGGGCAACTCGCCGCAGGTTTCGGGCACGCCGCGCACTTTCGAATGCCAGCGGCCATAGGGTTTAATATCACCAGCAACGCCGGGGCCTGAGCCACCGGTGGGAGCGGTGGCGAACATCATGCCCCCTTCCCTGTCGAGTTTGCCGGTGAGTAAGCTCACCACCATAAGCATCCAGTGCGATGCCAGGCCGAACTCCTGGGTGCATAAGCCGATACGGCCGTACAGTGCTGCCTTATTTGTCTTTACGTATTCTGTTGCCAGGGTTCGCAGTACATCGGCTGGCACACCGGTGACGGCAGCGGTTGACTCTGCTGTGTAATTTTCAATTGCCGCTTTAAGCGCATCGACGTTATCGATATGTTCGCTGAGGTGACCCAGGTCTATGGCGTTTTGTTCGAACAGTACATTGGCAAATGCCATCAGAAAATAGGCATCGGTACCGGGTTTAATAAAAATATGCTGGTCGGCGGCATCGGCGGTTTCGGTTCGGCGAGGATCTATGACGATGCATTTACCGCCACGGTCTTGAATCGCTTTCATTGCACGTTTGACATCGGGCGTACCGAGAATGCTGCCTTGCGATACGACGGGGTTGGCGCCCATGCAGATCATCATATCGGTGCGATCCATATCGGGTACGGGGAACAGCCACTCGTGGCCGATAAGACCCCAGCACACCATTTGCTGTGGATGTTGGTCTACGGTGCCGGCTGAAAAAAACCGTTCGGTGCCGATAGATGCCATTAATGATTGCAGGTAGATACCGGCGGCAAAGTCGTGGCCCAGTGGGTTGCCGACATAAATTGACAATGCATCTTTACCTTGTGTATCGCGAATTTGGGTGAATTTTTCGGCGATGGTATTGAAGGCTTCATCCCAGGAAATTTCTTGCCAGCCGGTGTCGGTTTTTTTAACTGGGTGGCGCAGGCGTTCGGTGTCTTCGTAGATGTAATTAAAGGCCTGGGATTTTGCGCAGACGTAGCCGCGCGAGCGGTGGTCGTCGGGGTCGCCGTGGATGGAGATGATTTTTTGTTGATCGCGGTCGACTTCCATTATCAGGCCACAGCAGGCTTCGCAGGTGGGGCAGATGCGTTTTAGGGTTTCGATGTTTGCGGTAGAGGATTGCGCGGTCATTGGTGAGGCCTTTTTTTAAAATGGTTTTTTTTGGGGCGGTTTTTTTGTTAGCGGTAGCGTAGCGAGGGTGGAGAGAAGATTCAATTTTTGATGGGGGGATAGGGTTACAGGGC
>CBFHXO010000089.1:0-12572 GCA_965659815.1 Pseudomonadales bacterium
CGTTTATGTGCTTTCTTTTGGTTACTTTTCTTTGCACAAGCAAAGAAAAGTAACTCGCCTGCGGGCGAACAGCGCAAATTAATTAAAAGATCAAGTTAGAAAAATAAGAATAGCCTCGACTCACCTACGATCAAAAACCAAAAATTCAAATCCAAAGCAAACTATAAAACTCCTAATTCAAAATAAAACAATAATTCTCTCCATCAGTTTGACTCAATCAATAAGTGGAGATAACCAACTACGATAAAAAACCACACAATTGCATGGTTTATCGAGAAAGGGTAGCAAGGGGCGGATAGATTCAAAAAGGCTAAGGCCGCTTTTCACCCCTTCGGGGCGCGCTGCTCGCGTCCAAATTACGTTGCAATTTGTCGAACCTTGGCGGTTCGTATCCGCCGGACGTAAACAAAACTGTGTGCCATAAAAAAAACCAAAGAATGCAGGGTTTATTTTTATCGTAGCAAAGGATTGGTGGCATGGTTCGGTCGGATAGATTCAAAAAGGCTAAGGCCTTTTTTCACCCCTTCGGGGCGCGCTGCGCGCGTCCAAATTGCGTTGCAATTTGTCGAACCTTGGCGGTTCGTATCCGCCGAACGTAAACATAACCGTGTGCCATAAAAAAACCCCACACAAGTGCAGGGTTCATCGAGATATGGTAGCAAGGGGCGGATTCGAACCGCCGACCCCATCATTATGAGTGATGTGCTCTAACCAACTGAGCTACCTTGCCATTTTAAAAACGCCATTTTTAAATCTGTACCCGCCAGCCTGGCCGATCAGCGGACGCGCATTCTCCCGATTGATCGCTTTTTTGTCAAGTACGACCTCGCGCCGCTAGACGTTAAACCTGAAGTGAATGACATCACCATCAGCGACTGTGTAATCTTTACCCTCTAAACGCCATTTTCCGGCATCTTTAGCACCTTGCTCACCCTTGGCACTGACATAATCATCAAAACCAATCACCTCAGCGCGAATAAAACCCTTCTCAAAGTCGGTATGGATCTTACCCGCCGCCTGGGGCGCCTTTGATTCCAGCGGGATCGTCCAAGCCCGCACTTCTTTAGGGCCAGCAGTAAAGTAGGTATGCAGCCCCAGCAGCTCGTATCCCGCCCGAATCACACGGTCAAGACCCGCTTCTTCCATACCTAAATCAGCCAGAAACTCCGCTCGCTCTTCATCTTCCAGCTCGGCAATTTCAGCCTCAAGCTTGTTGCATATCGCCACCACAACCGCCGACTCTGCAGCCGCAATCTCGCGCACCTTGTCGAGATAGGCGTTATCGTCAAAGCCATCTTCATCAACATTGGCAATATACATGGTGGGTTTAACTGTTAACAGACTTAATGGCTTCAGCTGTTTTAACTCATCATCCGATAAACCAAACGAACGCAATGGCTGCGCTTTATCAAGATGCGGGTGAATTTTCTCGATCAGCGCCTTCATCGCAATGGCGTCTTTATCTTGCCCCTTGGCCGCTTTGCTGTAACGCACTAAAGCTTTTTCAATGGTGTCTAAATCGGCCAGCGCAAGCTCTGTATTAATAACTTCAATATCAGCCACAGGGTCGATTTGACCATCGACATGAATCACGTTTTCATCATCAAAACAGCGCACCACATGCGCTATTGCATCGGTCTCGCGGATATTGCCCAAAAACTGGTTGCCCAAACCTTCACCTTTTGAAGCACCAGCAACCAGGCCTGCGATATCGACAAACTCCATGGTGGTAGGAATGGTTTTTTCAGGGCTTACCAGCTCGGTCAGTTTGTCCAGCCGGGGGTCGGGAATCGGCACAATACCGGTGTTTGGCTCAATGGTACAAAACGGAAAGTTTTCCGCATCAATACCCGCTTTGGTTAGCGCATTAAACAAAGTCGATTTACCCACATTGGGCAAACCAACAATACCGCAATTAAAACCCATAAATTTCTATCTCGTTGTCTTTTTTTAAAACTGCGTCGTTGTTTAACCTGCATCTTCTGCAGTGTTAATTGAATGAATCTCGTTCATGGCCAGCGGCCATTCGCCTTTAACTACCGCTTCAAAATGTCTAACGGTTTCATCAATGCTGTCTTCGATCCAACGCTGCTCTTTTTCAGGCGCCTTTTTTAATACGTAGTTGCTGACCTGCTTGGCATTGCCAGGGTGACCAATGCCAATACGCACGCGGCCAAACTGTTTTTGATTGCCCAGGCTGCTAATAATATCGCGCAAACCATTGTGACCACCGTGACCACCACCGCTTTTTAGCCGCACAGTGCCCGGTGCAATATCAAGTTCATCATGCGCCACCAGAATTTCTTCTGGCGCGATTTTATAAAAGTTAGCTAGCGCCGCAACCGACTGACCACTGCGATTCATAAACGTTGTTGGCAATAGTAGCCGGCAGGTTTGCGTGCCAATAGTGAGCTGGCCGGTGTGACCAAAAAACTTGCTTTCTTCGGTGAGCGAGGCGCCGTTAAAGCGACGCAGCAGCGCGTCTACTAGCCAGAAGCCAGCGTTGTGACGGGTTTGGGTGTATTCGTTGCCAGGGTTGCCAAGTCCAACGATAAGGCGCACAGGAGAAATGTTTTTCATACTATGCGCCCAAACCGTGGTTAGCGCTTGCCGTAGTTAACTTAACGAACAGCTGGCTGGTTCAACAGATAGCTGGGGCGAAGTTAAGCCCGGCAAATAAGCGGGTGAAAATGAATTAGTCTTTCGACTCTTCGCTATCGCCTTCTGATGCTGCATCATCACCAGCTGCCGCTGCATCACTTTCGTCGTCATCCGACGAGCCTTTAGGCGCAGCGACGTTGGCAATGGCCAGGTCGTGTTCACTACCATGGCTTAATGCAACGCTCTCAACACCTTCTGGCAATTTAACGTCGGATAAATGCACCACCTGACCGGTTTCAATTTCTTGCATATCAACTTCGATATACTCAGGCAGGTCGCCGGGTAAACAGCGTACTTCAATGTCGGTAGCCTGGTGAGAAATACGGCCGCCTTGCATCTTAACGCCAACACAGCTTTCTTCGTTAATAAAGTGTAGCGGTACGTTAACCACAATGGCTTCGTTTTTGTTAACACGCAAAAAGTCAACGTGCATCACGCGATTTTTAGCCGGGTGACGCTGCAGGTCTTTAAGTAGTACATCTTCTGGCTTGCTGTCGACTTTTAGCGTGATAATGTGCGAGAAAAATGCTTCGTTTTCTAAATGGTGCCACAGGTCGTCGTGATCGAGAGAGATCTTGACGGGGTCGGAACCACCACCATAAACAATGGCGGGGACTTTGTTTTCAAGACGACGTAGGCGGCGGCTCGAACCTTTCCCTACGTTGTCTCGCGCTTCTGCTTCGAGTTCAAATGCATCAGACATTGTAATTACCTCAGTCTGTTATCAACGATTGCCTTCGACCGACGTTTCGTTGAGTTAAAAAATGCTGGTGTTTAATAAGAAATGCCAGCGGTTAAGTTAATGCAATGCGATAGTAGGAAAACCCGCTAGCGAAACATCGCACTAATCGATTCTTCATTGCTAACGCGTCTTACCGACTCGGCTAGCATATTGGCCATTGATAGCTGGCGGATACGGCCGCAATCAATCGCTTGCTGCGATAGCGGGATGGTATCGGTGACTACCAACTCATCCAGCTGTGCTGCAGAAATTCTGTCAATGGCCGGGCCCGACAGCACCGCGTGGGTGCAGTAGGCAATAACCTTGGATGCGCCGTGCTCTTTTAACGCTGAAGCGGCAGTGCACAATGTGCCAGCGGTATCAACAATATCATCGACCAGCAGACAGGTTTTACCCGACACGTCACCAATAATATTCATTACCTCGGCAACATTGGCCTGCGGACGACGTTTATCGATAATGGCTAGATCGATATCTAACTGTTTTGCTATGGCGCGGGCTCTAACAACACCACCGATATCGGGTGATACTACCAGTAGGTCGTCGTAGCGCTGCTTTTGAATATCTTCTAATAGCACCGGCGAGCCGTAAACGTTATCTACTGGGCAGTCAAAAAAGCCCTGGATTTGCTCGGCGTGTAAGTCGACAGTTAATACTCTGTCGACACCCACGCGTACCATCATATCGGCAACGACTTTTGCGGTTATCGGAACACGGGCAGAGCGTACGCGACGATCTTGCCGGGCATAGCCAAAGTAGGGGACTACCGCAGTGATGCGCACAGCCGAGGCGCGTCGTACCGCATCAACTAATACCAGCATTTCCATCAGGTTGTCATTGGTTGGCGCACAGGTTGACTGAATAATAAATACGTCTTTGCCGCGCACATTTTCGTTAATGGCGACATTGATTTCGCCATCACTGAATTTTTTGACATCGGCATTGCCAAGTGGAATGCTCAGCTCAGCGGCAACTTTAGCTGCCAGCTCGGGGTTGGCATTGCCAGAAAATAGCATCAGGTTTTTGGCCACGAGGAAGTCCTGGATGTAATGTCTGTGAAATGTGGTTTTAGTATTTTATGTTGGTGGTGCTGGTCTGTGCGCTTTGTTCTCTCGTGAACTCGGCTATGCCTCGGTTCGAACCTTCTTTCGGGTTCAAATCCTTCCGAACTCTTACATATCCCCAGCTAGTAGCAAGACTCTTAAATCTCGCTATTTGCTTTATATTGGCTGGGGCGGAAGGATTCGAACCTTCGAATGCGGAGATCAAAACCCCGTGCCTTGCCGCTTGGCGACGCCCCAATAAAACTCTTTTTAATAAGATGTTATAATTCAACAGCTTAACTATAAATTCTGTTTTTGCAGCGCGTTGTGCGCTGTCGATCGCTCCACACCTTGGGCGATAAACCCGGTTAAATTGCCCGGTAATCGATCAATTATTGCCTCAGCTGCTTGCTGGGTAGCCAATTGGGCAAAAATACAAGCCCCGGTGCCGGTCAGTTGGGCCGCACCGTCTATACCTAGAAACTTTAGCTGCTGATTAAGCCAGATGATTGCCTGGTCAATTGCAGGATATTCGCTTCTCACCACCGCTTCGCAGTCATTGCGTAGGGAAGGATTGAGTACCGCTGGGCTACCTGCTTGAGCAGGCTCAAAAACGGCGGGTATTCTGATCGCTCGCGTGTCACGTGTCAATTGCGAGTGAGAAAAAATTACGCCAGTCGGCACACTTACCTGAGGTTTGATGACTGCAAACCAGCTTTTTGGCAATTCAACAGCTTGTAGCCGCTCTCCAACCCCCTCGGCAAAGCTATTTCTACCCCTAATAAACACTGGCACATCTGCACCTAACTGCAGCCCAAGCCCAGCCAGCCGCTCCAGCGAGTAACCCAACCGCCAAAGGGCATTAAGCCCCAGTAAAGTACTCGCTGCGTTGGAGCTGCCACCCCCCAGCCCCCCCCCCATGGGAATGCATTTTTCAATCCCTATTGTTACACCGCTTATTGGCTTGCTATCCGCCTGGGCATGCTCACTTAGCAGCCTGGCGGCTTGAATAACGATATTTTGCTCATCAGGTACATCGGTTAACGATTGTTCCAGCACAATATCGCTATCATCGCGCAGTTGCATCGTCACCGTATCACCGTAGTCCAATAGCTGAAACAGCGTCTGTAGCTCATGATAGCCATCGTTGCGACGGCCGGTAATATGCAAAAATAAATTGAGCTTGGCTGGCGCGGGCAGCACCAGGCGTTGCAGTGCCGCTGCGGATAGCGGAGGCGTTGCTTCAGTCACAATACAGTACCCATAACGCGTATTTACAGCTGCCAGCGCTTAAATGCTACCACCAGACGATAGCGGTTGTTATGGGCAATCATTTTCTCGGGTAACAAATAGCGATCAACTGCAGCGGCCTTTGGGTAGCTAACGTGCCAACCTTGCTGCTCAAACCCGACCAATGCATCGCTGCCTGCCACAGCCGCATGGGGTTGGGCCGGTGCGGGTAACCCCAGTGCCCAGTAGCGCAAATACGATACCGGTAAGGCCAGTCCGGTTTGCTGAATAAATAATTGATCGATATTACTTGCCACGGCGCTTTGCTTGCCGCGGGTTAACGTTGCCTGCTGGTTTTGCTGCGCAATAGTGACGCGACCAAACCCCAGCGTATCACTTAAAGTAACCGTGTAATCACTGGCCTGCTGTTGCCAGTGAAAGCGCATTGTCTGCGAAATAGGTGTCTGCGAAATAGGTGTCTGTGAAATAGGTGTCTGTGAAATAGATGCTTGCGAAATAGGTGTTCGAGTCAAGGGGGGTTGTACCTCTGCGCTCTCCATATCCAGCTCAGTACCCGGTATTGAGCGAATGGCTAACTTGCCACTGGCTTGCCAGTTGTGCCCAATTAGAGCCTGGTTGGCTTGTTGTTGCCGTGGGTCAAGCCGGGTAGCGTGGTTTGCGCAGCCGCCCAGCATACTCGCCAATAAAGCGATCACCGCTAACCGTAGCCACTGGCTTTTTGTCTGGGTTGATAGCCTATTAATAATTGATACCAAGCCGCTGTACCGTTTCATCAACTTTGGTGGTGTCTTCGTTGGATTTTTTCTGCTTTTTAATTAGTGCGCGCGCTTTATTTTTTTTACCGCTGACCCAGTAGACTTCAACCAGGTGTGCTGCGACTTCATCGTCGGCAAACTTGCTATAGGCTGTTTCAAGGTTAACGGTTGCCGCTTTGGTATCGCCGAGTCGATACTGTACCCAGCCAAGGCTATCGATAATTGCTGCATCACCGGGGCGCAACGCCATGGCTTTTTCAATAAGCCCCAGCGCCTCCCTATAGCGACTGGTTCGATCGGCCAGCGTATACCCCAACGCATTAAGTGCCGTAACATTATCGGGGTCGCGGTCGAGCACAAAACGCAAATCTTTTTCGAGCCCTTCAATATCGTTAAACTGTTCATAGATAAATGCGCGTTCAAGTCTAAGCAATAACTGTTCGGGAAAACGCTCAATTGCTTCGTCGAGAATATCGTTAGCCTCATCGGCGCGGCCATTGCGTTTAAGCAGGTCGGCCTCTAGTGCCCAGAAATTCGGTGCTTGTAGTGGCACCGAAGCGCGCAGTGAGGCCAGGTGTGCGCGAGCCTCACTCATTTGTCCATGCGTTGCCAGCAACTCTACTAACTTCTGCGTGGCGGCCATAAAGTATTTGCCGCGGTTAATTTGGCGGTAGCGGGCAACGGCGGCGGCAAAGCGCGCTTGTGCTTGGTCAATTTGCCCGAGGTGATAATGACTCACCAACACACGCGTACTGCGCGATACCAGTTGCTCAAAACTTTTTCGCGCAGCATCAAAGTTCTGGTTTTCAAAGGCGACAATTGCATGCGAAAAAATAATATCGGTGTCATTGGGGGTGTCGGCAAGTAACTTGGAAAATTCAACCTCGGCCGCAGGTAAGTCATAGCGAGTTAATAACCGCGCATAGTAGATTTTTAGCGCGCGATTTTCGGGGATACGCTTAATTGATTGCGCCAAGCCGCGGGCAGCAGATTCGTCACCTTCAAGTTTTTCCAATAGCTGAGCTTTTAATAACGCCGTTTGCGTGGGATTGCTGTCGTTATGTTTAATTCTGCCCAGCGATGCCAGCGCTTCTGAATGTTGCTCATTTTGTTGTAGCAGCAGTGCATAGGTAAATATCAACTCAACGTTGGTGGCCGCGTTTTTTGCTTGAATGTTAATGTCCTGCTGCTCGAGCAGTGCTTCTAGGCGGGCAATTAATTCAACTAAGGTGGTAGAACCGGGCTGCAGTTTATTGCTTTGCGTCAATATGCCAAAGTTGGGCTCGCGTTGGTACTTGAGTTGAGCCTCGAGTACATCAAGGGCCGCCAGCGGTTGGTCGGCCTTAATGAGCATATCGGCGTAAATGGTTGCCGCCTTTTGACTGTCGGGTTCTATGTCGTACCACAAATTGGCGGCATCGAGCGCTGCTTCGGCATTGCGGCTGAATATGGCCAGTCGGGTGGCATGGCTGGCAACACCGGAGTCGCGGGTTAGTCTTGCCTCTTGCAAATATTTTTCAACACCCAGTGGCAGGTCATTATTGAGCGACGCCAACTCACCGACTAACAGGTTGTATAAGGTTTGTTCGGGAAAAGGCCGTTCAACTACATTATTTTCGGGTTCTTGTGCTGGTGGTGCGGCGTCTGCTGCCATTGTTGGCGAGTCCGCATGGGTTGCGGTTGTGGCCTCTCGCACCAGGGTTTGGGAGCAGCCGCTTAATAGTGTGACCAAAACCGCCGCTAGCGCTGGCTTGGCTGCCAATAGTCGGAGGTTTGATTGCTTGGCGTTTTGCAAGGTTTGATCCATTGTCTCTCAGTAGCGATCGTTCAAGTGTTAGTCGTTCCAGTATTGAAGGGAAGCCGGGATAGCCGCCGCCCGCGCGGCCTGCGCTTGGCCTGGCAGTCTCTATAACTGCTGGGTGAGCTCTTATTTGAGCAACTGGTATCCGGACGGTCAATGATGGCATAGATTACCCAACAATCCCAGATCTTGCCCTTAGTCATGGATTAACATCCACTTTCGCGATAGATGTTGCTAAAATGCCC
This sequence comes from Pseudomonadales bacterium, assembly GCA_965659815.1. GTDB lineage: Bacteria > Pseudomonadota > Gammaproteobacteria > Pseudomonadales > UBA7434 > UBA7434. Next base: position 8,499 of record CBFHXO010000089.1, read on the forward strand.
GGCCAAACCGGTATCACAAAAGGTTGATATCACAACGCGCTGGCATCGAGTCGATGCCAGCAAACGCGCCTGGCGACAAAGTCATAGCCGGGCATTTCGGGTGGCTGATTAAGCAAAAAGCGCCATTCAAAATAACAACCGGGTTTTTTATGCGGCTTTTGGCTATCGGCCTAAATCATTCAACCGCCAGCGTTGCCGTTCGAGAGCGGCTGGCGTTTGCACCGCAAGAGGTGCAAACGGCGTTGGAGAGCTTGCTGGAGTGGATGAATAGACATGCCGCGCCGGGTGATGCCGCTGGCCCCGAGTCTTTGCTGCTTTCTACCTGCAATCGCACTGAGGTTGTGCTCAGTGGTAATCACGATCCGCAGCTGGTGATTGAATGGCTGGCGGCGTATAAGCAATTGGGCAACCAGCAGCTCGCCGAGCATATTTACGTGCTGCGCGATCGCGAGGCCTTGCGACACCTGATAAAAGTTGCCGGCGGTCTCGACTCGATGGTGTTGGGTGAGCCACAGATTTTTGGCCAGATGAAATCCTCCTACGCGGTTGCCCGCGAAGCCAATAGTATTGGTGTTGAACTTGAGCCGGCTTTCCAGCATGTTTTTGCAGTAGCCAAAAAAGTGCGTAGTGATACAGCGATTGGTGAAAACCCGGTATCGGTGGCCTTTGCTGCGGTGACGCTGGCACAGCGTATTTTTGCCGATTTATCTGCTGCATCGGTGTTGTTGATTGGTGCTGGAGACACCATTGAGCTGGTTGCACAGCATTTGATTGAATCGGGGGCGGGTCGGGTTGTGGTAGCCAACCGTACCCTCGATCGTGCTCAGGCGCTGGCCAGTCGCCTGGGCGCCAGTGCTATTTTGCTGGCTGATATTCCTGAGCAGCTAGCCTCGTTTGATATTGTGATCAGCTCCACCGCCAGCCAGTTACCGGTGTTGGGTAAGGGCGCGATAGAGGCGGCATTAAAAGCGCGCAAGCGGCGGCCCATGTTTATGGTTGATATCGCGGTACCTCGCGACATCGAAGCGCAAGTCGCAGAATTACCCGATGTTTATTTGTATTCTGTTGATGACTTGCGGGATATCATTGATCACAATGTGCGGCTGCGCGAGGCCGAGGTTAACAAGGCTGCTGAAATTATCGATAACGGTGTCGAGTACTTTATGCACTGGTATCGCAGTCGCGCCCATACCGACCTATTGGTGACCTACCGCAATGCTATACAGTCGTTGCGCGATGCCGAATTGGAGCGAGCTCGGCAGGCATTGCAAGCGGGCAAACCCGCCGAGCAGGTGGTTGAGGCTTTGGCGCGTGGTTTAGCACAAAAAATTATGCACCAGCCAACGGTGGAAATACGTAATGCTGCGGGGCAGGGTGACCAGCAGCTGCTGTCGTCGGCGAAAAAATTATTTGGTTTAGAGGCCAATTACGCCAGCGCCAGTTACGATAAAGCCAATACTCAGCATATTCAGGTAGAGCATAGCGCTGGCAACAATAACAACAGTGCTGATGATTAGCTGCAAATTCGATTAATGAGATATAACTGAATGAAAGAAAGTTTATTATTAAAACTGGATACGATTAGTGAACGCTATGAGGAATTAGCGGCTCTGCTCAGTGACCAGGAAACCATTTCTGATCAGAAAAAGTTTCGTGCATTCTCGCAGGAGTACGCTGAGATTGAGCCGGTGGTAAAAAGTTTTCAGTTGTATCGCAGTACCCAAAACCATATTGCCGAAGCCGAAAGTCTGTTAAAAGACGATGATGCCGAAATGCGCGAGCTGGCGGCAGAAGATTTGACCAATGGTAAAAAAGCTATCGAGTCTTTAGAAGAGGAGTTGCAGCGCCTTTTGCTGCCGCGCGACCCGAACGATAAAAACAATGTGTTTTTAGAAGTGCGCGCCGGCACTGGTGGCGATGAGGCGGCTATTTTTGCCGGTGACTTATTTCGTATGTACACGCGTTATGCGGAGAATCGTGGCTGGCGTATGGAGGTGCTCAGCGAGCGACCGGGTGAGCATGGTGGCTATAAAGAGGTGATTTCGCGCGTGGCTGGCCAGGATGTCTACGGCCATCTTAAGTTTGAGTCTGGCGCGCACCGCGTGCAACGTGTACCCGAAACTGAATCGCAGGGGCGCGTGCATACCTCGGCATGTACCGTTGCGATTATGCCCGAGGCCGATGAGCTGGAAGAAATTGAAATCAATAAAGCCGATTTGCGTATCGATACCTTTAGGGCATCGGGTGCCGGTGGGCAGCACGTTAACAAAACCGACTCAGCTATTCGTATTACCCATATTCCATCGGGTGTTGTGGTTGAGTGCCAAGACGAGCGTTCACAGCACAAGAACAAAGCGCGTGCGTTGTCGTTATTGCAAGCCAGGCTAAGTGATTCGGCGCGGGTCGAAGCTGAAGCGGCGCAAGCCAGCGAGCGTCGCAACCTGGTGGGTAGTGGCGATCGTTCTGAGCGTATTAGAACCTATAATTTTCCGCAGGGCAGGTTAACCGATCACCGAATTAATTTAACGTTGTATAAATTAAATGAAGTGATTGAAGGTCAGCTCGACGATGTGGTCCAACCGTTAATTAACGAATATCAGGCCGATTTACTCAGCGAGCTGGGTGAAGATTAGCGGCGTTAATTATTCGCTCAACGCTAAGCTTTTATGCAAATTGACGCTTTCATCAACCGAGCCAGTGCGCTGCTAGTCGACAGTGAAAGCGCCAGGCTTGATGCTGAGTTGTTATTAGCTTTTGTGTTAGACAAGCCTCGCAGTTTTTTTTACGCGCATCCGGAGGCGGTTATCGATACAGATAAACTGTCGGCCTTATGGGCATTGGTAGAGCGGCGTGCCGAGGGGATTCCACTGGCTTATTTAACCAATACTCGTGAGTTTTGGTCGCATACGCTTTTGGTTAATGAGCATGTGCTGATCCCGCGGCCTGAAACCGAAGATATGGTCGAGGCGGTATTACAGTTGCCCTTGCCACCTAATGCAAACGTTGTTGATGCTGGAACCGGCAGCGGTGCAATTGCACTTGCGTTGGCGAGCGAACACACCGATTGGTTTGTTCTGGCTATTGAGTATTGTCGCGATGCAGCGCATGTTGCGTGGAAAAATTTCAATGCAGCTAATGGTGCTGCCACAGAAAAAAATTCCAACACGCCAGCTCTTATTTGTGCCAGTTGGTTATCGGCTTGCGCGCAAAGCTGTTTAGATTTGATTGTTGCCAACCCACCTTATATCGCCAGTGACGACCCGCATTTGCAGATGGGTGATGTGCGCTTTGAGCCGCGCAGTGCATTGGTAAGTAACAATGGCGGTTACGATGATATTCGCTGTATTGTTAAGCAGGCGTGTATTTGCTTAAAGCCGGGTGGTTACTTAGCGATTGAACATGGTTATTTGCAAGGCAAACAGGTTGTAGACATTTTTTCGCAATATGGTTTTACAGATGTTCTAAATCATAATGATTTAGCGGGTCAGTCACGATTTGTTATTGGTAGGAATGCGCAAGCTAAATTCTTAAATCAATAACTCAGCACATTATTGATTAGTGCTCGATCAGCCCTCCGAGATAAGCGCTGCAGACCAAAGCCAGCGCTCAACCATCAACTTTAGTTTAATTCTATTGATCTGTTTAAATGTTTTCAGCTCGAACTCAATTGCTTGTTAAGCAATTGTTTCAGACTCAATTGCAGCCTCGCAAAACCGTTCGACAGTGGTCAGTAATTCGGCCAGGTTAAAGGGGGCAATAAAAACTGCGTTGGCGCCGCTTTGTGCGGCCATTAAGGTGATACTTTCGGCGGTTAAATCAACAGAGGCAAGTTCGTTTTTGCACATAATGGCGACAATATGCAGGCAGCGGTAGCGTGTGCGAATTTCTTCGATAAGCGACAGGCCGTCTATATCGTCGAGAATTAAATCAACAAACACTATTTTGGAGTTGCTGTTTTCTAATAACGCCAGTCCATCGGTGGCGCGCTGTGCGCTATTGAGTTGATAGCTGGGTGTTAAGCTGGCAGTGAGAACATCGCTGAGCTGCTCATTGCTAGCAATAAGGGTTACCGTG
>CBFHXO010000090.1:0-12405 GCA_965659815.1 Pseudomonadales bacterium
ATCGGTAATTGCCAGCGCCTGGTAACCCAGCCGGGATGCTTCGGCAACCAGCTCCTGCGGATGTGAGGCTCCACGTAGAAAGCTAAAATTGCTGATGCAGTGTAATTCGGCGTAAGACATATTATTTATTTCACACAGCTAAGAGAACAAACCGTGCAAATACCATTGCTGTATTTTTCTGTCGTAATAAATCCAGTAAAACGCCTGGTAATGGTTTTGCGCTGCGCTGTTGTTAGCCGATTTTTTTCTTGCTGCAACAAAATAGTCTCTACTGGCTCCGCTATTCGTCCACCATTTTCCCTCGATTCTTTCCGGGCCTTTTAATAGTAATAATTTGTGACTTTTATAGTAAATATCGCTGTCTATGCAGAATAATTGTTCAGGTGCAGGCAATAACCAGCTTGGCCTTGGAGGTAGGGAGTTATGCTGCAAGTCATGTTTGCTTTGACCTTGCTGAAATTGATGAGGGCGGTTACTGGCTTCGGGAAAGTGATCGTTATGCAGCACAATAGTAGTCAGTGCTTGTGGGCCTAGCTTGGCGGTTAATTTATCAGCCAACAAATGAATATTGCGCGACGGATTTTTCTGGTCAAAAAAATCATCCACCACAACATGGCTTTGTTCAAAGTCGGTGACTTTAAGCGTAACGGTTTCAACAGGAGAATCCAGTGGCAGTTGATCGAGCTTAATGGTGATCAGTGTCAGCAGTGCCTGGTAGTCATTCAAAGCCTCGGAGCAATGGATAGCAATGGTATTTTTTTGTCGACTAAAGCGATGAAAGCACCACTGCATACCACGGCACTGTAACTGTCTTACCTGCAGGTAAGCGCAGAGTTCACTCAGCAAATATTTTATCGGATACATTAAATCAGTGTGGCTACGCAAGCCGTCAATATAAAATTGTTCGCGCTCAAAATAGGCGGGCAGCATAATTAATCGCTGCGGATCGGCACGCTTACCGCTTAACTGTTCCAGATAGAGTACAATTTCCTTGCCAAGGCGTTTGCCCAGCGCAGCCGCCGGTATGCGTCTTAGTTGCTCCAGCTGGGTTATACCCATATCCAGACACTGGCTAAGCGATTGCTCTGCCAGGTCCAGCAAGCCGATAGGAATAGCACTGAGTTGATCACTTCCCCTGGCGTTTTTATTGATATTTTTTTTATTCGCAGGGCTTTTATTGCTGCTTTGTTGTTGCCGGTATTGGTAGCGCGCCAATAGCTCGGCGGCTTTAGGGGTGTTGGCAATACTTAACTGGTGTTGAAAACCGCTGGGCCGGTTTAACGGGTGTTGATGCAAAATCTCGCTGATATTTTGTTTGAGCTGCTGCCTGCCGTTAAATAGCCGCAGGCTGCCGCCGATTTCCAGCAGTAAACTGTTTTCGCTGCGGTGATTGTTATAGCAGCTGACGGCTGAACTGAATTGATAAACTGACTCGGCCAGGTGTTGCAGCAAACGCTGTTCTTTTTGCGGGTCGCGCTCTGCAATTAACAATGTATCGCTCAGTCCTCGAGCGGTATTAATCGCAACTCCGGGTTCAATACCGCATTGGCTGGCAGCCCGGTTGCATAATAAGACTTTGTGCCGAACACTAATAACCAATGGACGTTCGATATCGTTATTAATAGCGCTATCGCTTAAACCTGCCTCCGATAACGGCTTCGAATGATTAAAAACCTCTAGAGGCAATAAGGGTAGGTATATGGATAGCCAGAGCATCAGCGACTATGACCATTTTGTACTTGAGCCAGATAATGCTTGAAGCTGAACAGTACTAGTCGCTGTTTTATCTTTTCCTGGCATTAAAGCCTGTTGATCTGCCGGTATATACACCGGCCATTGCTCGGCCGGTGGTGAGGTGTACTGTAGGCGACTATGCCAGGGAATATTCACCTGCTGCCCGCCCCAGCTACCCAGTTGTTTAACAATATTAACCGTGAGTACCGTTTGCTGCGACTTGGCACTGGGTGTCAAGGTTATTCTAAAGGGTGCTGGTGATGGCTGCTGCCGGGTTTTACTGTTACGCAGCATAATAACCAGGCTATGGCTGCGCCTGGCTGCCAGCTGTAAACGGCGTAGTTGTGAGGTTTTTATTACTGATGATGTTTTTGAGTGCGGCTTTTTGCTTTGTCTGTTCTTATGTGGCCCATATTCATATGCCCCATGTTTATGCAAGCCATGTTCATGCAACCAAAGCATCACAACACTGGCGCTATTACTTTGCAGTATTTGTTCGGCGGCCCAAAGTCGCTCATCGAGTGAGGCGGTTTTGACCCACCACAGTGGTGGCGTCTGTTTAAGCCGCTGCTGCCAGCCTTCCAAACAAGGTTGGTAGGGCGGGGCAATTAATACAATGGGTAATACCGCCGTTGTCGAATCGTTTTTTTCTCTAACAGAATGAGTTGTTGGTGATATCGATTGCAGTTTCTGTGCAATGGCTGGAAAAAATAAATCCAGCTCACCACAGCCTGCTTGTGGCGTCAGGCATTCAATCAGCTGCCCCAGTGGCCAGCCGCCCTGGTTAAGGATATGGTCCAGCGCTTTAAATCCAGTGCTCACACAGCTTGGGCTATTAGCCTCACCATGTAAGGGGCCTTGAGCGGCTTGCCAAAGTGAAGGATGCTCCAGTAAAGCTTGGATTTTATTGGTTTTGCTGTTCAACATTTTTATTACTTAATTGTTATTACTCTATTGTTATTGCTTGGTTTTTCTTGCTTATTGAGCTTTACAACAACAATGTAGGGCGGGGTGCTCTTGGCTCTGTATTGGCTGCTTTATGGTTTGCTCTGCAGTAATTATACTGTATAAATATACAGTTATAAATATAACTTATAAAGCACGATTGGGCCAGCATTTTTTCAATTCTGACTATAATCAAATGAGGTTATTACTAGGTATAAGCTGTTCAATTGCCGTTTTAGCCCGCCTTTAGTGCAATTTGCTTGCAATCCAGCTGTATTTAACTGCGGCCTGTTTGTTATTTGCACAAGGAAGAACCTGTTAGATTGCCTGCTGCAATGCTTTTAAAAAGCATCATTTTTACAAGGCATCTATAAATACATTTATAAAGGACATGCGTATGAATACGCTGTGTGTTATTCGGCGTTTTTTTGCTCCATTTTCGCGCTTTAGTCTGGGTCGTGCCATGCTAATGTCGTTAGTTCTGTCGCAGTCGGTTTTTGCTGAAAGCGGTATTCGCCTGATGGCGGATTCTGCAGTCGACAATAGTCGCCTGGCGCTAGATTTTAGTAGCCGTGGTTCGCATCTCACCGCGCAAAATCCCATTGCCTATACCCATGCAGCAGGTTTCGACTGGCTGACCACTTTGTCGGGCAGTAAAAACGATATTGGTACATTACTACTGCAGGGTTATATAACCCGACTTCACAATACGCAGAGTTTTCCCGGCTTTTTTCAGGATGAAGACGATACCGAATTTGTGTATCGCATTTTTAATTTTAATTACACAGCGCTGCCAGGCAACTTGCCCAATATCCGTATCGGCCATATGGAAGTGCCTTATGGCCTGGAGCATGCCATTAATACTAATGGCACTTTGCGCCAGTATGCCCAACCAAAAAACCTTGGCATTAAAGCTGACTGGGGTGTGAGTTTAAATAAGCAGTTAAAGCACTTTGAGTACGAAGTGAGTGCAACCACTGGTGGGGGGCAGTCACTGGATCGTCAGGACGGCTCCTATGTGTTCGCCGGCAGAGTGGGTTCGCTAAGAGATGAAAATTTGACTTATGGTCTGTCGTGGTATCGAAGCAAGCTTAAAAATATTGAACGCGAGCGACTTGGCTTGGATCTTCGCTACTATCGTGGCTTGCAGGGTTTTTATGCCGAGCTATCGCTGGGGCAAAACAACGATCAGGAAGTGCGCAATGGTCAGCTGGAGTGGAATGTTCGCAACCAGCGCGAAAATATAATCGCCTTTACCCAGCTGCGCTACTTTTCCAGCGAGCAAGCGCTGGGCAAACGCAGCGATACCTTGGATACCTCAGTCGGTATTCGCTATGCACTGGATAACAGCTGGACGTTAAGCTCACAGTATTCACGCGATCTTGATGCCGCCGGTAAGCATCGCCAGTCGGTATTCAGTATCCAGGTTCGCTATCGTTATTTTCCATTGAATAAGCGTTAATCGTGCCATTTAAACAACATTAGTGATTCAGGATGGTTGAGATGAAAAAGTTAATTATGCGTTGTTTGTCAATAGTGACATTACTATCACTCGTGCTGCCTTCAATGGCTTATGCTCAGGCGTTTTGTGCGCTGCGTGACCCGGCTGAATCAATTAAAAAAATGTACCCCGATGCCAGCAGCTACCGCTCGGTTGTCCGCACTATCGATGAGTCGATACGCGAGCAGGTGGCTTTGCGTGTGCCACCGCATGCATTGCACTTCAGTGAGTTGGGTCGTCATACATTGTATATGGTGTTTGAAGGTGACACGCCCACTGGTTATGTGCATGTGCGTTCAGAAACCAGCGAGTGGGGCCTGGTAGAAATAGCCTGGGCCATTGATATGAATATGCAGGTGAAAGACTTTACTTTTCAGCGTTGCCGTAATCGCTACAAGCCAAATATTGAAAGCGATAGTTTTAAAAATCAATTACGCGGCATGGATTTGGCCGCTTTGCGAGCCTTAATGGTGAAAGAGCAATTTGTTTTGCAGCGCGATGCGTTAGTTGTTCAGCCAAAGGCCTTGCCATTGGCCGAGGTTGTAGTGCGCTGCGGTATTAAAACCTTGATGGTGACCGAGTTGGCCTGGGCCGAAGAAATTGTAAAAAACGAGTTATTCGAAACCGCCAGGGCAAGTTTTGATACCGCGACCAATATCGAGTTGGTTGATCAGCCGGTTTCTGCCAGCCTGTTGTTGAAGTTAGACGCTGAGTTTGATGGTGCATCACCGGGTATTGACCGAAGTTCAGTCACGCTGGCCAAGGTATTGGACGATAACGGAGCGATACTGGGTGCGCTATACCGCGGTGAGCTAAAAGTCGATCGACAAACCGCTGCGATTACTTGGGCGGTAGCGCCCGACGGTGAGGTGGTTGATATCGTCAACCGCTCGGGCTGGCAGGTGAGTGCTACCCAGCAGGCATTTGAATCGATTGTTGGCAAGCGCTTTGCCAGTGGCAAGCAATGCAGCGACCGGGCGCAGTTGACCACCATGGAGGCCGTATTGACCACGCGGCCTGTGTTTGCAGTGAACTAGCTAATTTTTTTGTACGGGTAGGCTTAGACCGTTTAAACAGTGAAGATTTCGACAAAAACATTGATTGTCGTTTTAGTGTGCTTGCTTGGTGCACTGCTCGCTGCTACCTCAATATTAGCCAGTTACCAAAGCCGTGAGGATGCGCGCAAAAATAATGAGCTTAGCGTGCTGGCACTGCGCGATGTCGCTCACCTTGAAACCGCATTATCGCAGTGGTTCACCACCATCGATTTATTTTTTAATGCTCAGCAGGCCTACTTGGCCAGTGGTATTGCCAAGCAGTCGACCCAGTTACAAAACATAGTCGACCTAATTGAATTGCAGCTTGCCCCACAGCTGGATGACAAACTGATTTTTACTGTTTTGGATGATAACGTCAGGGATATTTCAACCATGGTAATGGCGGCATCGCTTAGCCAGGGAGCTGCGGGTGTAGAGTGGAACACCTTAATTAACCGGGTTGATGATAAATCCATTGCCGTTGTAACTAGCGTTGAATTGATGACCGAGTGGGCTGAGGCAAAGGCAACTACGACGGCGTCAAAATTTAAACAGCGCGAGCTCTGGTTTAAGATCATTACACAAATCTCGTTGCTTAATTACCTGTTTGTACTTTTTGTTGTATGGCGCTGGGCTAATAGCAACATCGTAAGTCCTATAGAAAAGTTAATTGCGCAAACCAGTGCAGCTGAGCAGCTTATTGAGCGTGTTGATGAGCAGTCGTTTAATTTTAAGTTGCGCGAAGGGCCGTTGGAAATTCGCTTGCTGAGCGATGGCCTGCAACGTTTTATCGACAGTTTGCAAGAGTCGCGGCAGCGGGTGCAGCGTAGGAATCAGACTATTGAGCAGCAAACGCTTGAACTCCAGGTGCAAATGGAGGCATTAAAAGAAACTCGTATGCAGCTGGTTCAGTCGGAAAAAATGGCATCGGTGGGTCAGCTGGCTGCGGGTGTGGCGCATGAAATCAATAATCCGGTTGGATTTATATCGAGTAATTTAACAACCCTACAAGAATACATTGTTGATATCGAAAAGCTTATTGTCAAACAGAAGCAGTGTATTGAACAGTTCGCGGGCCAGGGCAATAACAGCGATCAAGCCAATACGGCGATAGGCGAACTACTGGCCATGCAGGAAAAGCTGGGGCTCGATGATATGCTGGCCGATCTGAACGACTTGATTGATGAGTCAATTGATGGCGCGGGCCGGGTGAAAAAAATTGTCGACGACTTGTCGGATTTTACCCATGTTAACGCGACCAGTACGGTATCAGAAAACATTAATGATTTGCTCGATCGTACATTGACACTGGCATCTAGCGAAATTAAAACAGGTACACAAATCGTTAAAGAGTATGGTGATATTAAGCCGGTGATTGCGGATGGCGGTAAGCTAGGTCAGTTGTTTTTTAGTTTGGTGTCTAATGCGGGCTATGCTGTTGAAGGCAATGGTGAAATTATTTTGCGCACCGCTATGATCGATAACAACAAGGTGCGAGTCGATATTATTGATAATGGTTGCGGTATTCCCGAGGCCAAGTTGGCGACAATTTTCGACCCGTTTTATACCACCAAGGACGTAGGTAAAGGCACCGGGTTGGGCTTGCATATTGCGCAAAGTATTGCCGAGACCCACGGTGGTAAGATCAAAGCCAGTAGCGAAGTTGACGTGGGGACTATGCTAACGGTGATTTTACCAATCAAGGGTAAGGATGCCTTCCCTGAAGATGTTGTCACTACTCCGCAAGCGGTATAAAACAATCTCTATAAGGGGATACTATAGTGAAAGGCGTTATTTTTACTCATCTACAAGAAATGGTTGAAACGCAGATGGGTTTTCAAATGTGGAACGATGTGATTGATGGCTGCGCGCTGGCCACAGACGGCGTTTTCATTTCAACTGAGTTTTACCCCGATGAGGAGCTGTTTGCGATTGTTAGTGCACTATCGGAAAAAACTGCTGTGCCAGCCAATGACCTGGTTGAAGCCTTTGGCGTTTATTTATTTCCTAAATTGCATGCATCGGTTCCGCCTGAGGTATTCGAGCCAAAAACTATGTGGGAGATGCTCGAGGGTCTCGATTCGATTATTCATATGGAAGTGAAAAAGCTAAATAAGCAGGCCGAAACGCCGTCGATTGTCGTTAAATCATCGAGCGAAAACGAAATGGTTTTGGAGTACCGCTCGGCGAAAAAGCTCTGTTGGCTTGCGTTGGGTATGCTAAAAAGTGCAGCGGAAGTATTTCAAGAAGATATGACAATCAGTATGCCGCTCGATATGCATGAAGGAGAAGATCACTGTCAGTTGGTGGTAACACGTAATGTCTAATGATGAATTGACTAACAAGGGATTAAGTAATGCCGACAAGGCAGCCGAGTACGATGCGATTCAAAAAACGCTTAAGCGCGAGCGCAAAGCCAGAAAGCTGGCAGAAGAGATGCTGGAGCAGCGGGCTACAGAATTGTACCTGGCCAATATCGAGCTGGACAACACCATTGCCACGCTAAAGAAATCAAACTTGCAACTACTGCAGTCTGAAAAAATGGCCTCAGTAGGCCAGCTTGCTGCCGGTGTGGCACATGAGATTAATAATCCAATTGGTTTTATCTCCAGTAACTTAGGTACGTTGCGCGAGTATATTGATGATTTGCGTAAAGTCGTTGAACTACAGCAGCGATTTATCAGCGCTAGCGAGGACAATGAGCAGCCGCCGGGCAGCACGCTGCCGAGAAAGGCTGAAGAAAAACAGCAGCTGCAAGCGCAGCTTAATGCGGTGTTGCAAAAGGCCGACCTGGAATTTATGTTGCCCGACCTAAATGATTTGTTAGATGAGTCGATTGACGGTGTTAAGCGCATTCGAAAAATTGTTGCCGACTTATCGGATTTTTCCCGGGTAAATACGCCCGATTATAAAGAAGCCGATATTAATGAGTTGATAGAAAAGACCATCAACGTCGCCTGGAATGAAATGAAGTATAAGGTCGAAATAGTTCGCGATTTTGGCACGTTGCCAGCTGTGCGTTGCAATAGCGGCAAACTGGCGCAGGTATTTCTTAACCTGTTAATCAATGCCTCGCATGCGATTGAAGGGCAGGGTACGGTCACCCTACGCACCGAGAGTATTAATGAACGGGTGGAAATCTCAATAATTGATACCGGTAGTGGTATTTCCGAAGAGAAACTGGTGAGTATTTTCGACCCCTTCTTTACCACTAAAGCGCCTGGAAAGGGGACTGGGCTTGGTTTGCATATTGCTCGCAGCGTAATCGATGCGCACCAGGGCGTGATAGAGGTTGAGAGTGAAGAGGGTAAGGGCACCTGCTTTACTGTGAGCCTGCTTGTCGCTGGGCCAAAGCTCGATGAGGACCAGCAGAATACGCCTAGCTAGGGTTTAGCTTCGTTACCGTGGGGGTATTCGACAGCCCGACTTTCAAAGCTATACTCTACAGAAGAGCTTAATTTTTATCAGCATTCGGCGCGTGCCCGCATGCTTTTTTACAATGTGCTCTGTTCAAATAGCAAGTTGGGCGCTTAACGAGGCCGAAAGATAATGTTCATCAAAAACAATAGCTTGCAAAACAACGACTGGTGGAAAAATGACTAGCGACAATAGAGCCAATTTACTGTGCGTAGACGATGAGCCGGGCATTTTGCGTTCGCTAAGGCGATTGCTAAGAGGTGAGGATTTTAACGTGATCACTGCCTCCTCAGGTTTAGAAGCATTGGAAGTGCTTGCCGAGCAACCGGTGCAAGTGATGGTTGCCGACCAGCGTATGCCCGATATGAGTGGCATTGAATTGATTGAACGAGTTAAGCACGAGCACCCTCATGTGGTGCGCGTGGTGTTATCAGGGTTTGCCGACATAGCCACTATTCTTTCGGCCATCAATAGGGGTGAAGTGTTCCGTTATCTGGGTAAGCCATGGAACGACGAAGAACTCAAAACCATGTTGCGCCAGTGCTTTATTCAATATCGGCTGGAGCAGGAAAACCAGCAGTTACTCGAATTGGTTAATCAACAAAACCATCAACTGGCAGAATTAAATGGTCAGCTTGAAAAACAAATTGAAGCTCAGCAGCAAGGTCTCGATGAAACCGTGAGCAACCTGAAAAAAATTGAAAGCGGTTTAAAAATGATGCATGGTATTGTGCAGAATATTCCGTTGCCACTGTTTGGTATCGATAAGCATGGCCAGGTGGTAATGGCTAATGCCCGTGCCATTGCCATTGCCGGTGAGCGGCTCGCGATTGGTAATCGACTGGCAGATATTGTTGACCATGACGTCGAAGCAAAAATTCAACAGCAGCTTAAGCAAAGTGCGGTGGCAGGTGTGGCGGCCGCCGACCCTTTATCCGATGAGGCCGAGTACCTGGCAGTTGAGTTCGGCCGTGTGAGTGCATTTCCCTTTGCGATTGATACCCGTGTTGTGGGTGGGCTTGTCGTAGTAAAAAGTCCTAAAGATAACCCTGCAGTGCATAATATTGCCTGCAACGGATCATTGGGTCAGTAGTTTGAATCAGTACCAGCAACAGCTTGCTACGCGGGTAAAAAACTTGCCGGTGTTGCCAGCCGTGTTAGTTGAGCTCAATCGTTTGTTTGCGAGTGGCGATGCGTCTGTAGCAGCCGTTGCCTCGCTCATTAAAAAAGATGCCGCGCTCGCCATTCGTTTGCTGCGCGTGGTTAATTCGCCTTTTTTTGGTCAGCAAAACCCAGTCACCGATATAACCCAGGCAGCGGTATTGCTAGGTGTGGATGAAATTGCCAATATGGCACGCTGCTTATCAATGATTGATACCACCAGCTCAATGAAAGCCTGGCAGGTGCTCGATGCATCCAGCTATTGGCGTAGCTCCCTTGCCTCGTCCGCTATTGCAAAAGTGATTGCCCAGGAATTAAATTTTAAAGTCAGCCCCGACTTTACCGCTTGCCTGCATAATATTGGTATTTGTGTATTGGCCGATAGCTTTCCTGAAGCCTATACCGAAGTGTTAGGCGCTAATTACCAGTTAGAACAGGCTGAACTGGAAACCTTTGGTTTTAATAATCAGTATGCCAAAGCCGCGATATTAAGCCATTGGCAAATTGATATCGATGCTGTCAGCGTTGTCGGTAATAAAGTGATCGATAGCAAAGTGACAAATGATGATGCGAAAACCCTGGCTGCGATTGTCGCGGTTGCCAATCGTTTGGCCGATATTATGGCTTGCGCGCCTTGCTCGCGCTTTGTGAGGCTTGAAAACCCTTACCAGGATTTGGCAGCGGTAGGTATTGCCCTGCAAGATAACGATGCTTTTATTGCCGAGCTTGGTGCGGCGGCACGCGCGGGTGCTTACAACGCCAGCAAGTCTGCTGACCCTACCCAGGTTGAGCTGCATGAGTTGGCTGATGCAGTTTCAGATAATGCAGTGATGGCGCGGTTTTATCTCTCGGTACACGATGCTGAGCTAACGCAGGTGCTGCAATTTTTTATTCGCTGTTGGGGGTTTGATATTATCGATAATGCCGAGCAAGCCGAGTTTATTATCAGTACGAATAATTGCGCAATGGAAAAAGGTCTGGAAAGTCATCGTGTGATTAATATCGATAACGCCGTTATTGCCTGTGATGATTCAGCTGATTCACACAATGCAATAAACTGGGCCGTTAACTGGACAACTATTAACAGCATATTGGTGGCGCATTTAAGAAAGCACTACCAATTTCCGTCCGCGATACAGTCAAACACTCAACCCCATGCCGGTTAAGCCATGAGCGAAAACAGACCTACACTCCTCGCTGAAAACGCAGCTAAAATTAGCGTACTGTTTGTCGATGATGAGAAATCGGTATTGCTCGCGTTGCGTCGCCTGTGCCGCAGCACCGGATGGGAAATCTATACCGCAGAAAGCGGCGCAGAAGGTCTGGCGATTATCGCCGAGCAAGCCATTGACCTGGTGGTTTCGGATATGCGTATGCCGCAAATGAATGGTGCTGAGTTTTTAGAGCAAGTTTACATTCGGTCACCATCGACGGTAAGAGTATTATTAACTGGCTACTCTGAAATCGAATCGACTATTGCAGCAATTAATAAGGGTCAGATATTCTCTTACTGTACCAAGCCCTGGGATAACGATGAGCTAAAAGCGGTGTTGCAGCGCGCGGTTTACTCGCGCGAGCTGGAGCTAGAGCGCGATCGGCTACAAGCTATTACCCAGCAGCAAAATGAGCAATTGCAAAATATTAACGCTTCTCTAGAGCAAACCGTTGAGGAGCGCACTGCGGTTATTCGTAAAGCGGCTGTGGCGGTTAAAAAGCTGAATCGTAAACTAACCGACTCCTACCGCAATTCGGTGGAGGTTTTTTCCAGCCTGGTAGAAATGGGGCGTAAGTCCCCCTCGGGCAGAAGCAAACGTATTGCTGAAATTTGCCGGATACTGGCAATCGCTTCAAATCTCAGTGATGAAGAAATAGAGCAGGTTTACTACGGTGCGCTATTGGTGAATATTGGCAAGCTAAGCTTGCCCGATGATATCGCCCGAATGAATTACGGTGATATGAATGCCAACCAGAAAAATATTTTTCGCAAGCATTGCCTGGTCGGTGAGGCCCTATTGATGTCTGTGCCGGCGCTAAAAATTGCTTCCGGTTATATTCGTCACCAGGCCGAGCGTGAAGATGGCAAAGGGTATCCTGATAGGCTGTGTGGTGAGCAAATTCCGATGGGTGCCAAGCTTATTCATATTGCCAAATACTATGACGAGTTAGTTAATAATGACGCGCTTACAGCGCCGTTGCGTGAAGACGAAGTCAAAGCCGCATTAAAGAAAGCGGAAGGTCATCGTTTTGATGGGCACCTGATCGACTTGTTTATTACTTTGTTGGAGGAAGGGCGCTTTGTTATTGACCAGCATAACGAGCGGCGCCTTACGGTTAATCAGCTCAAAGAAGATATGGTGTTAACTCGTGACATTGTTGCTGGCAATGGTATGTTGCTACTGTCTGCCGGGGCGGTATTGAATGCGGCGAATATCGCAAGACTGGTGGTGTACGAAAAAGAATTAAGCAGCGATCTGCCGGTTTACGTATCGCGCGCCATTGAAGAAGAGGCCGACGCATTGACGTCTAAAGTGTCTTAGCGTTATGTTATCACTGGGTTAAAATCATGCCCCTCGCAAGCGCTCAATAGCCTTTTGTGCCAGCTTGTCGTTG
>CBFHXO010000091.1:0-12242 GCA_965659815.1 Pseudomonadales bacterium
TGCTGGCGGCCACGAAGTCGAAACCCGTGTCCACTACATCACGACAACAAACTTAGCGACAAATATTTATGAGTTTTTATCCCCCACAACGCACCCTAATGGGCCCAGGCCCTTCCGATGTTAACCCGCGTATTTTAGGCGCGCTGTCACGACCAACGGTTGGTCATTTAGACCCCAGCTTTATTCAATTAATGGATGAAGTCAAAAGCCTGCTGCAATACGTGTTTCAAACCAGCAACGAATTAACCCTGCCGATTTCGGCGCCAGGTTCTGCCGGTATGGAAACCTGCTTTGTTAACCTTATTGAACCGGGGGATACCGTTATTGTTTGCCAAAACGGTGTCTTTGGTGGTCGCATGAAAGAAAATGTGATTCGTTGCGGCGCAACGCCGGTAATGGTCGAGGACGACTGGGGAAAGGCTGTCGATACCGATAAAGTTGCCGCAGCGATTAAAGCCAACCCCTCAGCTAAAGTGTTAGCTTTTGTCCATGCAGAAACCTCTACCGGTGTGCAAAGCGATGCTGCCGCGCTGTGCAAAATGGCAACCGACGCTGGTATGTTATCAATTGTCGATACCGTTACCGGCCTTGCAGGCATTAATGTTGATATCGACGGCTGGGGCGCCGATGCTGTGTATTCAGGTACACAAAAGTGCTTGTCTTGCGTGCCAGGTTTATCGCCAGTCACCTTTAGCGAGCGCTCGGTTGAAGCCATTAAAAGTCGAAAGCACCCGGTGCAAAGCTGGTTTCTCGACTTAAATCTGGTTATGGGTTATTGGGGCAGCGGCACCAAACGCGCCTACCACCATACTGCACCAGTTAACTCACTTTACGCATTGCACGAAGCGCTTACCATTGTAAAAGAGGAAGGTCTTAAAACTTGCTGGGCACGACACCGGCACAATCACCTGGCGTTGCGTGCCGGGCTTGAACGCATGGGCTTATCGCTTGTTGTCGATGAGGCCGACCGCCTGCCTCAACTTAACCTGGTCGGTATTCCCGATGGTGTTGACGATGCAGCCGTTCGCGGCATTTTGCTTAATGAGTTCGATTTGGAAATTGGCGCAGGGCTAGGTGCGCTGGCAGGTAAAGTCTGGCGCATTGGCTTAATGGGCTATGCCTCCAACACTACCAATGTGCGGCTATGTTTAAGTGCGCTAGAAAATGCCTTGATAAGGCAAGGCCTGGCTATTGCCGGTGGTCATGCAGTTGCAGCCGCCAACGCAGTTTACGCTAGCCAGGGTTAATAATCAGCCCTGGCAATCAATCATCACCTTGACCGCCTGCTCGGTATCGCGAGCCATTGCCAATGCATCATGAAACTGGCTTAGTGGGTAGCGATGGGTGATTAAATGCGCCGGATCAAAACTGGTGCTGGCTAACATATCAATCACTGCAGGAAACTCATCGGGGTATGCCATTGCGCCACGAATCGATAGCTCTTTGGATAATACCGACACCAGGTCGATTGCTGCCGGCGCTTTATGGACACCTACCACCACCAGTCTTGCCTGTGTTTTGGCAAGGCTAACCATTTGCTCAAATACCGCGCCTACCCCGGTCGCCTCTAAGTAAACATCGGTGGCAGGAATCGGCATACCATAACTACTTACAATGCCATGATGCTGCTGCAAAAACGCGCTTAAATCGCCCTCTCCCACGCAATGCGTATGCAACCCCAGTTCAGCTGCTTTAACCAGCCGGGGTTTGGAGGTATCGACAATCACAACATCCTTAACCTGGTAGTGCAGCAATACCATCGCAATTGAGAGCCCAATGGTGCCAGCACCAAATACAACCACTTTGTCGTTTGCGGTCACTTCACCGCGGTGAACACCGTGCATACCGACCGATAATGGCTCTACCAAAGCGGCCTGCTCATCGTCTAATGAATCAGGAATTGCGTGCAAAGCCTCAGGGTGACTGGCAACATCACGCACTAGTAGATAAGGCGCAAAGCCACCTTCGCTACCCATGTTACCAATAGGGGGGTCAACCTCCATTGGGTTAATGACAACGCGATCATCAATCGACACACCACTGACCCCCGTACCCACCTCAAGCACACGGGCAGACATCTCATGCCCTAGTGGCATTGGTTTACCGGGGCCAAGTAAACCACCCATGGCGATATAGCCTAGATCAGAACCGCAAATCCCGCAGTTTTGCACGGCTACCAGCACATCGTTTTCTCCGCAAACCGGCTTTGCCACTGTATCGAGACGGACATCGTCTATACCATGAATTTGAACCAGCGGCATACTGGCCGTGATGGTGCTCGAAGCATATTGCTCTGGGATCGACGACATGGGTTATCCAACATAATCTGTTGCCAGCGAAGCTGACGAAAAAGAAAGTAACTCGGCTGCCCGAAATTATCATCTGACAAGATCAAATTGGATAGTTAGCAAAAAGTAAGAATTATGCGCGAAAAGACTAATCGACCACTCTCAGTTTTAAATCGCAGTCGTTGAGCGACTGCTCTTAACCCGCTCCGCTGCAAAAGTATGCCAGCGCGATTGCCACCAGAGCGATAACACCTAAAACTACTGCCAACTCGCCCAGCACCTGCTTATCTTCAGCTTTCATGATATGCCCTCCTGTGATCGATTCGAATTCGACGGACTTAGTTTTCGACGAAAACAGCCAAACTCAATACGAACTCTACGGATTAGAGGTAAATAAACATTGACCTAAATCAAACTGTTTTTTTCTTTCTTCTAGGTTTTTTATCGGCATTTTATTGGGTGTACTTTTATATGACCAGCAGGTCTGACCTAGCGTGGTTAATCACTTTCTCAGCGGTATTACCAATTAACTTGCCAACAATGCCGGTGCGCCCCATTGAGCCCACCACTATACATTGGGCTTTTAATTTAGCCGCGCAGTCATTTACAACCTGCCAAGGTTTACCCTCTTTGATATGCAGATGTTTGCTGTCAATGTCGTACACCTCAAACCAGCTCCTGGCCTGCTGCCGCACCTCATTTTCTACCTTATGCACTTTGGCGGTAACATCAATCACAAAACCACCACCAACAGAGTAGTAAACCTTGCAGTCAACCAATAAGCCAAATTGGTCTAATGCGATAAATTGCATACCGTTGCTGTGAAATGGCAAGCTGCGATGGCGACTAAACAGCAAGTCGCGCGACTCAATAAACTCAATACTTTTACCGCCAGTATCTTTGCTACCAAACAGGTCAAGCTTTTTATCACGGCGAATATCAATCAGCTGCGCCTCTAGCGCATTAATATCGGAGTCTTCGGGTTTCTCACCGCTAAGTCCCCATAAAATGGCTTTAGGTGTGCCATGGCCTTTTCCGGTTGCGCCCAACGAGCCAAATAGCTCTACGGTTACGCGATGTACCTTTGCCAATCGTTCGCCCTGAGCCAACGATTGGGCAAACAGTCGCGCCGCACGCATCGGCCCCACCGTATGCGAGCTGGAGGGTCCAATTCCAACACTGAATAAATCAAATACACTAATTGCCATTTTACCTTCCTTACTACGCTAATCACTGCAAAGCCTTCACCAACAGGCAGCGTAAAAAGTGCCCACTTAAGCATATAACCCATGAGCACATAACACATGTCAGCTGGTGATCACCACTGTGGCGCCGTTAGTTAGCACCAAATGGCTGAAGTTAGAGGCGGAAGTTTGCAGCGTTAGTGGCTGTTAGCCCGTGGTTTTTCAGGACAACTTGCTATGCATTTTAGGCCATAGCCTTTGCAGTTAGGCCACAGTCTTAGTATTTCGACCGCCGCCGCGACAGAGGCTACGCACAAGTGGTATTGCGGAATCGATGCGGCCACCAAATGCGGCCAGACACCAGGGCTCGAGCCATCTATGCCTAATAGCCAGGAAACAAGCGTGGCGTGTTTGCCTTATAGCGTTGGTAGGCTTCAGTATCGCCCCACTTTGTTTCGGCGGCACGTTCTAACAGGGGAATACCACTGCCGCGAATCAATAGCAGCGCAACAAAGGCCGGCGATAATAAGCCGACAAGGCGCCAGCCTTCAAGCACCGGCAAGGCGATCAATGCGATACCGATCCAGAGCAAAATCTCGCCGGTATAGTTGGGGTGACGACAAAAAGACCATAGGCCAGTAGAAATAAATGCATTGGCATTATCGGGGTTTGAGCGAAACCGGCTTTTTTGCTGGTCGGCAATGACTTCCAAGGCAAAGCCAACTAACCACAGCAATAAACCCAGTGCGCTAATCACACCAAACGCCGCCTGCACAGTGGAGGTAATGGCAAGCAATGCCGCAGACACAGTAAACGTGACCCATACACCTTGCAAGGTCCACACTTTAAAAAAGCGCAGCGGCGCAACTTTTATTTGCTCAAAGCGCGAGTCACCGCCCGCGGCGCTAATACGCGAAAATAAAAACACACCCAAACGTAGCGACCAGGTAATCACCAAGGCCGCCAGTAATATCGCCCGAAAATCCAAACGATGAACAGCCAGTAGCGCAATCACCATAACCGAGGTATAGGTTAGGCTGCCGGTTAAATCGTAATAGCGTTCGGTTTTAAACGCATAGGCAGGAACGAACGCCAACCATTGGATGGCAAACACCGATAAGATAAGCGTTAGTTCCAGCACCCGCTGCTCCCGCTAGTTTTCACCCATCACCTGCACCGGAATATTCGACATTAGTGGAATACCTGTCAGCGGGTCGTAATCGCTATCAACTGGCGATAGCCGCCCGGTATTGCTACCCATGGCCCAGAGCTTATCATCATCCTGGCCGGGAATACCACCAAAGGCATGCGGCATTGAAATCAAGCCGCGCAACAACGCCGCATCACTTTCAACCACGCCTTTAATCGCTGCGTGTGCCGAGCGGATAGTCACTGTATCACCGTCGCTTAATTGCAATGCCTGTAAGTCATTCGGATGCATATACGCGGGGTTATAGGCTTTTTCGCTACTGTCGGGGTTTTCTCTACCGGCTGAATTAATGACGCCATTTAGACGCCGACAGACCAGGCGGTAAGGAAAGCCTTCGGTCGCCTGCTTTTGCCTATAGTCTTCTTGGTACACTCCGGCAAGCTCTTGCATCATCATTGCATTGCCGATACAAAGTTTGCCGGTAAAATTGCTGTCTTTAGCTCGCACGGTTTCATCGACCGGATAAATCTTACCGCCCTTGTGCTGCTTTACTGTATCAAGCGACACTCGCGCATTGGCGGTTAAGTAACCATGCAAATCATCGGTGGTCGGCGGGTTTTCCATATCGAGCATAGCAAAGGCAGGGGCTGCTTCCTGGAATTTATCCCAACCCGCCTGCCCTGCAACAAATAGCTGCAAACCCATGCGTTGCGCCAGGCCATAAAAAAACGCCCACTCCTCTACCACATCGGCCCCCTCAGGTGGCTCGACAATCGCAGGCGCGTAACTGGCGTAGGGCTGATCAAAACCCAAACCATAACCATAGTGCTTATTGCCTTCACAGAGCTGAGTTGTCGCCGGTGTTTCCAGTGATAACTTCGGCGGTATCACATAGTGCGCCAGTTCTGCTGTAGCCGTCATATGATAGTCGAGCACAATCAGCAGCTCTAACTTTTGCATAGCAGCGTAGGTTTTCAGCTGGTCGGGCCAGGCCATCATCGGATTGCCGGCCATGGCAATCAGTACTTTTACCTGCCCTTCGCCATCTAATAGTATTTCATCGGCCAGTGCCGCGGTCGGCATGCCGCTGGCCGTTTTAGTTAGATTACGCACCCGCATTTTGTCTGGGTAGTCCCAACCTTTATACGGCGGCATTGCCTGCGCCTTTGCCTCATAAGCGGGTGTGAGTACATTGGGCTTGGTAACCGTGTCACCTTCACGTGGCCAGTAGCCGCATACCGACATCAAGCAATAACCTAAATACTCACTGAGGCTACCATGTAAAGACATATTGGGGCCGGTACCCATAGTCACTGCACCACCGCGACCACGCTGCCCTACCGCGTTAGCGTAGGCATGGGCGGCTTTAATTAACTGTCTTGCATCAAGGCCAGCGCGCGCCGCGACATAGTCGGGTGTGAACCCCGCTACGGCGCGTTTTAAGACCTCGAATCCATCAACGTCACTGGCAATAAAATCCTTATCGGCAAAACCGTCAGCAATAATAATATGCAGCAAGCCCGCCAATACACTTGAGTCTTCACCAGGTTTGGCCTGCAAGTGAATAAACGCACGCTTTGCCGTTTCGGTTTCGCGAGGGTCGATCACAATCAGCTTGAGCCCACGCTCTTGTGCTTCTTTTAAACGCTGTGCCGGGTTATTACCCGGCGCACCACTGGCTTTGGAAATAACTGGATTGGCACCGACGATAATCCAGCTATCGGCGCTATCAAAACTCAGCTCACCCCCGCTCCATAAACCGTGCGCCGCCATCGCAATGTGTTTACCGGGCTGGTCGATCGTGCTGGAGGTGAAGTGCATGGGCGACCCCAGCCCCATTAAAAACGAGACCGCCACCGAGGGTGATACCGGACTGGAGACCTGGCCGGTTCCACCGTAAATCGCGACCGAGCGCGGGCCATGCTCGTTGATAACGGATTGGATTTTGGCGGCAATTTCATCCATTGCCTGTTCGCTGTCGATATTGCCAAAGCTACCATCGGAGTTTTGTTTTTGGCAGTGCAGCAAACGCGCCGGGTTATTGTGTTGTTTTGGCAAGGCGCGACCCTTGGGGCAGGTATAACCTTTAAAGTAAGGGTCGTGTTTATCGCCAGTGACTTTAACCAGCTTACCGTCGTCGACATGGGCCAGTATTTGGCAATACGCCGGGCAAACGCGACAGATCGCTTGATGAATCTCTGCCATAAGGTTTAGTCCTTAAATGCTAATTCTTAGATGTTGGCCCTTAAATTCTAGTCCCAGCTGACATCGCCTGGGTTTTGAAATCCAGGGCCAGGCCGCCAGCCACTATTTTTAGCCACATGAATAAAATGGTTCATATCCAGCTGATCTTCAACCCAGCTAAACTTGCCATCACCTGCGTACTTCATCATATATACGCCAGAAATATCGTAGTGGCTGCCATCGGCTTTTAGCGGCTCATTAAGCACCATGCTGTATTTTTTTACCACGTAGTCGCCATCAATGGCGTACCAGCGCATGGGGAAATCCCATGCTTCTAAGCCCGCCATTGAGTCACGCAAAAACTGCGTGACGATATCGGTACCATGCATCCGGCCCCAACCTGGGTCGGTGTAATCGACATCGGAGGTTAAGTATTTTGCCATTTCACCCCAGTCACACTCACCCAGGTAACATTGCTCATGCACGGCTTCAAAGGCCAAAAATACTTTTTCGATCTCTTCTTTGTTTGCTACTGCCATTGCGTCAACCTCTAAGCAATCTTATATTTATCGAACTGACCAAAAAATCCGTATTCAAATAGGCCGTAACCCACATCGCCGCTTGTGGTGGTAAAGCGCGCGGCGTTATCGCATAGGCCAAACATGCGGTCTTTGTCTTTTTCCATATCCAACGAAAAGTGCTCAACGACCAGCGGGCCTTTGTACATTCCGTGCTTCCAGTCTGGCTCCAGGCCATATCCGGTACCCACCATTACCCAAACATGGGTAAGCGGTTCGACCTTGACGCTAAATGCACCGCCGGGTGCTTCGGGAAAATGCAGCGTAGAGCCATCCATAAAAGTGGTATAGGGCTGTGGTATGGTGACATTATGCTCGTGCTCAGGCCGACCCAACCACTCGGGCTCACGCACCGGATCGTTCCAAACCCGCACAGCTTCTTCAAGCACGCGCTCACCATTATTGTGTTCGTTAACAATATATAAAATGGAATAGTCGTCGAACTGCATGGGCGCGTAGTTCCACATGCCCTCCATCACTGGGGTACTACCATGAATACCCTCGGGCTCTTTTTCACCTACCGGGCGAATACCCCAAGAGCGATCGCGACTGCCCATCCAACGGTCGGGTGTGACCTGGTAGGTTTTATCAGCCACTCTAAGCGTGCCCTCCCAAGTACCGGTTTGTGCAAAGCGCAATGAATCAAAAAGTACACGGCCGTGTTTACGAATATACTGCCGCGGCTCTTCAAATGCGGGTATCACGCCTGTCCAGGTGACATCCAGCGCAATAGGTCGATCGGGGCTTTCTTCAACAATAAAGCGCACCTTTTTCAAACCCTCTATCACTTCAATGCGCAGCGGCCCTACCGAGGTGTCCATACGGTCGTGGCCCAGCTCACGCGATGCCCGCACCACATGGTGCTGCTCGCCCTGCCGCACCACGCAAAAGGCGTCCTGGGTGCCGAGGTTAGGGTATTGCCCCATCCCCATTACCATAAATAAATCGTCGCTGCTGCCGTGCAAGTTAAAGTAATAGCGGTCGTAGAAATTGCGGTCGGATGAGCCGACGTGACGCATGGTCTCGGCGGCCTGGTGAAGGGGGTAATCATCCATTTGGGAAAGCATAGCGGTCTCCGGTTTATAGCTTTATTCGATGCATAAACCGCTATAATAACGAGCTGGCACAGGCGTGAGATTAAGCTCTGGCAATGATTAGCAAAAAAGGCTCAGGGAAATATCCCGCGACGGTCGTAAACTTCGCGTAACCGAAACAAGGCCACCGCATAAGCCGCCTCACGGGTACTGCATTTCAACTTGCTCTTGCAGCGCAAGACATTGTCGTAGGCCTCCCAAATCAAATTGCGCAGACGTTGCTGAATATCATCAGCCGCCCAATAATGCGCCGACTTATTTTGTAGCCATTCAAAATACGAGACAATCACACCACCGGCATTGGCCAGAATATCGGGGATAATTTCGACACCTTGCGTGAGTAAATACACCTCCGCTTTGGGCGTTGTTGGCCCGTTGGCAGCCTCAATAATCAAGCGGCACTGCATTTACTGGGCGCGCTCAAAGGTAATCTGGTTTTCTAACGCGGCGGGCACAAACACATCCACCGGGGTGCTAAACAGCGCTTTACTATCAACCCATTCGGCACCAGTAAAGCCACGGATACTGCCATGTTGGTGAATCCATTCAATAAGCTCAGGAATGGGCAAACCATCAGGGTTATGCAAAGTACCGTGGTTATCGCCAGCCACAGTGATTTTACATCCGGCTTCATGGGCCAGCCGGGCAAAATTGCCGCCCACATTACCCAGGCCTTGCACGCCAATGGTTAAATCTTCGAGTGCAACATCAAATTGCCCGCACCAGTGGCGCAGGTTATAGAGTACGCCCTGCCCGGTGGCCGCTTCACGACTTTGAGAGCCGCCACACTCGACACTTTTACCAGTGACCACCCCTTTAACCGATTGCTTAACCGCCGGTGCATTGGTATTGGCATAGGTATCCATCATCCAGTCCATGGTTTGCGCATTGGTGCCCACATCGGGCGCGGGAATATCGTGGTCGGGGCCGATATTATCGGACAACGCATGAGTAAAGCGGCGCACAATACGACAGATTTCGGTTTCAGAATACTTTGCAGGGTCGATAGTGACGCCACCTTTGGCGCCACCAAAGGGAATACCAACCAATGCACTTTTAAATGTCATCCAGGCTGCCAGTGCTTTAACTTCGTCAAGCTCTACCGCGGGGTGAAAACGTAAGCCGCCTTTATAAGGACCGAGAATATTATTGTGCTGAATACGATAGCCAGTAAACATTTGCAGTTGGCCGCTATCCATACGCACCGGGAAGTTAACAATAATTTCGTTTTGCGGCTGCGATAACAACGCCATATACTCGTCGTCGAGCTGAATCAGTTGGGCCGCCCGCTGGCACTGAGCCATGGCAGCCTCGAATAGTTTTACCGTGGGTTCGGTGGCATTATCAGGAATCGGGGCGGGCACCATTGTTAATCCTTAGCAAGCGTTGGCAGACAAACAATAAGACGTTAACGCAGCCTAAAACCCCACCGGTTAAATTTACTATGGAAATAAGTCACGCATTCTGTGGCAGTCTCGTTTGTATGGAAAAATATCCATTTTGACCGCGCTAATTCAGTAATTCCCCGATATCAAAACCGGCGATGTTTTACTCTGAGTTAATAGCGGCAACCTTGCAACATCTAGAATTATTGAACCGAGCACCCGAGGTGGCCGCCATTCAATGAGCATGGGCCAAATGACTTCAGCATTAATAGGCGTAAAATAGCATTTAAATTGATTGATGTTACATTAGACTATTCAGTGCCAATTGAGCCGATGTTTAAAAGCAGGCGACCGACCCAAATCTGTCGCGGATCCACAACTAATAAAAAACGTTAGAAAAAACCATGTTAAAATAAAAGAATGTGTGGCCGCTTTAGTATTACCGAATCGCCTGCCCTGCGGGCACTTCTTACCGAGCTCAGTATCGATCTCGACCCACTACCGGTGCGTTTTAATATTGCCCCCACTGAATCCGTCCTTACCATTTACCAGTCTCAAGGCATTAACCATATTGCCGATATGCGCTGGTGGCTAACCCCCTCATGGTCCGACGGCCCATCGCAAAAATTTGCTATGTTTAACGCCCGCTCAGAAACCATTACCACCAGCCGTGCCTATCGCGCCCCATTTCAACGCCAACGGGCTATTATTCCTGCCAGCGCCTTTATCGAATGGCAACGCAACACCAGCGGCAAACAAGCGTATGAAATCTCTAGCATCAATAACGCCTTGGTATTTGCCGGCATCTGGGACCACTGGGAAGGCAAAAACCCAAAAACCGGCGAACAAGCAATTATTGACTCCTGCGCTATCGTCACCTGCCAAGCGACACCCGAATTTGCCGCCATTCATTCGCGTCAACCCGTTTTACTCAACAGCAACGAAATCCCACGCTGGCTGGATAACGAGACCGATAGCGAAACCCTCAAACAGCTAATGGCACCGAAACTCCCCACCAGCCTGCATGCCAAACCCATTGACAAAAGTGTCGGCAATGCGCGAAACAAAGCAGCAACCCAAGTGGTAACAGACGCCCCGGAGATAAGCATTAAGCCAAAACACTTAAGGCAATAAAAAGCGCTGGAAATTTAACCGCTATCACTGGGGTAGGCAGGGTTTTTCCGCTATAATTTTCAGCCACTGAATCACATAAGACTTATTAATCAATGAGCGAGATACCGCCTTGCCCCGAATGCGCTTCACCGCACGCGTATGCAGATCGGGAGCTGTTAATCTGTCCTGAATGCGGACACGAATGGTTCTCGTATACTGCCAACGCGACAGATGAATCACTGGCAAGTGCAAATACCATCAGCGATGCTAACGGCAACCCACTTAACGATGGCGATACGGTCACGGTTATTAAAGATCTGAAAATAAAAGGCAGCTCACAAGTCGTTAAGGTTGGCACCAAAGTTAAAAATATCCGACTGGTCGACGGCGACCACAATATCGATTGCAAAATCGATGGCATTGACGCTATGAAACTTAAATCCCAATTTGTTAAAAAAAACCAGGCAGACAAAACCCTATGAATGCAGAGGCTAATTCAAAGATACCGGCTTTTCAATTAATTCAGTCTACCCGTATCGAATCACTCGATATCGACTACGAAGAGTACCAACACAGTACGACCGGCGCGCGCCATATCCATTTAGCCGCCGACCATAAAGAAAATGTATTTATGGTTGCACTGCGCACCGTACCCACTGACTCTACCGGTGTCGCCCATATACTCGAACACACCAGCCTCTGCGGCAGCAAACGCTTTCCGGTGCGCGACCCATTCTTTATGATGATTCGCCGCTCGCTGAATACTTTTATGAACGCCTTTACCAGCTCCGACTGGACCGCCTACCCCTTTGCCAGCCAAAACAAAAAAGACTTTAATAATCTGTTAGAGGTCTACCTCGACGCGGTATTTTTTGCCAAACTCGACCCACTGGACTTTTCGCAAGAGGGCCACAGGGTTGAATTTGAGGAACCCAATAACCCCGCTAGCGAGCTGGTGTATAAAGGCGTCGTATTTAATGAAATGAAAGGTGCAATGAGCTCAATTTCATCGCAACTATGGCAAGCGGTTGGTGAAACACTGTTCCCCGACACCACCTACGGGGTAAATAGCGGTGGCGAGCCCGAAAACATCACCGACTTAAGCTATCAACAGCTACAGGACTTTTATCAAACCCACTACCACCCCGATAACGCCATTTTTGTTACCTTTGGCGATATCAGCGCCCAGGAACACCAAAGCAAATTCCAGGCACTGGCACTGCAACACTTTTCCCCCATTCACAAAACAATCGAAGTACCATTGCA
>CBFHXO010000092.1:0-12072 GCA_965659815.1 Pseudomonadales bacterium
GATGGTGGAGACGAGTTGTTCGCGGGCTATTCGCGCTACCAGAAAATGTTAAACCATTGGGGTAGTGCTCAGGGTTATGGCCGTTATATCGCGAGCGTGGCGCCGATGATTTCTGGGCTGGCGGGTTGGTTGAAGTTTGGTAAGCTGCGCGCACTCGCATTTCGCGCCAACAAATACGCGGCGCTCGCACAGTCGGGCAGTATTGACGCGGCCTATCTTGAGTACACCAAGCGATTTGACGACGCCGAGCTACTCAGGTTTATCACGGCATCGGGGGGTGCAGCGCTGCTTGACCGATGTAGAACGGCAGATAATATTTCCGCTACAGCGAAACTCCAGCTGTTAGACTGCCAGACCTATATGGTGGACGACGTACTGGTTAAGGTCGACCGTGCCAGCATGAGCAGTGGCCTTGAGGCGCGCGAGCCCTTTCTGGATCACAAGTTGATCGAGTTTGCCATGACGTTGCCGGATTCCATGAAGCTGCAGGACGGAATCGGTAAACGCATTGTCAGGGATATTGTTTATCAGCATATTCCCAGAGCAATAATCGATCAGCCAAAAAAAGGCTTTGGGGTACCTGTGCTGGATTGGTTAAAAGGCGATCTTAGAGAGATTCTTACTGACACATTATCCCATCAAATGTTGGCGGAAGCAGATTTGTACGATGTTAAACAGGTATCCAATGGACTAAACCGATACCTGCGTGGTGAAAAGGGCAATTTCGAGTGGGTCTGGTTTCTCTTCATGTTTGAGTTGTGGCGACAGCGGTGGTTACGATAATGCCAGATGAAAAGCTACCTAATTTTTTTATTCTGGGCGCTCCTAAGTGTGGAACGACCGCGGTCGCCAAGGTTATTTCTACGCACCCGGACATTTTCGTACCGCCAGAGAAGGAGGTACGCTATTTTTCTGATGATTCGCTTTATCAGCAAGGTACTGCCTATCTGGCGGAAAGGTTTTCCGCTGCTGCTGCGGCCAATATACGATGTGATGCTTCGCCTCAGTACATCTATAATAAAAAAGTTATGGATCGAATGATCGACCTTTACGGGGAAGAATTAGCCGATTTAAGGTTTATGGTGATGTTGCGAGACCCCGTCGATCGTGCTTACTCCGCGTACTGGATGGCGGTTCGCTATGGCTGGGAGGAGCGCAGCTTTGACGAAGCAGTTGAGCAAAATCTGAAGGTTGGTACTGAGCAGAAATATCAGGCCGATGGCCAGTTTAATATCCATTCCTACATTGAGGCGGGAATGTATTTCAAGCAGATCGAGCCCTGGTTAAAAAAGGTTCCAGAAGCGCGTTTAAAGATCTACACGCAAGAGGTCTTGCAGCAGCAGCCAGATGTATTTTATCAGCAGTTATCGAAATATTTAGGTGTCGAGCTGATTGGGCACGTCGATACGAATATGAAAGTTAATCAGGCGAGCATGCCGCGATCGAAAACCATTATGAAGATGACAGATGAGAAGAGTATTTTAAAGGAAATCATCAAGCCCTTTATACCTCAGAATCTGCGGTACAGGTTGAGGCGCTCGATCTCGGATAAAAATTTGAAGCCAACCCGGTATGAACCCATGTCCAAAAAAACCAGAGACTTGCTTGTCTCGGTTTATCGTGACGATGTCGATCGATTGCGCTCAGCAATAGATATCGATTTAGAGCTATGGAAGAGCGAGTATGCAAAATAGGGCGCGTATATATGACCATCTAAGCGGAATCGCAGTAGGGCTATTTCTCTTTTCGCTTGCGGTGTTCGATAACGAGTTATACATCCGCCTGGTTTACCTGGCCGCAGGTGCCATGTGCCTGATTATGGCCATCGGCCTACTGACGCGCAGCATCAGGTCTATCAGAATCCATAAGCCAGTCTATTTGTATATTGCACTTCTAGCCTGGGGTGTGGTGACAATGCTGTGGGCAGAGAACTTCAATGTCGCTTTTAGCAAAGCCGTTTCTATGGCGCAGATCACCCTAGCGATATTCGTCATCACTCATATGGTGACATCGAATGTTGCCATTCGATATATTCTTCTTTTTATGTTTGTGGCGATAGCGGTTAACTACCTGGTATATGCAGGTTTTTACTCGCCGAATAAACTCACTTATGTAGGTGACAGATTTGTCGGTATGCTGGGTAATGCGAACGAATTGGGTCGCATTGTCATTCTCTATCTATTGATCGCCTTCTATGTGATCGTTACCGATAAAAGTAAGATTTTTAGATTAATCGCTGGCGCGGGCATACTGGGGGCTGCGCTCGTCATTCTCGCTACGCAATCCCGAACTGGCCTCATCGTGCTGATAGTGATCTCCGCTGGCTGTTTCTTTTTCATGCGCGGGATAGTGCAGAAGCTCGTCACTGGGATAATCGCGGTAACTGCGATCAGTTACGGCTTTGTGACCACGGATATTGGTGTGCGGTTATTCGAAAATGTCGTCGATCGTTTTGAAGGGGCTGTGGGTACCGGACTCGAGGGTGTTGATAATAGCACTGCTGGAAGATTGCAGATGATCGACCGAGCCTGGGAAATGTTTTTGCAAAACCCGCTGGGTAATGGGTTGGGAGCGTTTGAGTATCTGTATGGCGCTTATGCGCACAATGCTCCTATGGACTTGCTGGCTAACCTTGGTGTCGTCGGTCTGTTTCTGTGGTGGTCTATTTACGCTGTGCTTTTAATGAAAGCCAGAACAATAGCGGAGTCGCGTATCCGATACGCGATGTATCTTGCTATCTTTGCTGCTTTTCTTTTTGAAATGTCGGATGTTTTCTACGCTAAGCGATCGGGTGTGGTAATCGTAGCGATGCTGTTTGTTATGAGTATCATTAATAGTAATGATAGCCGCCATTCGCGAGGCGCAGTCAGATGACTTCGCTACAATCAACGAACCCTGCTGGCGTAACCAGTATATTGCTGTTTATTGATTCGCTGGGTTCAGGCGGTGCGCAAAGGCAGCTGGTGACACTGGCGAATGCGCTGGCGAGAGCCAATTATAAAGTGTATCTCGTTTGCTATTATCCCTATTGGCATTTTCGCGATTATCTTGATCAAAAGAAAGTAGAATTGATTTATCTGCCTCGGCGTTCGAAGCGCGATGTGCTGTTTGTTTTTCGGCTGACGAGGCTGCTATATCAGTTGCGGCCTGATGTGATTCTATCCTATCTGTTTACCCCAAATGTATTGATAAGGCTTGCGCGTCTTGGATATTTTCGGCGCTGCAGAGTGATTACGTCGGAGCGCAATATTGACCTGCAGCGGTCGAAAGCGCGGCTGCGCATCGAGCGCTTTCTTTCAATGCTTAGTGATGCTGTTGTGACTAACGCGGCAGCAACGCGTGACATGCTGGTCCAAAACGCCGTTTGTCCTGAAGAAAAAATTGCGGTTATTCCAAATGGGGTCGATACGCAAGCTTATGAAGACATATCGCCAGCGCAGAGGTCTGCGATAAGGCAGGCTTATGGGATTCAGCCTGAGCGTTTTCTGATTGTGCTGCCTGGTCGTATTCAGCCACAGAAAAATCACATCAGTCTTTTGCGGGCCTTGACGCTTATTGAAGACGTTGGCTCTCGCTGTGAGGTCTTGTTTGTGGGAGACATCATTGATCAGCATTATCGGCGGCAGCTGGGTCGCTTTATCGAAACAGATCTGCAGGGCGTGCCGATAAAGTTTGCAGGTCAGAGTGATGACATGAATGCAGTGTATGAGATCGCAGATCTGGTGGTTCTACCCTCGCTGTTTGAGGGTTTGCCCAATATCGTTATTGAGGCAATGTTTAAATCAAAGCTGATAGCAATATCAAATACATCGGACAATGCTGACATTATCAATCATGGTGTCACGGGTTTTATTCACGATATCAATGACGATAAGCATCTTGCAAAGATTATTGTTCAGGCAATGGAGATGGGTGAGCACGAGGCCGCACAAATAAGACAGGCGGCGCATGAGGAATTTAACAGGAAATACACGGTCGATGCGATGTTAAATAGATATATCGATATATTAGCCTGGGACAGCGAGAAGTAAACTGGATGAAGCAAGTTGTATTGCTGGGTGGATATCCGCCTCCTGTCGGAGGAAACAGTGTGCATATCGAGCGCCTGGCAAGGGGGCTTGTTGCTCATGGATATCGCTGTCACGTCGTGGACCCCTACAGTGCCGAGCCAGTTGTTGCGACGAACAATATAAACGTTAGTCGCGTTGGTGGCAAAGGCTTGCGCTCATTGATAAAAGCCGCTCTATTGATAAGGAAAATCAAACCTGATGTTGTGCACATGCACGTCTCCGCGATGGAAAGATTTGTTTATGCCGGCCCTGTACTGCTGTTGTTGAGTGGACGTATCAGCAGGCGAGTGTTAACGATTCACTCGGGTAGTTTTGCCCAGCGCTTTATCAAGCAGTTATGGCTAAAAAGACTTTTTTCAATTGCGTTTTTAAAAAAATTTGACACGTTGATTACCGTAAACGCAGAGCAGAAAAGCGTGTTGGTTCGCTATGGGTGTGATGAGCAGCGTGTTCGTACAATACCTGCTTATATTGCACCTGATGTTAGTGAGTCGGCGGAGTTGGCAGAGGTAATTGCCCAGGCGCGAGCGGATAATAAAGATCTGCTGGTGACGTCCGGTTATGGTCTCCCACTGTATGGCTATGAAAAAATTGTTCACGCGTTAATCTCTGATAGTCAACTGGCAAGAAGATTTCGGTTAGTCATATGTATGTATAACACCTATGACGAAAGCTATATCAATCAGCTCCAGCAAAGTATAGGGCCACTTGAGGGGACTTTGATATTTCGCGGCTTGAGTGCCGGTGAGTTTGCTTATCTTCTCGCCAGGGCTGCGGTTTACGTTAGGGCGACAGACAGGGATGGGGATGCGGTTGCGATCAGGGAAGCTAATAGTTTTGGTGTTCAGGTAATTGCCAGCTCTGTCGTCTCGAGGCCTGCGTTTTGTAAGCTGTTTGACAGGGAGTCGACAGCCAGCCTGGTTCAGTCTCTGGGGCAGGGCTTGAATAAGCATGGTGATGGCGATGCCGATATAGTAGATGGCGTAAGTAAAATCATGGCATGTTACTAGTTTCGAAGAATCTCTTTAGCCATGCTGATAGTGACGAAGTGCACAGTAAGAATTATGTTCAGGTATTCAAAAAAATATATTGCAGTAAGTATTTTCAATTCGTATTGCAGAGATAAGGGTGGCAGTCAGTTATGAAACAAATACTACAGGACCTGGAATCAGGTGATACTGTTTTAGAAGATGTGCCATGCCCATTCATCGCCAATGGCGGGCTGTTGATACGCACCTCCAGGAGCCTTGTTTCTTCTGGTACCGAGAGAATGCTGGTTGATTTTGGTAAGGGTAACCTGATTCAAAAGGCGCGCTCTCAACCTGATAAGGTGCAGCAAGTGCTGGAAAAGGCAAAGACAGATGGCATCATGCCGACTATTGATGCTGTAAGAAATAAACTCAGCACACCGTTACCGTTAGGGTACTGCAATGTTGGCGTGGTAGCCGAAAGCCGTGCCGATGGTTTTTCCGCAGGTGATCGCGTTGTGTCGAATGGCAAACATGCCGAATATGTTTCAGTGCCCAAAAATCTCTGCGCGAAAATTCCCGACAGTGTAGACGATGAGTCTGCGGCCTTTACGGTTATCGGAGCAATCGCGCTGCAGGGTATCCGCCTGATTAAACCGACACTGGGCGAAACTGTGGTGGTAACCGGTTTGGGTTTGATTGGTCTGGTTGCTGTACAGTTGTTAAGAGCACACGGCTGTCGAGTACTGGGTATTGATGTCGATCCCGATAAGCTAGCGCTGGCAGCGCAGTTGGGCGCCGAAGTAGTCGATTTGTCAAAGGGTCAGGATCCCCTGGCAGTGGCGCAGCAATATAGTCGCGGTCGTGGTGTCGATGCAGTATTAATTACTGCCTCGACCAAAAGTAACGAACCGATACATCAGGCGGCGAATATGTGCCGGTCGCGCGGGCGCATAGTGCTTGTCGGTGTGGTTGGTATGGAAATGTCGCGGGCTGACTTTTATGAAAAGGAAATCTCCTTTCAGGTGTCATGTTCCTATGGCCCTGGTCGTTACGACCCCTCGTATGAAGAGGGCGGCAATGACTATCCGGTGGGTTTTGTCCGCTGGACAGAGCAGCGTAACTTTGAAGCCATACTGGATATGATGGACGATGGCCGGATTGATATGAAGCCCCTGATCAGTCATCGCTATCAATTTGACGATGCAGCCCAGGCATATGATTTGATCAGTAACGGTAATCCCCTGGGTGTCATTCTTGAGTATGCGCAGGATGCTGATCAACAGCAAACCGTAGCGCTGGGTTCTCCAGCGAGACCTGGGGAAACAGCTGCAGCAAATTCGGCGGTTATCGGTTTTGTTGGTGCAGGTAATTACGCATCCAGCGTTTTGGTGCCCGCATTTTCCAAAACCGGTGCGCGCCTTAAGTCGGTCGCCTCGGCTACCGGCGTGAGCAGTGTCCATGTCGGTAAAAGGAATGGTATCGAAGAGGCGACAACCGACACCGAGGCATTAATCAGCGACGATGTTATTAACGCGCTGGTAATATCAACACGGCACAGTAGCCACGCCAGGCAGGTGTTGGCTGGCCTGGCGCAGGGCAAGCATATCTTTGTAGAAAAGCCACTCGTGCTGACCCGCGAGGAGCTTGATCAAGTCAGCCAGGCCTATAAGCAGCTTGAACACAAGCCGCTATTAATGGTGGGTTTTAATCGCCGTTACGCGCCGCAAGTGCAAAAAATTACGCAGTTGCTTGCGGGCAAGTCGGCGCCCAAAAGTATGGTGATGACGATTAACGCCGGATTTATTCCCGCTGATCACTGGGTGCATGACGCCGATATTGGCGGCGGTCGCATTATCGGTGAAGCCTGCCACTTTGTCGATTTGTTGCGGTTTATTGCCGGCGCGCCGATCACCAGGGTCAGCGCCGTGGCCATGGACAGCGCCTGTAAAGACACGGTAACGATTCAACTACAGTTTAAAGACGGCTCCGTCGGCGTGGTTAACTATCTTGCCAACGGCAGTAAGGCGCTGGCAAAAGAACGGCTCGAAGTGTTCTGCGATGGCTCTGTTTTGCAGCTGGATAATTTCAGGACGCTCAAGGGTTTTGCCGTGCCAGGCTTTCGCTCCGATAAATTGTGGCGACAGGATAAAGGTCAGTCACAATGCGCCCAGGCATTTGTGGATGCAATCACCTCCGGTGATCCCTCTTCGCTGATAGCGTTTGACGAGCTGATCGAGGTTGCATCTGCCTGCTTTGATGTGATGGATCAGATCAAGTAGTGGCTTATGTGCATTGCTGCTTTGCCTCGCGCCATTATTCTTCTCACTATTGAACTTTATATAGTGGTCATGTAAACGATGATAGCCAGGCTCGCAAGTCTCTTTTATACACTGCAGCATTTGCGGCCGCGGCAGCTGTTCTATTTAATTGTTAGACGGCAGTTTCCCTCGCGCAGTGTCGCGGTTGATACAGGCGGCGCGCAGCGACAGCCGCTACAGCTTTTGTCGCCGATAGCTATTCGCGATACGCGGGCTGGTGAAAGCGGTGAAAGGGCCATCCGCTTTCTCAATCAACAGGAGACTATCGACTTTGATGCCATCGACTGGTGTCCCGACCACACCCAGAGATTATGGCGCTACAACCTGCATTATTTCGATTATCTTCGCGACAGCGCCTGGAGCGCTGATGAAAAACAGCTGTTAATCGATAGCTGGATCGCCGCTAACCCCCAGAACAGCCAGCCCGGATGGGAGCCGTTTACCTGCAGTCTGCGTATTGTTAACTGGATAGTCTGCCTGTCGACTCAAAACGCGACCTGCAGTTCAGCGGTACTCGATAGCCTCTATACACAGGCGCTGTGGCTGGAGAAAAATGATGAGCGCCATATTCTTGCCAACCACTATTTTGAAAACCTCAAGGCGCTATTGTTTGCCGGTTGCTTTTTTAACGGGAGCGCGGCAGCCGATCGCTGGCGTAGACGAGCGATCAGCGAGCTTAAAATACAGCTGCGCGAACAGACGCTGGAAGATGGTGGGCACTACGAGCGCTCGCCGCAATACCACTGCCTGATGCTGGAGAACTATCTCGATATTTATAATCTTGCCAGCAATAACCCGGCCTTTTTTGATGAGGCATTTGTTGCGCAACTGACCGGCTGTATTGAGCAAGGCCTGGTCTGGCTGAACGACATCGTCTTTCCCGATCGTATGATGCCACTGTTCAACGACTCAGCATTTGGCGTTGCTCCTGCGGTTGATGAGTTAGTTGATTATGCGGCATCGCTTAAGCTGCCGTGTGGCCAGTCGGGCACTGTCACAAGTAACGTCGGTATTATTGAAAAAGACGATAGCGGTCTGTACGGCTTTAAGACCCACACAGATATGGTGATTATGGATTGTGGGGAGATAGGACCTGCCTATCAACCCGGTCACACGCACTGCGACTTTCTCAGTTACGAGCTTATGCTGGCGGGGCGGCGGCTGGTGGTGGATACCGGCGTCAGCGAGTATGAGCCAGGCCCGCGACGTCAGTATGTGCGCTCTACAAAAGCGCATAACACCATTAGCGTGGATGGTGGCGAGCAATCCGAGATCTGGGGTGAATTCCGTGTAGCAAGGCGGGCTCGCAAGCACTTCGGACGCGTGATCGAGGGGCCAGAATGTATCGAAATATCAGGAGTTTATCGAGGTTTTTACCAAGGTCTTTGGGACCGTAAGGGTCGCTTTGAGCACCAACGGTTAATCAGTGTAAAGTTAGTTAAAGATGCTTTCGAAGCGGTTGAGGTGGTTGATACACTGCATGGCAGTGGAGAGCATTTAATCGAAAGTTATATTCATATTCATCCTGATTTTATCGTAGTTCCCAACCCTGAATCGGCCGACGGCCGCAGCTTAAATATCCTGTTAGAGGGGCGGGACGGGCAGCAGCAGGCGCGACGAGTATTTGCTGAATTGAATATCGATGACGATTGTGATGTGACGGTAGAAGAATCAATTTACTGCCCGCAATTCGGTCTGGAGCACAAGATCGATTGCGTTGTTATTTCGCGTAGAGCCAGTTTGCCACAGACCCTGGCTTATCGGTTTAAAACCCATCGTTTTGAATATTAGAACCGTTGCATGAAGATACTGTTTTTATCTCATTACTTTCCGCCAGAAGTTAATGCACCCGCGACCCGCACCTATGAGCACTGTAAGCGTTGGGCGGCGCAGGGTCATGAGGTTACGGTGGTGAGCTGTGTGCCGCATCATCCAATGGGTGAGGCGTATCCTGGCTATCAGAATAAATGGTGGTATGAGGAAAACAAAGACGGTATTCGGGCTATTAAAATAAAAACCTATATCACCGCCAATGAGGGTTTTTTAAAGCGCACGCTGAATTACGTGATCTATATGCTCATGGCAATTGTCACCAGCCCGTTTTTGCCCAAAGCCCATGTGGTTATTTCCACCTCGCCACAGTTTTTTAATGGCCTTGCCGGTTATTTTGTCTCACGCATTAAGCGTGCGCCCTGGTTGCTGGAAATACGTGATTTGTGGCCTGAGTCTATTCTTGCAGTCGGCGCAATCCAAAACGTCTACGTCATTCGCTTGCTGGAGGCGATAGAGCGATTCGTTTATCGCAAAGCTGATCACATAGTACCGGTGACGCAGGCGTTTAAGCAGCATATTGTTCAGCGTGGCGGAGATGCTGCGGCAATTACGGTTATTCGCAATGGCGTTAACCTGGAGTTGTTCGAAAAAATTGAGCGCGATGAGGCGCTGGCCGAACGTTGGGCGCTGCAAGATAAATTTGTCGCAGCTTATGTGGGCACGCACGGTATGGCGCATGGTCTCGATACTATTCTGGATGCCGCTGAGATCCTTCGCGACGAAACCGATGTTGTTTTTTTAATGGTAGGTGATGGTGCTGAACGCGAACGACTGACACAGGCGGTGCAGGAGCGAGATCTCTCTAACGTTAAAATGATGGGGCAGCAAGACAAATCTCTAATGCCGGCAATCTGGTCTATTACCGATGTCAGCCTGGTGTTATTGAAGAAACTCGACCTGTTCAAAACGGTAATACCGTCAAAAATATTCGAGAGTATGGCGATGTCCAAGCCTATTATTCTCGGCGTTGAGGGTGAGGTTCAAGCGATTATTGAGCAGGCTGGCAGTGGTTTGTGTATAGAACCCGAATCGGCAACTGCGCTGGCGGAGGCGATGTTGCGGCTAAAAAACGAGCCGTTGTTATACCAGCAGCTCAGTTTCGCGGGCAGGCCTTATGTTCAGGCTAATTTCGACAGAAAAACCCTTGCAGATCAATATCTTGAATTATTAGAAACTATTGCAGCTTAGGCTACACTAAAAGCTTGTCCTGAAATTTGACGCAGCGCATCTAACACTTTGTCTCAATGACGAAAATTGCTTAATAGGAAAATAGCGTGGATATAAAATCAATTTTGCTTAGCAAGGCTTTTTTACTGCTGGTTTTGGCGGTCGGATTGCTTGGGTGGGTTTGTTATGACGGCCTTAGCCTGATGGTGAACTGGTGGGAGCGGGATGAGTACAGCCATGGTTATATGATTCCAATGGTTGCATTGTACCTGCTATGGCAAAAGCGCTTTGTATTGGCAGAGCACGCAGGACGGGGGTCTTATGCAGGCTTATTGCTATTGGTAGCGGCACTTTTTGCCTGGTTGCTGGGAGAGCTGAGCGCGATTTACACGATTATTCAATACGCATTTTTTATTGGTATTTTTGCGTTGTCGGTACTGTGGGTGGGCATTGCAGGTACAAAGGTTATATGGGCACCGATATTTTATTTAATCTTTATGATTCCACTGCCCAATTTTCTGTATTTCAATTTGTCACAAGAGCTGCAGCTCATCTCTTCATCAATAGGCGTGTACGTTATTCGCTTGTTTGATATTAGTGTATTTCTCGAAGGCAATGTGATTGATTTGGGTGTATATCAATTGCAAGTGGTTGAAGCCTGTAATGGTCTGCGCTATTTATTTCCGTTAATGAGTTTTGGCTTTTTAATCGCTTACATATACCGGGGTCCTGTTTGGCAAAAAATCGTTATTTTCTTATCGACGGTTCCCATCACCGTATTGATGAATAGTTTTCGCATCGGTGTTATTGGCGTTACTGTTGAACACTTTGGCATCGCCGCCGCAGAGGGTTTTTTGCATGACTTCGAAGGCTGGATCGTGTTCATGGCCTGTCTTGGTGTGTTGCTGGCTGAGATATGGCTGTTTTATCTTTTCTCCCGACAAAAAACTGGCTTTGCCAATTTGTTCGACCTGGATTTTGGTGGCGGTGATCCCGAGCAGCAGTCTGCTAAGGCGTATCGCGCGATTAATATCGCGTCGCCAGCATGGGTTGCTCTTGTCCTGCTGGTTGCCGCTATTCCTGCTAGCAACTATTTTTCCGAACGTGAAGATCGGGTCCCCGAACGTACGCCGTTTATCGACTTTCCGTTAACTCATGAAGGCTGGGTTGGCAGACCCTCATCCATAGAGAGCGACGTGTTAGGTGAGTTAAAACTAACAGATTATTATATTGGTGACTTCAAGCCCGTTGGTGGCGGTATTCCCGTCAACTTTTACGCAGCCTGGTATGAAGAACAGCGCAAAGGTGCCTCTATTCACTCCCCCAAATCCTGTTTGCCTGGTGGCGGTTGGGTCATATTGAGCCACACCATTGAAGCGCTAAGCACAGTAACGCGTGATGGCAAGGCACTGTCGGTCAACCGCGTTGTGATGCAAATGGGTGAGCATAAGCAGCTGGTTTACTACTGGTTTGAAGGGCGCGGCCGTAACATCACCAATGAGTATATGGCTAAGTGGTATATCTTTTGGGATTCACTGGTTAACCAGCGTACTGATGGTGCATTGATTCGGTTGGTGACTTATGTTCCTGAGGGTAGTGATATTCAGGATGCAGATCAACACCTGGTGGATTTTGCCGGTGATTTTTACAACAAGCTGCCGGCGTACATACCAGAGTAAAAAAAGGATTCCCGAGACAATAGAAATTAAAGCG
>CBFHXO010000093.1:0-11871 GCA_965659815.1 Pseudomonadales bacterium
AAAAACATAAATGCGCCGCAAATAGTGGCAATAATCATAACGGCAAATAAAAATATCTGTATTTTACGTCGCGATGCCCATAACGAGCGAACCAGGATATTCGCTTCGCCAGAGTAGCGGAGCAATTTAAATACTCTAAACAGTCTTAGTACCCGTAGCAGGCGAATAATCAAGAAATATTGTGTGCCGGTAAATATCAGCGCGATATAGCTAGGTAAAATAGATAATATATCGACTATGCCGTAAAAACTGCGCGCATAACGTAATGGGTGAGGGGCGCAGTACAGCCTGGCAATGTATTCCAGTGTGAAAAGGGCCGTAAAAAACCACTCCAGCCGAATAAGAAAAGTATCAAAGGCGACATTGGTAATATCGACCGACTCAACCACTACGGCAATCACACTGATAATAACGGCGACAATCAGAAAAATATCAAAGGTTCGCCCCGCCGGTGTCTCGGTACCAAAAATCACCTCGTACATTTTATTCTGTAGTCGCGAGCGGCTCATAGTCTGTGGTTATTTATCGTTGATAAAATGCGTTGTTAGATTGCGTAGTCATTTAAGTACACTGCTCTGCGACCTGAATCATCGCATCGCACACCTGGTCGATATCGTCGTCGCCCATAATATAAGGTGGCATGGTATAGATCAATTTGCCAAACGGCCTTAACCAAACCCCAAGCTTTGGCAATAGCTGCTGGACCGCGGTCATATCGACGGGTTTGTTTGCCTCAATCACACCGATAGCACCCAATACCCGTGCGTCGCTTATTTTATCGTGCTCGTTTAAACCGCCAAGCCTACGGTTGAGCTTTGCCTCTATCCGCCCAATGCTGCTGCGCCAATCGTTTTCAACCAGCATTTGAATACTGGCATTGGCAATTGCGCAGGCCAGCGGGTTGGCCATAAAAGTGGGACCATGCATAAATACACCGGCTTCGCCATCGCAAATGCCAGTGGCAACTTTGTCGGTGGTTAAGGTTGCCGCCAGCGATAAGTATCCCGCTGTCATCGCTTTGCCTACACACAGAATATCGGGGCTGATGTCAGCGTGCTCGCAGGCAAAGAATTCACCACTGCGACCAAAACCGGTGGCAATTTCATCGGCAATCAATAATACCTGGTACTCATCGCATAAGGCGCGCGCCTTACGCAAATAGTCGGCGGAATAAAAATACATGCCGCCTGCGCCTTGCACTATGGGCTCTAGTATGACTGCGGCAATGCTTGTGTGATGTTGCGCCAAAGTCTGTGCGAGGTCGGCCATATCTGCATCTGTAGCAGGTTCACCAAAGCGACACGTGGGTCGATTAACAAAGCGCTGCTGCGCCAACAGGCCGCTGAATAAATGGTGCATACCCGTGTCGGGGTCGCATACCGACATTGAACCTAAGGTGTCGCCATGGTATCCACCATGCAGCGCAACAAATTCGGTTTTGCTTTTATTGCCCTGCGAATACCAATATTGCATGGCCATTTTCATGGCGACGTCAACGGCGACTGAACCCGAGTCGCTAATAAATACTTTGGTTAACGGTGCGGGGCTTAAGTCAACCAATGAGCGACATAAGTCAATGGCCGGGTCGTGGGTTAAGCCGCCAAACATGACATGCGACATTTTGTCGAGCTGGTTTTTTGCCACCTGATTCAGTGTAGGGTTGTTATAGCCATGAATCACCGACCACCACGAGGCCATCCCGTCAATTAACTGGTGGCCGCTATCCAATGTGATTCTGACGCCGTTAGCGCGCTCCACATGCAATGGTGTAACGGGCTGGGTTAGCGAGCTATAGGGGTGCCAGATATGCTGGCGATCAAAATCCTGTTTAGACAAGGTCATAATGTTTTCAGAGCAACTGTGTTATGAGCACAACTGTGTTTTGAGATCAACGTGTTTTGAGATCAAGTGTGCTTTCAAATTAATAATGTGTGAATAGCCGTTGGTTACCAGATTGATTGAATCGATTTCTGCCGGGCTTAAAGCTCGTAACTGTTTATAGAGACGCCTATAACAATGTTTCAAGCCCTTGCCAAACCTGTTCGAGCATCTCTTGCTGGGCATTGGCTTTGGGGTGAATGCCATCGGGCTGCATTTTATTCGGATCAGTGGCAATGTTAGCAAGAAAAAACGGCAACCAGGCAATTTCGTATTGTTCGGCAATGGTGGTGTAGTTTTGTTTAAATCGCTGGGTATAACGCGGCCCATAATTGGGTGGAATTTGCATTTCCAGTAACAGCGTTTGTGCACCTGCCTGCTGGCTAAGTTCGACAATCGCAGCCAGGTTATTGGCAATCGTGTTCAGCGGCGTACCGCGCAGACCATCATTGCCACCCAGTTCGACAATCACAATATCGGGTTGCCACTGTTCAAGAGCAGCGGGTAGGCGACGGAGGCCGCCGCTGGTTGTCTCGCCACTAATACTGGCATTTACAACTTGGTAATTGTAGTCGGTCTCGGCCAGCCGATTTTGCAGTAAACTCACCCAGCCTTGGTCTATATCAATGCCATAACCTGCGCTTAGGCTGTCGCCCAGTACCAGCACGGTTTTTTCCTCGTTGCTGCACTGCGCCAGCGTGGCGGTACAGAGCAGGGTAAAGAACAATATCCAGCGCATGGGGCGCTGAAACAGCGAGTGATTGTGCATCCAGATTTGCCTTCTCGACGTAAAATGAACGATATAAATTCGGATTAAATGTTCCGAAACCGCAATAAAGTGGTTACAACTGCCAGGAACTCGACGTTTGACTAGTTTAACGCAAAATCCCGCGACTCCGAAATCTACCGCCGCAGCTGCCACTGGTGTTGCGCTAAATGCACGCAATATCAATAAATCGCTGGGTACTGGCGACGAAACCATCAATATCCTCAATGATGTCAGTTTGACCATCGGGGCCGGTGAGAGCTGCGCTATTGTCGGCGCATCGGGCTCGGGCAAAACCACCTTGCTTGGCGTGCTGGCGGGTATGGACCCACCTGACGGTGGTGATATTGCGATTGCCAGTGCCAGTACCAGTACCAATACGAATACCAGTGCCAGCGATAGCTATTCAATCTATCAATACGATGAAGACTGGCGCGCGGCTTTACGCGGCAGTGAAATGGGCTTTGTGTTCCAGAACTTTCAGCTGATTGCCGATATGACCGCGCTGGACAATGTAATGCTGCCGCTGGAACTGGCCGGCATTGACTGTAGTGCCATTGCCAAAAACTGGC
This sequence comes from Pseudomonadales bacterium, assembly GCA_965659815.1. Taxonomy (GTDB): domain Bacteria; phylum Pseudomonadota; class Gammaproteobacteria; order Pseudomonadales; family UBA7434; genus UBA7434. The sequence continues at coordinate 3,217 of CBFHXO010000093.1, forward strand.
TTGCCAAAGTCGGTTTGGCCGAGCGGCTCGACCACTACCCACGCCAGTTATCAGGTGGTGAGCAACAGCGTGTGGCGCTGGCACGCGCCTTTGTCAATACACCGAAAATTCTGTTTGCCGATGAACCTACCGGTAGCCTGGATGAAACCACCGCTGCAACGGTGATTGAACAGTTGTTTGAATTAAACAAAACTAACGGTTCAACCATGGTGCTGGTCACCCACGATAACGCCCTGGCCGAGCGTTGCGATACGATTTATCGTCTGGCCAATGGCTGTATTGAGCGTCAATAATTATGTTAGCGGTGGTAAGCAATAAAGGGCTGTATTTGGCGCGATGATTATTTCAGCAGGAAAACCCAGCGCCGGCTTGCTGCGGCTAATGCTGCGACGCAAGCCCACCGGTGAACTGTGGCTATTTTTTATATGCCAGTTATTAGCGGTAGCTATTGTCACTGGTATATTAATGTTTACCGATCGCATTCAATCTGCAATTGCCAGTGAAAGCGCCAAGATGATGGCAGCGGATATGATTGTCGAGTCATCGCGCATGCCGCAGCCGCAGTGGCTGGCGCAAGCCAGGCGTTTTGGTATTGATGAAGTACGCAGTGCGCGCTTTCCATCGATGCTGTTTTACCGTGACCAGTTGCAGCTTACCGATATCCGCGTCGTGTCGGCCGGTTATCCACTGCGTGGTGATTTAACCGCTGCAAGCGATTTAAGCGGCGCAGCAGAAAAACAAAATGCATTGGTTGATGGGCTGCCACAGCCTGGCGAAATCTGGCTAGATGCCAAAAGTGCGCGCACCTTAAATATTGCTACCGGCGAAAATGTCGAAGTCGGCGAGCGAGAACTGCGTTTTAGCAAAGTGTTGGTTGAAGAGCCGGGCAGTGCCTTGCCCAGTATCGGCTTTAGCGGCCGCGCGCTGATGCGTCTCGAAGACCTTGAAAGTACCGGTTTGGTCCAAGCCGGAAGTCGGGTCAGTTATAACTGGATGCTAGCGGGCAGTGAAGCGGCGCTATCGGCCATGAGCGATTGGCTGGAGTCGCGCTTAAGTGTGCATGAGCAAATTCAAAATGCCCGTGAGGGTAACGAGCGCACCGAAGTCATTCTTGAACGCGCCGCCAGTTTTTTAAGTCTTGGCGGCGCTGTTGCGGTATTGCTAGCCGGTATTGCTGCGATGATAGCCTCTGCGCGCTATATGGCCGGTCAACAGGATAACGTTGCGATTATGCGCGCCGTGGGCGCCAGTCGCGCGCAGCTGGTGTTGGCGTATCTGGTACAGTTTGTTGCGTTTACCGCGCTGGCGCTGCTTGGCGGGTATATTATTGGTTTTTCAATTCAGACGGCGGGTTTTTATCTTATTAGCAGCTGGTTGCAGGTGCCCGCAGGTTTCGACTGGACAGCACTTATTGCCGGTGCGGTTACCGCATTATTTTGCCTGCTGTGTTTTGCACTGCCAACCTTAATCGCATTGCTAAAGATTTCGCCAATGCGATTATTGCGCTCGATATCGGCTACAAAAAATCAGGGCCGTGGCGTGATCTGGTTTGCGCTGGGCTTTCTATTATTAATGTTTTACTACAGCGGCAGTTGGCAAAGCACGTTAATTGTGTACGGCGGTATTGTTGCACTGGCCGCCATGGTTTGGCTATTGTCGGGTCGCTTGGCGCGGTTATTGGTGTTTGTTGCAACGCGTCAATGGGATGCTGGCGTAACGAGCCAAGCCGCTGCTAAGGCAAATAGCGCTGTGCGCAGAAGTTTTGTTATGGGGATTAAAGCCTTTGCGCGAGCGCCACAAAACAACCAGCTGCGCACCGCCGCACTCGCTATGACGATTGCGCTGCTGGTGGTGATTAGCGCCTTGCGCACGGTGCTGCTTAATCAATGGCAGGCCCAGCTACCCGACAACGCGCCCAATTATTTTGCCCTGAATATCAGCGATACCCATGTCAATGGGTTTGAAAAACGTATTCAGGCGATGGCTTTACATGTCGAACCGATGTATCCGGTTGCGCGCGCGCGGCTGGTTGCTATTAACCATGTCAGCTTTTCCGAATGGGGGGTTACTGACCCTGAGTCATTGGCGTCGCTAGAGCGCGAAATAGTGTTAACCCAAACCGGCCAGCTGCCCGATGGTAACCAGCTACTGGAGGGGCAATGGCATGGTGAGGCGGCAGCTTCTCGGCAGGTCTCGGTTGAGCAAAGTATTGCCCAGCGCTTAAAAATTTCATTGGGTGATAAACTGCATTTTAGCTTTGCCGGGCAAACCGTGGTGGCCGAAGTGACCAGTGTGCGCGAACTCGATTGGAACACTATGCAGCCAAACTTTTATTTTATTTTTTCGCCGCCTTACCTGGCCGAGTTTCCCATCACTTATATGACCAGCTTTTATATTCCCGAGCAAAATCAACCCTTGGTAGATGAAGTCAGTCGACAGTTTCCCACCTTATCGCTGATTGATATTGGTTTAATGGTGGAGCGCGCCCAGGGTATTTTGGCGCGCGTTAGCCTGGCGGTAGAAGCGGTGGCTTGGATCACCATTGTCGCTGGGTTATTGGTGGTAGTGGCCAGTTTGCGCTCATCGCTGGACACCCGGCTGCATGAGCAAACCATTACCCGCGCGCTGGGTGGATCGGCGTCACTGCTAAAGCGTACGCTGCTGGTCGAATTAGCCACCTCTGGTCTGGTGGCGGGGCTTACCGGCCTGTTGGCGGCGGCGCTGATCGTCTATGCGCTGGGCGAATGGGTATTTGGCATGCCGTTGCACGTGCCGGGGGTTATCGCGATTTCAGTGCCCTTAGCGGCAATGGCGGTGGTGGTGGCAACCGGCTTTTGGGTATTGCGGCGGGTCCATAGTCAAAGTCCGTTGGCAATTTGGCGCGGGGGCTTATAAGATAGCGGTTGCTTACCGAAAAGCGTCATAAAGTCAGGGCTAGCCGCTCAGTCAACCGATCAGTTAGCCGACGGTACCCGATCTATGCCAGCCGAGACGAAACCTACCAAAGCTAACCCGCAGCGTTCGCGGCAGCACGATACGGCTTTGTCTCAGCCTCATAGTGGCGCTATTCGACGCGCCCTTTGGAACTCCGAGCGCGGCTGGCATATTCCTTTTGCATTGAAACTCGGCATTGCGATTAGTGCGATAGCTGTCATTGGTGCCGTGGTGTTGGCTTACTTAAGTGTAGTTCAGCACCTACAGTTGCTTGAACGGCAAGGTGACGCCTTTGGCGAAACCATTGTCGAGCAGTTGGCGGGGAGCCTGGTTGAGCCGGTATTCACCGATGATCAGCTCGCCATTCAACTACAGCTTAACCAACTGGCAAAAAAAACGGCTGTTTATGGTGTGGCACTGTACCAGCCTAACGGAATACTCATAGCGCAATCGGGCAGCGTTGGCGAGGTGAGCGGTAGTGACCCGGTAAGGAACCAGCTGGCGGGTAATATGGATAGCACCATCAGTACGGTTATCCGTCTGCGCAGGGGCGAGCTTCCTGCCGGCCATTATATGGCGCCGGTAGTATTCTCTGAGGTTAATGCTGCTTATGCGGTAGTGTCGATTAATCGTTCGGCTATGCGGCTGGCGTTTTACTCATCGGCTCGCAGCCTGGTTTACGCTGTAGTGTTGATTTGTGCGATTTCGATTGTCGGTGCTTATATTTTTAGTCGCTTGTTATCGCGGCCAGTGTATCGACTATTGGCCATCAGTAAGGCGGCGCGCGAGGGCAGGGTGCAGGACCTGCCCGGCGGCAATGCGGGCAGTGGCCGTCGAGACGACTGGAACAACGAGTGGGCTGATATCCTCTCAATTTATGCCCAGCTGGGCCACGAGGTTAACAATAAGCGCGAGGTTGAAAAACTGCTGCAGCGCTTTGTTGCCAGTGATGTGGCCGAGCAGTTGTTGAGTGGTAAAGAGGTATTGCAACTCGGCGGTGAAGTGGTTGAAGCCACGGTATTGTTTGTTGATATTGTCGAATTTACTCGCATGTCTGAGTCAATGCAGCCCGATCAGGTGGCGCGTATGCTAAATCAGTACCTGTCGATTTTTACCTCCTGTGCGCGCGTTTATCGTGGTACGGTAGACAAGTTTATTGGTGATGCAGCGATGATTGTTTTTGGTGCTCCACGGCCCGATAAAGACCACCGCTTACACGCCATGGCTTGTGCCAATGCGATTCAGACCGTTGCCAGGCAAATTAACATTAAGCGCTTAGCGCGTGGCCTCGATGCGATTAACCTGCGGGTGGGTATAAATTCTGGCCCAATGCAGGCCGGGATTCTTGGCTCGGAATACCGCATGGAATACACGGTGGTGGGCGATGCCGTTAACCTTGCATCGCGTTTATGCGACGCTGCGGCGCCTGGAGAGGCTTTGGTATCCGAAACCGTATACAATAATGGCTTTTACTCTGAGGTGCTGGCGCAAAACGCGGGCAGTATTGAAGTTAAAGGCAAGGAACAAGCGGTGAATATCTACCGGATAAAATCGGTGGCTGACACCAAGGGCTGGATGGTTGCCAGCCTGATTGACGATATTGTTTCCAGCCATTAATCGCATCTATTATGAAATCGGGGTTGGGAAAAATTCGCAACAGGCCATGCTTAATATGATATTAATAATTAAACGCGCTTTACCTTTGCTGCTCCTGCAGTATCTGTTGGCCTGTAGCGTGCTAGATAGCTTCAATGGTGCCAGCCCTGAAAAAATTGAATCGCTGATGCAGCAGCACCGCTATCAAGCGGTGCTGTCGCTTGCCGCTGCGCGTTTAGAGAAGCTGCCCGAAAATTCCGATAAGCCCGCAGCTATTGAAAAGCGCGCGTACTGGCAGTCGGTGAGCAATAAAGCTAATGCAGCAGCGACACACTATCAAAGCGAAAAAGCGACTGAGTTGAAGCAGCTGCTGCGCCGTAACGAATGGGATATCGCCAACCGTGAAGTTGCCTTGCTGCGTGAAAATCTGCCTGCAAATCCTGAGCTTGATACCTTGTTACTCGAATTTGACAGCGAGCGACAGCGCTATGTGGATGCTTTAAGCCGGTCGCTGGTTAAACTTGAGGCTAAGCATTTGCCGCAAACGTTGTCGCTTTACGAGCGTTTATTTAAAGCTGAGCCTGAGAACTCGGGGGCGCTAACCCGATTGCAGCAAGAACGTGACAAACGCGACCGGCTTATCCAGGCCATGTCGCAATATGCGCGCAAGGCTGAGGCGCAGCAGGAATATGGGTTAGCGTTGAACTATCTGCGAAATATTCAGCGCTTTGAAGACTCACAGCCGGTGCTCGATCAAGTTAAGCGTCTGCGATCATTATTGGCCAACCAGAAAAAACAGCAGGCCGACAGTGATAAACTGCGCGAGCTAAGCAGCGCGCAAAAACAGCAATTAGTAGAATACGGCGAGGCTTTAAACGAAGAGCAGTGGTTAAGGGCCAGGTTGTTACTCGACGACATGCTTGAGCAACGGCCCTCTGATGGCGAGCTGCTGGGTCAGCAAACGTATTTAAACGACGTGTTCAGTCGCGAGGTTGCGCGAGCCAAGGAGTTGGGTGAGTCCTTTTACTCTACAGGCAGCATTGAAAAAGCTTTATCAATCTGGAATGCCGCGTTGCCAATGGCACCTGACGATGGCCAGTTAAAGGGTAATATTGAGCGTGCCCAGCGCATACTGGAAAAAGTGAAAATCCTAAAGCAAAGCCAAACCTACTAAAACTATAATCAATAGCTAATAGACCATGCCAATTATTATTGAACACCAACTGGATATCGATGCCGTGCCCGAAACAGTTTGGCAAGTGATTAGTGATTTTAGTCACTACTCGCAATGGAACCCGTTTATTGTCGGTTGCGAGTGCAATTTAGCGGTGGGTAACGAAATTGTTATGCAAGTGGTATTGGGTGAGGATAAGCCGCCACGAGCGCAAACCGAATATATTAGTGAAGTTGATCACGGCCGTTACTTCGCTTATACCAGCCCCAAAAAACCTACGTTTTTGTTGCGCAGCTTTCGCTCGCATACAATAACGGCATTAGCTAATAACCGCACTCGTTATGATTCACGTTTTGAATTGCATGGTCTACTGGTGCCGCTTTTAAAGCTGGTACTGAATAAACCATTGCAGTGGGGTTTTACCGAAATGAGTAGCGGCATTGCCAAGCGGGCTGTTGCCTTGCAGTCCGCTTTAACCGGCCTGCAGGATTAATACCGTGTCAGCATCTCTTTGTCAGCCGGTTGCGGCACCCAACTTATTTAGTTATCCAAAATACTGGGCCGAGTGCTACGGCGTAGCGCCTTATTTACCCATGACGCGTGCAGAAATGGACGCGCTGGGTTGGGACAGTTGCGATATTATTTTGGTTACCGGTGATGCCTATGTTGATCACCCTAGTTTTGGTATGGCGGTGATTGGCCGTATGCTTGAATCGCAGGGCTTTCGGGTAGGTATTATTAGTCAGCCGGCCTGGAAGCAGGGTGACCCATTGGCGGATGTCGCCTTTGCCGAGCTGGGCAAGCCAAATTTATTTTTTGGCGTGACCGGCGGCAATATGGATTCGATGATTAATCGATATACTGCTGATTTGCGTATGCGCAGCGATGATGCCTATACCGCCGGAGGTGAGGGTGGCAAAAGGCCCGATCGCTGTGTGATTGTCTACACCCAGCGCTGTCGACAAGCCTACCCTGATGTACCGATTGTGATTGGCGGTATCGAAGCGAGTTTGCGTCGTATTGCCCAGTATGATTACTGGAGTGACAGTGTCAGACGATCGGTATTGGTGGATAGTGGCGCGGATATTTTGCTGTATGGCAACGCTGAGCGCGCGCTATGTGAGTTAGCGCATTTGTTAGGCCAGGGCAAAGATATTACTGCGGCAGAGCGTTTGCGTGGCACCACCACTATTGTTAGCGAAGCGCCAAAAGATTTTGTTGAAATTGATTCAACCCGTATCGACTGGCCTAACGCAATTGATAAGCTGCCCAACCCCTATCACTACGATGAAGGGCAAACCGACTGCGATAAAGATAAGACCCAATCGGCAGTTGAAGAAGAAGTCGTTAAAATTATTCCTATGCCGCTGGCGACCAAAACCTTAAGTGAGCAAGGGGTTGATGCCCAGCATGCTTATGTTCGCTTGCCTTCTTATGAAAAAGTCCGTAACGATCCTGTTTTATATGCGCACGCTTCGCGGGTTTTGCATCAGGAGAGTAACCCGCATAATGCGCGGGCGTTGATGCAAAAGCATGGTAATCGTGAGGTGTGGGTTAATCCGCCGCCGATACCATTGACCACCGAAGAGATGGACGGTGTATTTGCCTTGCCTTATCAGCGCAGGCCGCACCCCAGCTATGGCGATGCGGTGATTCCTGCTTACGATATGATTAAGACCTCGGTCAATATTATGCGGGGGTGTTTTGGCGGCTGTACGTTTTGTTCTATTACCGAGCATGAGGGGCGGGTGATTCAGAGTCGCTCTGAGCAATCGGTATTGGATGAGATAGAAAAAATTCGCGACCAGGTGCCGGGTTTTACCGGGACGATTTCAGACCTGGGTGGGCCTACCGCCAATATGTATCACCTCAATTGTAAGGATGATGTGATTCAGGCTAATTGTCGTCGTTTATCTTGTGTGTATCCTACCATTTGCAAAAATCTCGAGACAGATCATAAGCCCACGACGCAGTTATACCGTAAAGCGCGTGATATCGACGGTGTTAAGCGCATACTGATTGCCTCGGGTTTGCGTTATGACCTGGCGGTATTGGATGAAGAATACGTTAAAGAATTGGTGACGCATCATGTGGGTGGTTATTTAAAGATAGCGCCTGAGCACAGTGAAGACGATACGTTGTCGAAAATGATGAAGCCAGGTATGGGAAGCTATTACGATTTTAAACGGATGTTTGAAAAGTACAGCAAGCAGGCGAAGAAAAAGCAGTATTTGATTCCGTATTTTATTGCTGCGCATCCGGGGTGTACTGACGAAGAAATGTTGAATTTATCGTTGTGGTTAAAGCGCAATGATTTTCGGGTAGATCAGGTGCAGACGTTTTATCCGTCGCCTATGGCGCTGGCTACGGCGATGTATCACTCGGGGCGCAACCCGCTTAAAAAGTTGATGTATAAGCGTGGTGAGCGAGTGTATGTGGCAAAGAATCTTGACCAGCGGCGCTTGCAAAAGGCGTTTTTGCGCTATCACGATGAGAAAAATTGGGGGTATTTGCGGGAGTCGTTGATAAGGATGAATCGTAAAGAGCTGATTGGTGATGGGCCGAATCAGTTGGTGCCCGCTGAGACAGTGAAAGGGGGGAGGTTTGTGGGTAAGCGTAAGCCCAGGAATAGGGCCCGTGGGGGGCAGTGGAGTGGGAGGACGAGGAAGTAATTTTTTTTCTGTTAGTGGTACTATTTTTCTTGGTGTATTGGTGAATTTAAACAGTGTTTTTGTCCTGTAGGCCAGTTACTTTCTTTTACTTGTGTAAAAGAAAGTAACCAAAGAAAAGCACAAAAACGTACCGCCGTTTTATCACTTGTCACGTCCACACTATTTTCAGGCACAACCTCTATCTGATTAATAATAAAGTCGCTTTCGGTAGCAACACCGCACTCCGTGGCAATATCCAGCCAAAGAACTGCGACGGCCCGTGCCTCATTAGAGGTAGGG
>CBFHXO010000094.1:0-11759 GCA_965659815.1 Pseudomonadales bacterium
GAAGCGTTGCGCGCCTGAAAGGCGACCCGAAGGGTGAGCGAAGCGAATCAAGTGACTGGCCTGCAGGACAAAAACACGGCTATGGCAAAAGATAAACTAAGAACAAAGCTCCCCCAACTGGCCTTCACGACAAAAACACCCTTTAAATTTACCTATACACTAAGAAAAGAACTACCAGCTAACCAGCAAGACAAAAACACGGTTATGTTAAAAGATCAACCAACAACAAACCTCAAAACAACTCTAAAGCATCCTCCAACTTACTAACCCCCATCACCTCCATCCTCTCAATCACCTGCTTCGGCATATTCCCCTTCGGCACAATCGCCCGCTTAAACCCATGCTTTGCCGCCTCCTGAATCCGCTGCTGCCCACTGGGCACCGGCCGAATCTCCCCCGACAACCCTACCTCACCAAACACCACCAAATCCCTAGGCAAACACCGATCCCTAAAACTCGACACCACCGCCAACAACAAAGCCAAATCCACCCCCGTCTCCAACACCTTCACACCACCCACAGCATTCACAAAAACATCCGAACCACCCACCGCCAATCCACCATGCCGATGCAACACAGCCAACAACATTGACAAGCGATTTTGCTCCAAACCAACCGCTACCCGCCTGGGATTATTCAATTGCGTATCGTCAACCAACGCCTGTATCTCTACCAACAACGGCCGCGTGCCCTCCCATAACACCACAACCACACTACCCGGCGCATCTTCATCAGCACGACTTAAAAATATTGCCGAAGGATTTTTCACCTCGCGCAAGCCCTGCTCCGTCATTGCAAAAACACCTAACTCATTGACAGCACCAAAACGGTTTTTCTGCCCCCGCAATGTCCTGAACCGACTATCCGAACTACCCTCGAGCAAAATCGAACAATCAATCATATGCTCCAATACCTTGGGGCCCGCAAGACTGCCATCTTTGGTCACATGCCCCACCAAAAACACCACCGTATTCGATTGTTTGGCATACCGCGTTAAGTAGGCCGCACACTCACGCACCTGCGATACACCACCAGGCGCAGACTGCAAATCACTGGTGTGCATCACCTGAATCGAATCCACCACCATAACCCGCGGCTGATACTTTTGCGCAATCGCAATAATCGCTTCAATATTAGTCTCAGACGCCAGCTGCAGTTTGTCGGTCGGCAACCCCAGCCGATTTGCCCGCATCGCCACCTGTTGCAAAGATTCCTCACCCGTGACATACAGTGCCGATTGCTGCCTGGCCAACTCACACATAACCTGTAGCAGTACCGTACTCTTGCCAGCCCCTGGATTGCCACCAATTAAAATGGCCGAACCGGCGACCAAACCACCACCCAGCACCCGATCAAACTCAGCAAGCCCGGTGCTTTGACGCGGCAAACGGGTTAAATCAATTGCGTCCAAAGTTTGTACTTCGGCTGTAGCACCAGCAAAGCCCACCAGCCGCTCACCACGAGCAGTGGCGCTGCTTAGACGAATTTCAGAGAGTGTGTTCCAGGCACCGCAATCGGCGCACTGCCCTTGCCATTTGCTGTACTCAGAGCCACAGTCACTACAAACATAGGCGGATTTGGCTTTGGCCATAAGAAAAGGGTTTCCTGCATTAGGATAAATTGAAGCAATAAAATCGCCGGCCAGTTTATCAGCACCGGCGCGTTTTTGAGAGCCCCGAAAACCACCGATGAGCAAAAAACCTTGGCGGGTTTTAACGTATCGATATAGCGATTACACCGGCAAAGCTCTACAATGGCCAACCAACACAACTGTACTAAGCCATGACCGAATCACTGATACCCGAACGCCCTATTGTTGTCTCCCCCTCGCTGGCGGCAAGCATCGGTCTGGAAGAAGCCATTTTGCTACAACACCTCGAAGCAGTGCTCGCGCTGGCACCAGCTGGCCACCGCGACGGTTACCAGTGGACCACAACCTGCCTGAGCACCTTAAGCGAACAGCTACCGTTTTGGACAACCCCGGCAATAAGACGTATTTTGCTCAAGCTACACGATCTTGGCCTGGTGTTAATTAACGCAATGCCCAACAGCGAACAACAAAGCATTGAACTGGCCATTAATCAACAGCACCGCCCCAAACACCAGGCAACTGCCGCCAAGCCCACAAACAACAGCCGCTCACTCGGCGCCCAACGCATTGCCGCCAACTGGCGACCCGATCGTGCCATCATTGAACAACTGCAGCAACAGGGGATTGAGCATCGCTTTATTGATGAAGCGATTGATGAGTTTGTCTTTTACTGGCGCGAACGCAACGAAGCCTCACACGCCTGGTCAAGCAAGTTTCTGCAACACGTCAGCAAACGCTGGCAGCGACACCAACATCATAAGCAAGAGGCGGCCAACAAACTGAGCCTGGCGAATAACCCAGTGCCCGACCAGTACTACAGCGATGCAAAACAATGGCAGCCCAGCCCCGACGCGATTGAAATCCTTGAGCGCATGGGTATTAACAAAAATTTTATCGACGATGCCGTTGCCGAGTTTGTGCTTTATTGGCAGGAGCGCAAAGAAGCGCAAACCACCTGGAATTCAAAGTTTGTTAATCACGTCAAGCGACAGTGGGCGCGCTTTACGCATACACTAAAACACGATACCGAACCGCGCCCCATTAGCGACAACTGGGTGCCCGATCACGAGGTGTTTGACGTACTCAGCATTGCCAATATCGACAGCCAGTTTGCCCGCGATTTAATTCCCGAGTTTGTGCTGTTTTGGCGCGATAAAAACGAACTGCACCACTCCTGGAATACCAAGTTTTTGCAACATGTAAAATATCGCTGGGCACGACGCAATACTCAACAAGCTGGCGCCAAAGGCGACGCCTTTGAACGTTTAACCGATCGAAGCTGGGCTGCAGACCTGGTTTAAGTCACCGACATCGGAAATAATTTTTATGGCCAAGCACATTCAGCACGCAGGTGACATTCCGGTTGAACAAGCGCTACAAAGCGCCAGAAGTTCACAAGCCGCAACCGCAGACACTGCAACGGCCAAACCCACCGAAGCCCACGTGGAGGCCATTAGCCACTTATTTACCGAGCTGGAGCTTGCCTACCACAATCAGTTTCACAAGGCCTTTCCCGACCATCAGTCACTGTCGATGGCCAAACAGTTATGGCTGCGATTGCTCGCCGAATATCAACCTCAGCATATCGCGCTGGCTGGACGCAAAGCGATTTGCGCCAATACTTTTTTACCCACCTTGCATAATTTGCGCGAGTATTGCGACCAGGCCGCCACCCAAGGTTTGCCCGATGTCAAAGCGGCTTATATTGAAGCCTGCATGTCACAAGAGCCACGCACCGAAGTGAATTGGTCGCACCCCATTGTGTACTACGCGGGTAAAGCGACTGACTGGTTTTTTTTGCAGGGGCAAACCGAAGCGCAAACCTTTCCTGTATTTGAACGCAACTACGAGTTACTTAAAGAACGGGTGAGAAAAGGTGAAGTGCTACACCCGCCGGTGGCCAAAGCCATAGAAAAACAAGCGGCGGCGCCGTTGAGTACAGAACAACAAAAAGACAAGCTCAAAGCGCTGCGCGAACAGCTGGATTTATAATTTTGTTCGCGAAATGATAACCGATGCCAGCGTGCTTGCACCTGGCAACAAACGCAATTCATTATCAAACGCATTGCCGCGCTCTACGCAGACAAACTGGCGATAGTGCTCACCACCAAGATCTGCCATTGCACAGGCCTTATCGTAACCCGGGTTCCAGACAATTGCCGTTGCGCTGCCGGTTGCCGCTATCGCAATATCGTCGATTTGCTGCGCGCCAGGCACATCAATAAACACCCGATCAACCTCACCCGCAAAACCAACATCGCCCTGCTGCACCCGCCGCTCTAATGACCGTATGTTATCGAGATAGCTCACGCCATCCAGGCCTTTAACTTTCACCTTCGATAAATCGTTTACCGGGTGATAGCTATGCAATGCCCAGGACAAAGGAAACGCCTCGCCACCGGTGTTGGTTAACTGCAAATCAATCGCTAAGCTTTGGTTAAATGAAAACGACAGTTGCGCACTAAACGAAAATGGAAACAATGTATGCGGTTGATCGGCAAACTGCGCAAGCGTAAATACCAGCTGCGTGCAATCGCCAAGCTGCGAATGCTGAGCCTGTGAAACCGTTGCTAATTGCCAGTTAACATTGCGAGCAAAACCGTGGCTGGGCGTATTGGCCGCGTGTCGGTTAACGCCAAACCACGGCAAACAGACAGGAATTCCGCCTCTAATCGCTTTACCCGCAGTAAATTGCGCCAATGGCGATAGCCAAAGTAGGTCGGACTGGTTATCAGGAATAAACGACAACACCTGGGCGCCCTGCTCGCTAACAACCATTTTGCCAAAAGCGTTTTGTACTACGTACAGCAATAGCTCGTCAGTGTGCAAATGAACGGGATAGTATTGACTGGCAGGAATTTGCCGAATAGAAAAGTCAGAAGCGGTCATAGTATTAATGCAAGCCGACCAGGGGAAGCCGACGAGCGAACTGTAGTAAACCACGTAACAGGTTACTTTTCAACCAATTCTTACAACACCAGGCGCGCCGAACTTCTAAGTTATTGAAATATAATATTATTTAATCTTTAAAAATCTAACGGTTTTGCTTGTTCAGGCAGCCAATGGCGCCCGTGCAGCCCAGCCCCGATCTAAGCGGCGCTATTCATAGTCGGCATAATCGCCGTGGGCGAGATTCTCGAAACGGGTGAACTGGCCAATAAAAGCCAGCCGCGAAGTGCCAATTGGGCCGTTACGCTGCTTGCCGATAATAATTTCGGCGGTGCCTTTATCGGGCGAGTCTTCGTTATACACTTCATCGCGATAGATAAACATAATCACATCCGCGTCCTGCTCAATTGCACCCGACTCCCGCAAATCTGACATAACCGGACGCTTATTTGGCCGTTGTTCCAAACTACGGTTAAGCTGTGACAGCGCAACTACCGGGCAATCAAACTCTTTGGCAATGCCTTTGAGCGAGCGCGATATCTCACTGATTTCGGCGGTACGCCCTTCACTACCACCGGCAACCTGCATTAGTTGCAAGTAATCGAGCATAATCATGCCCAGGCCGCCGTGCTCGCGTGCAACACGTCGGGCACGCGAACGCACTTCGGTTGGCGTTAGCGCCGGGGTATCGTCAATAAACAATGGCTTGTCTTTGAGTTGCTGCATGGCCGCGCTTAGCTTGGCCCAATCTTCTTCTTCAAGCTGGCCATTGCGCACGCGGGTCTGGTCAATTTTGCCTACCGACGAGAGCATCCGCATCATTAACGAACCAGCGGGCATCTCCATACTGAACACCAGTATCGGTAGCTCACTGGCTAATAATGCATTTTCTACCAGGTTCATTGAAAATGCCGTTTTACCCATCGAGGGGCGACCGGCAACAATCACCAGGTCAGCATCCTGCAAGCCAGAAGTTTTTTCATCGAGGTCTTTATAACCGGTGGTCAAACCGGTAATGGAACCCTTGCTATTAAACAGCTCGTCAATTTTACCCAGCGCATCTTTTAGCAATGCGTTAACACCCACAGGGCCACCGGTTTTTAGCCCCTCTTCGGCGATTTGCATAATTAATCGCTCGGCGGTATCTAAGACATCACCTGCGTCGCGCCCCTTGGGGTTAAACGCGGTTTCCTGGATAGATGTGGCCGTATTAATAATACGGCGCAGCGTTGCGCGATCGTGAACAATACCGGCATAAGCGCGAATATTCGCCGCCGATGGCGTGCTCTTGGCCAAATCGGCTAAATAAACCAGGCCGCCCGCTGCCTCTAACAGGCCCCGCTTTTGCAGCGATTCGGCCAGGGTAATTACATCCAGTGGCTCTGCGGCTTCGGCCAAACGCGCCATTTCGGTAAAGATATGGCCGTGTTTGCCATAATAAAAATCGTGTACGGTCACCTGGTCGGCAACCGCATCCCAGGCTGTTTCGGACAACATAATACCGCCCAACAGCGAACGCTCGGCTTCAAGGGAATGCGGTAATGTTTTTAAGCCGGCAACGTCGCGGGCAAACGCCGGCTTGCTATCGCCGCCATTAATCGCTGTATCAGATTCGGGGTAAGCAGATAATAGCGAACCCACGCTTTCGGCAACCGAATCGCCGGGGGAGTATTCGCCAAATGACTGATCTTCATCAATCGGAGGCAAGTCCCCAGACGAATAACTGGTATCCGGGTAATCGGCCTCGGCAGGCGGTGGATCATTGGGAAGCGTAGGATCAGACACGTGATTAGTGATTAGTTACCGGTTTATGATAAAAATCGAAGCGACATGATAACCGAGATCGTCGCGAAAATCGCGCAAGGCGAGCAAAAGTGCGATTACAGTATGCATAAAAAAACGCCGGCTCCAGCACTGGAATCGACGTTTTTAACCCATCCTTATAGGCTACAGCGGGGTTATTTGGCTACAGCCGGTTCGGTGTAGCTACGGCAGGCTTGTTAAAGCCGTGGGCTGAAATAACAGCGCCAGTCTTCTGCAACTAGTTAACTAGTCTTCCGCAACGACGTTAATGGTAACCACCGCATTCACGTCACTGTGCAATTGCAAAGTAATTTCGTAACTGCCAACTTCGCGAATCACACCAAGCGGCATGCGCACTTCGGCTTTTTTCAATTCGTGGCCTGCCGCCGTTACTGCATCGGCAACATCGCGCGTACCAATTGAACCAAACAATTTACCTTCGTCGCCAGCATTCGCCTCGATAGTCACAACTAACTCAGCCATAGCTTCGGCGCGCGCTTCGGCCGCTGCGAGTGCTGCATCAGCCGCAGCCTGCAATTCAGCGCGACGCGATTCAAACTCGGCAATACTCGCCTCGGTCGCTTGTACCGCTTTACCGTAAGGGATTAAAAAATTTCGACCAAAGCCCGACTTAACGTTAACTTTGTCGCCCAGATCACCCAGCTTGGTGACTTTTTCAAGCAAAATAACTTCCATCACACACCTCAAATCAAAAACTTTTCATTCTGTTTTAGCAGCCGCAAGCCTGCCTCTAAAATCTATCGCGCTATCAATAATGGCTATCATCATAAGCAGCGGCGCAAGCATGGTTACCAGTACATACAACAACACCAACCAAAGCGTGCCTAATTTTTTTATCTCAACGATACCGTGCGCCAGGGCAATGCCTGCCACAATCATCGGTACGGCGAAAAATCTCGCCCAAGCCTGGTATAACTCGGTGCTAAAAAATAACAGCAACGCCAATACCAGAATAATAATATTGCCACGGCTCAACCGCAGTTGGTGAAATTCCTGTTGAAATCCACCGGGATTGTACAATTTTGCCTGCCACCATCTGGCAGTCACCAAGCTAAGCAAGGTTAAGGTCATTAGCTGCAAACCCTCACCCGCGGCCAAGTCTTCTTGCTTAACGGCTTGCATTTGCTCTAGATACAGTTCAAAAAACCGATTGCCGTTCGCAGCTTGCGAGCCTCTCTGCTCCGAAACCGCCTGTTCTGAAACTAGCCGCCACTGCTCTTGCAGTACCGTGACGTTATCAATTAACAGCACCATGAGATGTTGCAAATATTCGCCACCATAAAATAATAACGCGGCTGTCCAGGCTACAATGACAAAGGGCGCGGTGCTGATTACTGTTGCCCAGCTGCGCGTTACCCTTAACTGCAAGGCCAACACAGCGGTGGTTAGCATACAGCTTACCGGTATGATATTGCCCTGGTAGGCAACCACGCCGGCTGGCAGTAGCGCCAGTAAAAATACACTACCTGCAGCAGCTAAACCTTGCCGCATAACGACCAGCGCAACAACGGCGGCGCCAATCCAGGCAATCAGTAGCGTTAGCATACCCGTCTACCCGTATCGTTTGCACAGACTGCGGTAAACCAAGGCTTGCAGCAAGCTGTGACCTGTCAACAGCAGCGATTTAGCATCGCTACTGTTTATGTGTGGCTATTTATTTGTGGCTATCAGTATACGGAACTAACGAAAGATAACGCGCGCGCTTAATGGCAGTAGCCAACTGGCGCTGGTATTTAGCTTTGGTTCCGGTAATTCGGCTTGGCACAATTTTACCAGTTTCCGAAATATATTCTTTTAATACATCGAGATCTTTGTAATCGATGTAATCAACACCTTCTGCAGTAAAGCGACAGAATTTACGTCGACGAAAAAAACGAGCCATGATCTTCTCCTACTATTTTATTCTTGGGCTGTTGTTATTCAGCGCCAGATTCATTCGATGCGGCAGCCGCAGCCTGTGCAGCGGGAGCGGGAGCACCAGCATCGCTGGCAGCTTCATTAGCAGCGGCGCGAGCGTCATAACGCGCTTTGCGTTCACGCTGGTCTTTTTCGGCTTTCATGATCGGCGACTCTTCAGTCTCCGCAGCATCAGTACGAATAACCAGGTTGCGGATCACGGCATCGTTGTATTTGAAGTTAGTTGTGAGCTCTTCGAGCGCAGGCTGAGTCGCTTCGACATTCATCAAAACGTAGTGCGCTTTATGGATTTTATTAATGGGGTAAGCCAGCTGGCGGCGGCCCCAATCTTCTAAACGGTGGACCTTGCCGCCGTCTTTATTGATAGCCGTAGTATATCTTTCGATCATACCAGGGACTTGCTCGCTCTGGTCCGGATGGACCATGAACACGATCTCGTAGTGTCGCATATGTGCTCCCTATGGGATTATGTTTCCCGCTAAAACAATGACTTGCCAGGCATTTGCTTTGCGGTGAAACAAGGAGTTATGCCCAAATTATTGCCATGGACGAAAAAAGAGCGCGAATTCTAGGGAAGTCGGGGCTAAATAGCAAGACAAAAGACGGTAAGATACAACGGTACGGTTCACTGTTTTGCGAAAAATCCCGTCAACAACCAACCGCGATAAGCACCAAGCTGGGGCTTATGCAGTCACTACCAAAGCTCGTCTTTAGGCTCATAACCAAACATATTGCGGTACGCGACTCCGTAAGCCACCACCGACATAGGAATCGTCCAGATAAGGCCAATACCCAGTGGTATCGCGGCTATCAGGTTGATAATTATCAGCATTATGGCCAAGCCAAAAAAATCAAACCACTTTTGGGTCACCGACTTACGCGAAGCCTCCAACGCCTGCCAAGGGCCCAGCTCCTTACCCACAATCAACGGCGCAGCAAAATAATAAGCAATTGCCAGATAAATTCCGGGGAGGATCAGCAGCATAAAGCCCAGGGTAACCAGCACATACATGATTAACATTGATATCACCAACGGCAGCGTTTTATCGTAGTTATCGAGCACCTCCCCTACGGAAATTTCCAAATCCAGCGATCGCTTAACGCCCAGCAAAAAAATACCGGTCGCAATTGGCAGCAACACAATATTAACAATCATTTGTATCGCCGCACTGCCCCAGCTTTCATCGCCAACCGGCACACCCAATAATGAAAGCAGCGTTGTCAGCAACAGCACAACAATAAAACTGATCACTAAATAGAGCACAATCGACAGGAGGATGGCGGTTTTCGCGCCGCTGGTTTTTTCCCAGGCCTCGCGCAAGGTCGCGCTTATTGAGAATTCATAGTCGCCTGCAATTGCGCGCGCCACCGATTGCCTACCGGGGTCGCCTGGCTTATCACCCACAGAAAATGTTGCATCTTGCTCGCCCATACCTTTTATCTCAATTGGTTTTAAACCTGATGTTGCTCAGTAGTCACCGCACCTAACATCGCCGCATCTGCGTTAAACGTGCTTGCATATCGGTAAGATACCTTATTAAGTCTCACTGTTATTATCCTATTTTTCTATCGATAAGCAATTGATGCTATTTTAAACCGATATTTTTTAGATTTTTATAAAAGGATTGGGCAATGAACTCCACAGCTAACACCATGCGCACCTGGCGCCTGCACGAATACGGTCAACCGGTTGATGTATTAAAACTCGAAACCGTTGCCATTCCTGAACCGGGTGATGGTGAGTTAAGAGTGCGTATTCTGGGCGTTCCGCTCAATTTAAATGATCTTGAGCGTGTTACCGGCGGCAATATGATGGTACGGCCAGAATTCCCTTACGCACCCGGTATGGAAGTCATGGGTGTAGTCGATAAATGCGGCGCCGGCTGCGAAGCATGGCAGGGCAAACGCGTTATCGCCATGACTGCAGGGGCCCATGGCGGTTACGCCGAATATGCCATTTGCCCACCGGTATCGGCGTTTGAAATACCCGAGTCTATTGCCCTACCCGATGCAGCAGCAATTTATTTTGCTTATCACCTGGCATGGCTTGGCTTGTATGAACGCGCCAAAGTGCAGGCGGGTGAGACCGTATTAATTCATGCAGCCGCAGGCAGCGTGGGTTCGGCGGCCATACAACTGGCAGTCAATGCCGGTGCCAGAGTTATTGCCACCGCAGGCTCTGACGAAAAACTCGATTGGTGCCGTACGCTGGGCGCAGAAATCGCTATTAACTACAGCAGCGATGATTTTGTTGCCGCAGTGAAAGAAGCCACCAATGGCAAAGGCGTAGATATTGTTTTTGACAATGTTGGCGAAGCCGTAATGGAAAAATCGCTGGGCGCCGTTGCCTATAACGGCCGCTATGTTATGAATGGCTTTTCATCGGATAAAACCGTGGCCGACGAAAAACATTTGGTACCGCGAAGGCTGGCTTTAAGTAATATCAATCTATGCACTGTGCTACTCGCCTATGCCGACGATGCGATGGCTGAATTTTTAAAAGACGGTATGGGCTGGAACTTTGTGCCCGCCGCATTGGGTGAGCAAATTACCGCTGAAATTACCGAAGCGGTAGAAAAAGGCGCGATTAAACCCGCCATTGGTAAGGTTATTGGTTTTAATGATATACCGAATGCTTTGCAGGACTTAGGCAATAGAAAGACGATTGGCAAAATTGTTGCTCTGTGTGAAAGCTGACGCTGCCAACAAATAGTTAAACAAAGCTAATCTAACAACTTACGCTAAATTCACTAAGCATTATCGGCATCGTATTCACCGCGTAAAAGCGAGTAAACCGCATGATCGACATAATGATCATAAAGCCATTCACTATCACGTAGCTTGGCTTCAAACTTAAAGCCCAAACGCTCGGGGATAGCGCGGCTTTTATGATTACCAACCGCGCAACGTATTTCAATTTTATTGAGTTGGTAATCGGCAAAGCCCAATTTGAGCAAAACACGGCAAGCTGCCATTATAAAGCCTCTGCCCTGATAGTCTTCGGCCAACCAATAACCGATGGCACCGGAGCGATTGACCTTATCAATTTTGTGAAACCCCGCAACACCGCAAATTTTTTTATCCTCACCCGCGCAGATAACAAACTGTGGGCCAGCACCGTTTTTATATTGCGTTTCTGCCGTGGCAATAAAACGCTCAATATCGGCAACACTGCGCGTTGTGTCTAACCAGGGCAACCACTGTCGCAAGTATCCTCGATTAGCCTCAACCAAAAAATACAATTCATCGGCATGTGCCGAGCTTATCAATTCAAAAACCAATTGCTGGTTAATTACTATTTGATCTGTCACTGGCAACATTTCCCTGACCCATCACAAAACCATTTAAGTCGCACAACAATGATCAAAAAACACATATAAGCCCCCGGGCAATCGCGTCTTTAATGTATTAGCTGGCGGTATAATCGGCAGGCAAAAAAAAAGCCTCAACACGGATGTTGAGGCCAGGTAAAAACAGAAACTGTTAGCGCCGCCGGGGTTGTAAACGCGAAACGCCAATACCCACCAGGCCAATGGCA
>CBFHXO010000095.1:0-11695 GCA_965659815.1 Pseudomonadales bacterium
GGCCTTACCTATTGGTGAAAAGCAGGTGACGCTGCGGCTTAACCCCGCTGATATTGAAACACTGCAATCGCTGCCCGACTTTATTCAGCCGCACTGGCAACTGCTTGCTGATGAGTCGTTATTAGTGGGTGACTGCAAAATTCGTAGCGAACACTCGCTGGTGGATTTTACCCGTGCAACGCGTATGCAAGCCATTCTAGATGCTCACTTCACCCCGCATACTCATTCAGATAATAATTCGGGTCCTGCGAGCTAATGCTCGACTACTTTAGCACTCGGCTGGCGCGTGGTATTGACCCGGTGATACCTCGTGCCGTAGGTTATATTGCCCGCGTGGTAGGATTAACATTAGAAGCGCGCGGTATTAATTTACCCTTGGGCGCGCGTGCAATCGTGGCCGATCACAGTGCTGTTAACTCCGAGGGGTTTGAGGTTGAGGTGGTTGGCTTTGACGCGCAAATCACCTACCTTATGCCATTGCGACCGCTGGCCGCAGTAAAACCAGGTGCCAGAGTTACCCCTATTGCCAGTAGTGATTGCGTGCCGGCAGGTATGGCTTTATTGGGTCGAGTGGTTGATGGCACAGGCAAGCCATTGGATGCGCTGGGGTCACTGGGTGACTATGAATCGATTCCATTTTATCCTGACCAAATCAATCCTTTGCAACGTCAACCTATAGACACGCCGCTGGATGTGGGGGTGCGCTCGGTGAATGCTTCGCTCACCATTGGCTGTGGCCAACGGGTGGGTTTATTTGCCGGTAGTGGCGTAGGTAAAAGTGTGCTGCTGGGCATGATGACGCGCTTTACGGAGGCCGAGGTTGTTATTGTTGCGCTAGTGGGTGAGCGTGGTCGTGAGGTGCGCGAGTTTGTTGAAACCAACCTTGGTGTTGGTGGTATGAAAAAAACCATTGTGGTTGCCGCACCGGCCGACGAAACGCCAGTGATGCGGCTTCGTGCCGGTATGTACGCTGCACGTTTAGCCGAACACTTTCGCGACAAAGGCCTGCGCACTTTATTGCTATTTGATTCTTTAACCCGATATGCCCAGGCGCAACGCGAAATTGCACTGGCCACCGGTGAGCCGCCAGCTACGCGCGGTTATCCGCCCTCGGTATTTGCCCGGCTACCCCAGCTGGTTGAGCGAGCGGGTAATGGTGTGGGTAATGGTGGCTCGGTAACCGCGTTTTATACCGTACTGGTTGAAGGCGATGATTTAAACGACCCAGTGGCTGATGCAGCGCGCGCCATTCTCGATGGTCATATTGTCTTGTCGCGTGATATTGCCGGGCAGGGCATTTACCCTGCGGTGGATATCCAGGCGTCGATTAGTCGCTCAATGACAGCCATTGTCAACGACCAGCATCTGCTGGCGGCCAACCAGGTAAAACAATTGTATTCACGCTACGAACAAAGCAAAGATTTAATTAGCGTGGGTGCCTATACTGCCGGCGTTGATGCGATTACCGATATGGCTATTGAACGGCAACCGTTAATCCACTCTTTTTTGGCGCAGTCGCTCAGTCAAAGCGTGAGTCTCGACCAAAGTGTGCGTGAGCTGCAAGCGATATTGGCACCCGATGCAGTAGTGCAAAATCGAGCGGGCGCTGACAATGCGGACAATAACAGTGCCGAGGTATTGCAGCCTGGGTCGGTTGACGCTGCAACAGCGAATGCAGCCGTTGCTTCTCAGGCTCAAGTCCAGCCGGGCACTGGGGTTATGAGCAATGTCCGCAGCTAAGTCAAAGCGTTTGCAACTGGTTGCCAGGTTAGCTGAACTGCGTGAGCAGCAACAGCTGGTTCGATTGCAACAAAGCCGCCAGCAACAGCAGCAGCAGTTGGCTTCGCTGCAACGGCTGCAGGGTTTTCAAAATGACTATGCCCAGAACGGTGTCACTGTTGCCAAGGGTGATGATGCCCAGCCGGTGGTTGTGAGTGAGTTGCAAAACTTTAGTCGCTTTATTAACGACTTGTCGGCGGCTGAGCAAATTCAGCGTCAACAGTTAGCACAGGCCGACGCGATCTGCAAAGACAACGACCAGGCCTGGATTACGCTGCACGCGCGCCAGCAGCGCTTGCAGGAGTTGGTTGACAAGTATCTGGCCCAAGAAACGCAGCTGGCCGAAACACTGGCCGATCGAGAAAATGAAGATCGCTGGAACGGTTTAAAGCAGTCGCTTAAGAGCTGATTCTTCAAGTATCCCCTCATTGTTCAGGCAAAGCCTGCCTTAATTCTAAACCTCGCTGCTATCGGGGTGCTCCGATGTTAAACCCTAAATTAAAAGGACAATTGCTTTGCCACGGGCGAGAATTGAGACGTATTGCGCGTTTAGGTCTAAGAAAGGCAAAAAACTCCACGATTTAATCGATTTTTACCTCACGCTCTGTGGCGTAGCAGCAATTTTGTACTAATCTGGATTATGGAGCAGTCATAATGAGTGCTGTTTACACAGTCAGTGAAACGCCGGATCGAAACATAATTTGAAAAATTGATCGAAAAACTTGATTGAAAAACATAAAACTCGGAGTAAGAAATGCCTATTTCAGCCAAGCTATTAGATACAGAAGATGAGCTGGTTATCAATGTTGAGGGCCGGTTTGATTTTAGCGCGCATCAGGAATTTCGCAGTGCCTATGAAGACCTGGATCATCCACCGCAGCGCTACTTAGTTGATATGAGCGACACCACTTATCTCGATAGTTCGGCGCTGGGCATGTTGCTGCTGTTACGCGATCATGCTGGTGGTGATTTGTCATCGATTAAAATTATTAACTGCAATGAGGATGTGCGTAAAATTTTGGTCATCTCTAACTTTGGTCGACTGTTCACTATTCAATAATTCTCTTAATACTTGCTGTCAGCATCGTTGACCCCGAGCATCGTTAACCTCTAGCATAAGCGAGCTAGACATCGTTAGTCGACACCGCGTAACTGAGTAGCCGCTAAACAGAACAGCAAAAGAAACCGGGGCCGGGGTCATGCCATCGCAGCTATTTCAAAGCAAATCTGGGCAAAGTAAATCCGGTGAGCCTACCAGTGTGAGTTTGCCTTCCTCCAATTTCCCCGAAGCGATATCCGTTTGTTTGCTAGCACAGCCCGACAGTGACAAGCACGCATTGCTTGAGCAGCTCGATAGCAGCCGCTACCACGCCACAACCGTCAGTAGTATTGATGCACTGGTTGCCCATGCATCGGATCAGGACAGCAGCCCCGATATTGTTTTAGTCTGCATTGAGCTGATTGCCGAGCAGCCTCGCCGCATGATTGAATTTTTACGTCATTTTCTTATTGACCACTACGCACCCATATTAATGTTGGCAAATGCTTGCGACAACGATGTGCTGGTTGAAGCCATGGCTGCCGGTGCACATGACTTTGTTATTACACCCATAGCGCCGCCCTTGCTAGAAGCGAAGATCGCGGCGCAATTACGTATGAGTCAGATGAAATACGTGGTTCACCAGCAGCATCAGCAGTTAGTCGACAATCATTCGCACTTAATCCATGAGCAGGCGCTGGCAAAAGAGGTCTTTAATAAAGTTGCCCGTGACAACGGCGTCGAAATTGCAAATATATGTCATTGGCTGTCGCCAATAGCGGTATTTAATGGCGATGTGTTATTAGCTGCGCCAACACCCAATGGTGGTTTAATGGTGTTGCTGGGTGACTTTACTGGTCATGGTTTGGCTGCGGCAATTGGTGCGATTCCGTTGGCGTCAACGTTTTACAGCATGGTTGGTAAAGGTTTTACCATGCAGGATATTATTAAAGAGCTGAACAATAAATTACATGAGTTGCTGCCAGTCAGTGTATTTTGTTGTGCCAGCATGGCGCAGTTTAATTTTGAGCAGGGTGTTGTCGATATTTGGAACGCGGGTTTACCTGACTGTTACATTTTACGCCATAACTCGCCGGTGCTTGAGGTAGTGAGCTCCAATGCATTGGCGTTGGGCATTGTTGGCGGCAGTAGTTTCGATGCACAACCCACACGCTTTCATATGGACAAGGGTGATCGACTTTATTTTCTTTCGGATGGTGTATTAGAAGCCACCGATAGCAGTGGTGAGCAATTTGGCGACCAGCGTTTAATGCAGGTGATCGCTCAGCAGTCGGGGGTTGATGCTGCTGATGGATTTGCTGCGATTAAACAGCAGTTGGTCGAGTTTATTGGTGAGCATGCCAGGACAGATGATATTTCATTGGTAGAAGTATCTATGGTGGATGCTGAAGATTTCGCGGAGATGTACCACGGTGGTAAAGGGCATGTTTCGGATGAGCCGGTATCTTGGCGTTTTGACTACCGGGTGCGGCCGGCCTCGTTACAGCATCAGGATCCGGTGCCGTTGTTATTGCATATGTTAATGGAAGTGCCTAATTTGCGTCGCTACAGCGGGCAGCTGTTTACGATTATTTCGGAGTTGTATAACAATGCCTTGGACCATGGTTTGCTTGGGTTGGCGTCGTCGCTTAAACAACAAACTGATGGTTTTACCCGTTATTATAACGAGCGGATACAGCGCTTGCGCGAGCTTAACAGTGGTAGTGTTGATTTTACGCTGGATTATCAGGGTGATGCCCGGCAGGGGGTGTTGTTGCTGGAGGTGCGTGATAGTGGGCAGGGGTTTGATTATAGCGATGTTGGTCGTCAGGCGGTTACGGGTAGTGATGGTGAAGCGGTATTGGGGAACCTGCATGGTAGGGGGATACCGTTGTTGCAGTCGATATGTAGTAAGGTGGAGTATTTAGGTTGTGGGAATCATGCTCGGGTGGAGTTTCGGTGGGAGGCTTGATGATGGTTTTTTTTAGTTCAGTTGGTGGAGCTTTTTTTTTGGTTTGTCTTTTACCATAACCGCGTTTTTATCCCTTAGGTCAGTCACTTTGATTCGCTTCGCTCACTCTTCCGGTTGCCTTAGCAAGCGCTCAAGGCTTCGCTTTTTTCTTTACTTGTGTAAAGAAAAGTAGCCAAAACAGTGTACATAAACGACCCGAAGGGTGGACGAATCAAAGCGACTGTCCAGCGGTCTACCCCTTGCACTCAGAGCTGTGAGCAATTAAGAAAAACAGAAGATGTTCGAATGTCCTAAGGAACAAAACCAACACTTAAATCTACCAAAAAATGTATAAAAACTACCATAGAATTGCCGCATTATACCTGCGGGTTAGTACCCCATCTTGATAGAATATACCCGAGTTGAGCGGTGTTTTTGGTTTCAACACTTTCTTCTGGATACAATTAATCCACATATACCGCCCCAAAGCGCCTTCTTTATGGAGAAAACTGGCCATGTTAGAGATTTTTGATCCAGTGAATGTATCCGCACTTAAAGCACTAAAATCAGTATTGGGTGATGACTTTTCTGAACTCATACACGATTTTAATATCCATTCCTCCGACTGCCTGCTAAAACTAGAACGGGCAATTCACCAAACCGATCGCGCCGCTATTCAATCACTCGCCCATAGCCTTAAGGGCTCTGCGCTTAGCTTGCACGCCAAACCTTTGGCCGCAAGCTGTGGCGAACTGGAGTCACTGGCTAAAATCGCAACAGCCGATGAGCTCAGTCAGCGCGTGCAACAAATCCACGACGATGTAAAAGACGTTATTACCGCAATCGAGGCCTGTGCTTACGAATAATGCAGTGCAGCTATTGCAACAACAACAACAACAACAACAACAACAACGACAACGACAACGACAACGACAACGACAACGACAACGCCATCGCGCCCCGTTAAGGCGTAATTAAATCTCGTTTTTCCCATTCAATCTTGCAAAGCCGAATTCCCAGTTACAACATGCTATCAACCGTTGACGTTAACAGTTGGCATTAACAATGCATTGTTGGTATTAGAGCAGCAGCGTCAATCTTGTTGGTAGCTCTTATTGTTAAACCTGTTTTGAATGATATCGGGCCAGCTTATGTTATCGAATATCGTAGCCAATGGTTTAGCCGCGCCAACTGCATTGGGGCCCGACCCCGATGCAGCAGCAGCGCGGCTAGAAAACACACGGGGTGATAATGGTATCTCATTGTTTAGTAAAGACTTACGAGATCTTATTACTCAAAGGTTAGAAGGCGCTGACAGCCTCCAATCGCGCCAAGCATCGGCATTGACCAATGAGACTGAGACTGGCGTTGGTGGAGATTTACGCTCGCACTTGCAGAGCTTGCAATCCCTGTTGCAAGATTTAAAAGCGGTTCTCGAAGGCAAAGGTTTACCGCCTAACGGCAGTGAATTGCCATCGATTGCCAACGCCGCGACAAGCCTGGCACCAGCACTCGATCAAATTCTCGAACAGTTGCAGCAGGCAATAGGCTTGTTATCAACATCGGAAGGCGCCCAGCTCAAACTGTCGGTAGAAGCGGGGCAGCAATTACAACAGGCTTTGGATACCGCCCTGGCAAATATCGAATTAAATACCGACAAGCTGAACGGTATTGGGCTTAATATTGGTGCTTTTGCTGTCCGACTTAACGCCAATACCACCGGGCTTGGCATTGCCGGCCTAGCCAGTGAAGGTTTATCCCTCAATGGTGCCGGAGGTCCACGTACCGATGCCGCAGCATCGCTGGTGGTGGCGATTTCGCAATTGGTTACCGCCTTACAAAAAGTCCAGCGCAATGGCAATCTCGGCGGTAATTTCGGGGCTAATGTCGCTGGTGCAAGCAATGGCGTGATACCTGCGCTGGCAGACTCACCAGGCCAACAGGGCGCTGGGCTGCGGCCTGGCTCATGGGTGAATGGTGGGTTGGGTAGCAACTTGTCGTCTGGCCTTGCTTTGGATGAAATGGCTTTGACTGGGTCGAGTTTAAACGGGCAGGGCGGTAATAGCCTGGGTCTAGTTAAGCTTGATGCCCACTCATCTGGTGGTGCTAATGGACTTGGTATCGGGCTAGGCACTGGTCTTGGTAATCCGGTGCTTACTGCATCGCTTAACCCGAGCCAAACGGGGCCAGAAGCCGCATTGGGGCGCAGTGAATGGATTAACCTTACGCTAACCGAAGCAGGCGTAAAAACGCTGACATCCGCGACTGGTACTGCCAATAGCAGCAGTGCTGCGAATATCGGCAGCGGCTTTGCCGGTGCTAATGCAGCGCAGACATTTAATACTCAATTGGAATTGCCGCTGGGTAATGCTCAGTGGGGTAACCAGGTGTTGCAACGCGTGGCCTGGCTAACCGGTCATGGTATTGCTGCAGCCGAAATTCATTTAAACCCACCCGAACTGGGTCCTATGCAAGTGCGGGTAGATCAACGACAGGACAGCGCCACTGTGGTGTTTAGCAGTCATCATGCCAGCACCCGCGAAGCCATTGAAGCCAGCTTGCCACGATTGCGCGAATTGTTTAACGAACAAGGTCTGGATTTACTGGATGTCGATATCGAAGACGGTGAACAAGAATCTGCCTCATCTGCTGATAGCGAGGCGGGTGAAGACAGCATTGATAGCCAAAGCGCGGGTCAAATAACAAGCCTAGCAACAGGCACTGATGACATTAGCGATACAAGTGCCTCGGCATTGGCATCAGGTTCGGCGACCATCACTTTGCACTATGGCCTGATCGACGCTTACGCGTAAAATCGCTTGATTGATCCGCTAAGTATCGCATAGACCAATCATATCTTCTTAGCACTTTGCTGGTTGTATTTTGTACGCAGGTAATTGTATCCGCCACTGCTTGCCTGGTCTTACGCTGGGCTAACCTCTGCATTTAGGGCGATGGCCGCGTAAATGCCGCGTAATTGTGCCTGCTATTTGACAGGCATCGCCTTTCTACTGCATTTCTGAACTAAAATTTGCCCTGGTTTCAAGTTTTGGCCGCACCGTTTATCGCGCTGGCACAGGACTTGCTTTCACTCACTATTAGACAAAAAGCGACGGTAAATTGGCATGGCAGAAGAAGCAGTAGCCGAGGAAGCAAAAGGTAAAAAAAATCCGCTGATTTTATTTATTATTACTGCGGTCTTGCTGGTAGCGGCATCGGTTGGCGGCACCCTATTCTTCTTGGGTGGCACCGGCGGTAATGAAGCCGACGAGGTGGTTGAGGAGGTTACGCCCGAAGCAATTTATTATGCGTTAAACCCAAAGTTTAAAACCAATTACGATGTTAATGGTCGGCCACGTCTGTTTCAGGTGGCAATTACGCTGGTAACCCGTGAGCAGGATGTGATTAAAGGGTTAAGCCAGCATGCGCCAACCATCAAAGGCAGGCTGGTTATACTGTTAAGTGGCCAGAAATTCGATGATTTGCAAACACCAGAGGGTCGGGAATCATTACGGCAACAGTGCCTCGATGCGGTGCGGCAAATTATGAATACCGAGATTGGTAAACCCGGTGTTGAACAAGTGCTATTTACCGACTTTGTGATGCAATAGCGCGCAGCAAAAAATGGCCATACATATTGAGTCATTGAATAGACGTTTTAACTGATAGATATTAAAACTGGTAGGCATTTAGAGTGGCTGATGAAATCCTGTCTCAGGAAGAAATAGATGCATTGCTTCACGGCGTTGACGACGGTGATATTGAAACTGAAACCGACGCGCCCGAAGATACCGATGATTTTTCCAGCTACGATTTAACCTCGCAAGACCGCATTGTGCGCGGTCGTATGCCTACGCTCGAACTGATTAACGAGCGCTTTGCCCGCCATACCCGTGTCAGCTTGTTCAATATGTTACGTCGCAGTGCCGACGTCTCTATTGGCGGCGTGCAGGTGCAAAAGTTCGGTGAGTATGTGCATACGCTTTACGTGCCAACCAGTTTAAATATGGTGCGGATGCAACCGCTGCGTGGTATGGCTTTATTTGTGCTCGAAGCCAAACTGGTGTTTAAACTGGTCGATAATTTTTTCGGTGGCGATGGTCATCACGCCAAAATTGAAGGTCGCGAGTTTACTCCCACCGAACTTCGCGTGGTGCAAATGTTATTAGAGCAGGCCTTTAAAGACCTTGAAGAAGCTTGGAAGCCTTTATTGGAAATTCACTTTGAATCGGTTGGTGCTGAAGTTAACCCCGCCATGGCTAATATTGTTAGCCCAAGCGAAGCCGTGATTGTCAGCAGTTTTCATATTGAGCTCGATGGTGGTGGTGGGGATATGCACGTCACCATGCCGTACTCGATGATAGAGCCGATTAAAGACCTGCTCGACTCGGGTATGACCGGCGATGTTCATGAGGTGGATGAGCGTTGGACCAATGCATTGCGGCGCGATATTTTACGCGCCAGCGTAGACCTCGAGTGCACGGTAGTAGAAAAGAAAATGTCGCTGCGTGAAATTATCGATTTAAAGCAGGGCGACGTGATCCCAGTAGAGATTCCCGAGGCGCTAACTTTGCGTGCCAACGGCGTGCCGGTATTTAAAACCCGTATGGGAGTTTCACGCGGCAACCTGGGCTTAGAAATTGTGGGTCGCTCCAGTATTAATGATGCGGAATAATGTGTGGTTGCGCTGTTAGCGTTTTAAGTTCAAAAGAGAAGTTGGATAAAGCAGGCGTAAAATCTTGGCCGAAACAACAGGCTGACTGTGTGAGTCATACACTGTGAGTAAAAAGAGAGCTAATCATGAATGAAGAAAACGACAATGCTGAAAACACCGCAGGCGAGGGTGAAAGCGCCGAAGCGGTAGCAGAGGCGCCCGGCGATACCGCATCCGCAGCAGTGTTAAGCGACCTGGGTGGTGAGAGTATTGGTGGCGCGCTGGGGGACAATCCTGACCTTGAGGTTGTGCTGGATATCCCGGTAAAAATTGCAATGGAAGTGGGTGCAACTCAAATCACCATACGTAACCTATTACAGTTAAATCAGGGATCGGTCATTGAACTGGAGCGACTGGCTGGCGAGCCGCTGGATGTACTGGTGAATGGGACCTTAATTGCCCATGGTGAAGTGGTTGTGGTGAACGAGAAATTTGGTATTCGTGTCACGGATGTGATTAGTCCCTCGGAACGTATTAAGAAACTCAAATGATCGCACGCTTTGGGTGGGTAGGCTTTGTTGTAGTGTTTGGCCTGGTACTGTGTAGCCAGGTTATATTTAGCCAAGCGTTACTTGCCGCCGAAACCTCCAGCGATACTGCGGTCGCGAGCGCTGCAGTTGTGACATCAAACACATCGGCGCTAGCACCCAATAATTCTTCATTAGTATCCAAAAATCCATCATCAGCAGCCGATAGTTCTTCAATTGTTACCGGCGGGAACATTGTTCAGGTGGTATTAAGCCTGGTTTTTATTATCGTATTAATCTATGTCGGTGCCTGGTATATCCGTCGTATGCAATTATTGAATGCCGTGCCAGGCCAAAGTCTGCATGTAGTTGCCGCCTTATCGGTGGGGGCGCGGGAACGGGTGGTGCTGGTTCAGGTGGGCGAGCAACAAATGCTGCTGGGTGTTGCGCCGGGTCGGGTGAACTGTTTGCAAAACTACTCCGAGCCTATTATCAGGGCCAAAGAAGCCCGGTCGGGTGCTTTTGCCAATATGCTTAGCGACCGATTGTCAGTCGATGCAAACCAAGCCACTTCGGCTGGCTCAGATCAGGGTAAACTATGATTTCGCCGCGCGACCTTTGTTATGTCGTGGCGCGCGCAGTGTTGTTTGTCGCGCTGTTGTTATCGCTATTGTCATCGCTGCTATTATCGCAATCGCTTTACGCGCAAACACCTGAGCCTGCTGAGTCCGGCAAACTGCTTGCCGATAGCGGTACCACTATTGACAGTATGCTCAGTGCCAGTAGCGACAGCGGCATACCTGGTATACCGGCATTTACCATGACGCCGCGCAGCGATGGCGGCGAAGACTATAGCGTCACCATTCAGATTCTGGCGATTATGACGGCGCTGACGCTATTGCCGTCTTTTCTATTAATGATGACCTCATTTACGCGGATTATCATTGTATTTGCAATTTTGCGTCAGGCGCTGGGCCTGCAACAAACACCGTCGAACCAAATACTGCTCGGGCTGGCGTTGTTTCTCACCATTTTTATTATGCGTCCGGTATT
Source organism: Pseudomonadales bacterium (assembly GCA_965659815.1). GTDB lineage: Bacteria > Pseudomonadota > Gammaproteobacteria > Pseudomonadales > UBA7434 > UBA7434. The sequence continues at coordinate 11,004 of CBFHXO010000095.1, forward strand.
TGAAATAATGTATGAGGATGCATTACAGCCATATATGCAAGAGCAAATTACCTCGGTAGAGGCGGTTAAGCGTGCGGCAATACCAGTACATCAATTTATGCGCGCGCAAACGCGTGAATCGGATATCGATATGTTTGTGCGCATATCTGCGACGGAGCCTGTTGCATCTCCCAGTGAAATTCCATTTTTTGTATTGGCGCCCGCGTTTGTCACCAGCGAGTTAAAAACTGCATTTCAAATTGGCTTTTTATTATTTGTTCCCTTTTTGGTTATTGATCTGGTGGTGGCCAGTGTATTGATGGCTATGGGTATGGTGATGCTGTCGCCTATTATTATTTCCTTGCCGTTTAAAATTATGTTATTCGTCTTGGTTGATGGCTGGGCAATGGTTATTGGCAGCCTGGCGGCTAGTTACGGTTTTTGACGAGATTTATTGTTTTAATCAACACCTTTTAGTACATGCGGGTAAACAAATATGACACCTGAAACTGTTATTGATATTTTTGGCCAAGCCTTGTTTCTCGTGGTGGTGTTGGTCGCGGCAATTGTAGTGCCCAGCTTGTTGGTTGGTTTGGTGGTAAGTGTGTTTCAGGCGGCAACCCAAATTAATGAGCAGACGTTAAGCTTTCTGCCGCGCTTATTAGCTACGCTGGCAGCGATTATGCTGTTAGGGCCCTGGATTATTCAGGAGC
>CBFHXO010000096.1:0-11631 GCA_965659815.1 Pseudomonadales bacterium
CTTTCTGCCACGACCAAGCTGACGCGACTAGTCTGCCGCGTCATAAAAGTGGGAAGAATTATTTTTTGCGGCGACGCGCTTGTTTTCTTCATCGCATTTTGCGGTATCACCACCACAGATATCACATTCACCACCCAGGCCCAGCGCCTGAATACCGCCACAAGAACCTTTGATGGGCTTATTGGCGAAGATGACACCGACTGCCATTGCGCCAACTACGATTATTAAAAACGCCAGTGTAAGTAAAAACGTGACCATATGCTTCGCCTATTTGTGCCTGCAAACTTCTCGTTGGTAAGCTCGCGTGTTATCGGGGCATGTAACCATCAAAAGCCGCAGAATGCCAGTGAATAAATGCAGAACCATCAGCCGACTCCGCTGCTCGCTCAACCAGATAAACGGCTAAATTAAGCTCTTGCGCGAGCTGTTTGGCGGTTTCCGGCCCTACTACAGTTAGTGCTGTTGCCCAGGCATCAGCGAGTGCCGCCGACTCGGCAATAACCGTGACCGATGCCAGCGAATGCTGGACAGGGTAACCTGTGCGCGGATCAATTGTGTGCGAATAGCGAACCCCCTGGTGCTCAAAAAAATTACGGTAATCACCCGAAGTTGCAATCGATGTGTTAGAGGTCAGGTTAACCATTTGCTGGACGGTGGCAAAACCCGCGCCCGGTTTTTCTATGGCTAAACGCCAAGCAAGGCCATTGGGGTTACGGCCGCGGACCTTAACCTCGCCGCCGATATCCACAAGATAGTGCTGCACCTGCAATGCGTTTAGTGCGGAAGCAAGCAGATCGACCGCATAACCTTTGGCAATCGCCGATAAATCCAGCTGTACCGGTGCGCTTTTACAAAGCCGATACGATTTTGGCTGCCCGCTATCGACATTGAGTTGTAAGGCATCCATATTAACCTGCTTTAGCAGGGTTTGAATTTCATCGTGATTGGGAAACTCAAAAACAGCGCTATCATTACCAAACCCCCAGCGGGTTACTAACGGTGCGACTAAAGGGTTAAACGCGCCATTGGAGCGATGGTTAATATCCAGCGCCATAGCGACGACATCGGCGAACGCGCTTGAGATAGCCATACAACCAGGAGCTGCTAAGGCACTAAAGCGGGCTATTTCAGACGCGGATTGGTAGGTAGACATAGCGTCGATCACACGCTGTAATTCGCTCTCTATACGCTGCTGGGCGATATCTAGCGTAAAACCCTGCTCAGCCGGCTCAATAGCGGTAATCGTATAGTGGGTACCCATGGTCTGGCCAGACCACTGATGTACCTGCGGCGACTTTTCACAGCCCGAAAGCAACAACAGCGCGGCTATTACTAACCACGCTGCTGCAAAAGGGTTTTGCACTGCATTAACCCCCGATTTTGCCTTAGCCACCAAAGTCATCAAGCAAAATATTTTCGGGCTCTACACCCAAGTCGAGCAGCATTGAAACCACAGCTGAGTTCATCATTGGAGGCCCACACATATAGTATTCACAGTCTTCTGGCGCGGGATGATCTTTCAGGTAGTTATCGTATAGTACCTGGTGGATAAAGCCGGTATAGCCTTCCCAGTTATCTTCAGGCAGTGGGTCGGATAGTGCCAGATGCCATTCAAAATTATCGTTCTCATCCTGCAAGGTATCGTACTCATCCATATAGAACGCTTCACGCATCGAGCGAGCACCGTACCAGAACGAAATTTTACGGTCGGTATGAATGCGACGCAACTGGTCGAAAATATGCGAACGCATAGGTGCCATACCTGCACCACCACCAATAAAGACCATTTCGGCATCGGTCTCTTTGGCAAAAAACTCACCAAACGGCCCGTAGACTTTGACTTTATCACCTGGCTTGAGACCAAACACCCACGACGACATAATCCCTGGCGTTAAGGCCAAATTATTGGGCGGTGGTGTGGCACAGCGAATATTAAACTTAACCACGCCCTTTTCTTCGGGATAGTTCGCCATTGAATAGGCCCGAATCGTAGTTTCACTCACGTTAGAGACCAAATCTAAAAAGCCAAAGCGCTCCCAGTCACCACGGTATTCATCTTCAATATCAAAGTCGGCGTATTTGACAGAATGCGGTGGGCATTCTAGCTGCACATAACCACCGGCACGAAAATCAACGTTTTCACCTTCAGGCAATTTTAGGGTTAGCTCTTTAATAAACGTGGCAACATTGGGGTTAGACTCAACGGTACATTCCCACTGCTTAACACCAAATACCTCTTCAGGTATTTCAATTTTCATATCCTGCTTAACCGCCACTTGGCACGACAGGCGGTAACCCTCGTTCGCTTCGCGGCGGCTGAAATGCGGTTCTTCGGTAGGCAATAACGAGCCACCGCCCTCGCTAATGACACACTTGCATTGAGCGCAACTGCCGCCACCACCGCAGGCTGACGCCAAGAATAAATCATTAGCAGCCAGCGTTTGCAGCAATTTATCTCCAGCCGGTACCGAGATGGTTTTTTCACCGTTAATCTCGATATTAACATTGCCGCTGCTCACCAGCTGTGCGCGTGCGATTAGTATAATCGCGACCAGCGCCAGCACGATACCGGTAAACATTGCAACGCCCAGTGTAATTTCATTCATCGTACGTTAACTCCTGAGTAAGCCCCTATAGCAAACTGCTTACAGATCAATACCGCCAAAAGACATAAAGCCTAATGACATCAAACCAACGGTAATAAAAGTGATGCCCAGCCCGCGCAGGCCCTCTGGCACATCGCTGTACTTGAGCTTTTCACGGATACCGGCCAGCGCAACAATAGCCAGGCCCCAGCCAAGGCCCGCACCCGCTCCGAACACCACACTCTCGGATAATGTGTAATCGCGCTCAACCATAAACAATGAAGCGCCGAGAATTGCGCAGTTCACGGTGATTAGCGGCAAAAACACCCCCAATGCGTTGTAGAGTGCCGGCACGTATTTATCTAAAAACATTTCCAGAATCTGTACGCTGGCCGCAATAACACCGATATAGCAGATAAAGCCCAAAAAGCTTAAATCTACCGTGGGCAAACCGGCCCAGCTCAAAGCACCTTCGGCCAACAGGTTGTGATAGATCAGATTGTTAAGTGGCGTAGTAAGCGTAAGCACCACTATAACTGCAATACTCAAACCCAGCGCAGCTTCAACCTTTTTAGAAATCGCCAAAAATGTACACATGCCCAAAAAGAAACTCAACGCCATATTCTCGATAAATACGGCGCGAACAAATAAACTCAGATAATGCTCCATTACAAGGCCTCCCGCAGCGTTGAATTGCGGCTAATCTTGAATTCCTCTGCCTCGACCTGGTCAGTTTTTCGCGCGCGTAATACCCAGATAAAAAAACCAATCAAAAAGAAAGCACTTGGCGGCAGTAACATCATACCGTTAGGGATGTACCAACCCCCGTCAGTAGATAACGCAAAAATCTCTACGCCAAACAATTTGCCCGCACCGAGTAATTCGCGGAAAAAGGCAACAACTAACAGCACAACGCTATAACCCAAGCCATTGCCAACGCCATCGAGAAAGCTTGGCCACGGTGGATTTTTCATTGCAAAGGCTTCGGCGCGCCCCATAACGATACAGTTAGTAATAATCAGCCCCACAAATACCGAAAGCTGCTTGCTAATGTCATAGGCCACGGCTTTTAGAATCTGGTCAACCAGAATAACCAGCGAGGCAATAATTATCATCTGTACGATAATACGAATGCTGCTTGGCACATGATTGCGCACCAGCGAGACAAACACATTTGAAAATGCGCATACCGCGGTTAGCGCAATACACATAACAAAGGTGGTCTCTAAACCGGTGGTAACCGCCAGTGCAGAACAAATACCCAGTATCTGCAACGCAATGGGGTTATCGTCAAATATTGGTGTGACTAAAGTCTTTTTCGCATCGACACTCATAACTAATCTCCCCTATGCCTTGCCAGCTTTAAAGTTGTTTAAAAACGGTTGAAAGCCATTTTCGCCCAACCAAAACGCCAACAGATTGGTCACCCCACGGCTGGTAAGAGTTGCCCCCGACAAGCCATCAACTTCGTAGTCGATGTTAGCAGACTGTGGGTTGGTAGCGCCCTTTAACAGCGCTAGTGCCACTTCACCCTCTTTATATACCTGCTTACCGGGCCAGATCGCTTTCCAGCGTGGGTTATCGACTTCGCCGCCCAGCCCTGGCGTTTCGCCATGATCGTAAAAGCCCAAACCGGCAACTGTGTTTAAATCGCCTTCAAGTGCGACAAAACCATAAAGCGTAGACCAAAGGCCGTAGCCATGAATAGGAAGAATAATTTTATCAACTTTCTCTCCTGCTTTTACGATATAAACCACCGCCCGGTTCTCTCTACGCGATATCTTGGCAATATCTTCATCACCACTGAGCTCGCGCGATAGCGCGGGGTCCTTGGCTGCCTTGCGCTGGTCAAAACCAGCTGCGTCGCCATCAATGACAAATTGCCCGCTGCTAAGATCAACCAATCGGGTTTCTATTGCGGCAAACTGCTCATCGACCGATTGGCTCTCCTGGTATAAACCCGCGGCCAACAGAATATTTTTCTTCTTGTCCTGGTCTTTGTTGGCCTCTTGCATTGGCCGCAGCGATACAGCAGCACCAGAAACAATGATTGAACAAACTATGCAAAGTAAAAATGCAACGGTGATGGTTTTTTGGATTGTGTCTTGATTAGCCACGTGCCAGCCTCCTGTTAATATTGGCTTTCACCACAAAGTGGTCTATCAGCGGCGCGAATAAATTTGAGAAGAGAATCGCCAGCATAATTCCCTCGGGAAATGCTGGGTTAACCACCCGAATGAGTACGGTCATAACCCCAATGAGCACACCGTACCAAAACCTCCCGGTATTGGTCATGGCCGCCGACACCGGGTCGGTGGTCATAAACACCAGGCCAAACATAAAGCCACCAATGACCAAATGCCAGTGCCAGGGCACGGCAAACATCATATTGCTGTCGCTGCCTATCAGGTTAAATAAACCCGACAGCGTAAACATCCCGATAAAAGTACCCAGCATAATGCGCCATGAGGCTACGCCGGTGGAGAGCAGAATAATCATGCCAATACCAATAGCGATGGTTGACACTTCACCTACTGAGCCGTGGATATTACCGACAAAGGCGTTCATCCAGCCAATACTGCTTTCCAGACCTTCAACACCGCTGCTAGCGGCGACCGATAATGCAGTAGCGCCTGAGTAACCGTCTACCGCTGTCCAGACCTCGTCGCCCGACATAAATGCAGGATAGGCAAAGTATAAAAAGGCACGACCGGTTAAGGCCGGGTTAAGGAAGTTTTTACCGGTGCCACCAAACACTTCTTTACCGACCACAACACCAAAGCTGATACCCAGTGCGACCATCCATAACGGTAAGTTGGGAGGGCAACTCAGTGCAAATAAGATAGAGGTGACAAAAAAGCCTTCGTTAATTTCGTGACCGCGCTTGGTGGCAAATAATACTTCCCAAAAACCACCAACAATGAAAGTTGTTAGATAAATCGGTAAAAAGTAAAACGCGCCGTGGACAAAGCAGTCCCAGATACTGTTGGGGTCAAAACCGGCAAACATGCCCGTCATGGCCACTCGCCAGCCGGTATCGGCGGCAATACTGCCTGCGGCGAGTATTTCGTTGGCCTGGTGACCTACGTTATACATACCATAAAACATGGCTGGGAATGCCGCCAGCCATACGGTAATCATAATACGCTTCAGGTCTATGCCATCGCGCACATGCGCAGCGCCTTTGGTTACCGACGAGGGGCGATAAAAGATCGTATCAACCGCTTCATAGAGTGCGTACCAGTTTTCCATTTTACCGCCCGGGGTAAAATGGGGCTCGAGATCGTCAAGAATTTTTCTAAGTGCCATTGCTCTAGCCCTCCTTCTCTATCTGCGTCAGGTTATCGCGCAAGATAGGCCCGTATTCATATTTGCCCGGACATACATAGGTACATAAGGCTAGATCTTCTTCATCGAGCTCCAGGCAACCAAGTTGCTGGGCGACTTCGGCATCACCCACCACCAACGCACGCAGCAGCTGTGTGGGTAAAATATCCAATGGCATGACTTTTTCATAACTGCCAATGGGGACCATCGCCCTGTCGCTGCCATTGGTCGTAGTGGTCATTGGAAACAGCTTGCCCCCGCTTAGTGCAGAGACAAAGGTTCTTGTGACTGAGTGTTTGTTCACCCCAGCACGCAGGTAGGACATAAATTCGCGATCACGGCCCTCTTGTAATACGGTGATCTGCTGATGATAACGTCCCAGATAGGCATATGGCCCACGGGCTTTGCGGCCACTAAACAACGAACCCGAGATAACCCGGGGGTCGCTGCCACTAATGCGGCCGGCGGTAAGTTCGTCGGTGTTGGCGCCACAGCGAGTGGTTAACAGCGCTGGTGTATCTACCGATGGGCCTGCCAGTGAGACAACGCGTTCGATGGCAATTTTGCCCTCGGTGAATAGTCGGCCAATAGCAATCACGTCCTGGTAGTTAATTGTCCAGGCGACTTTGTTCAGTGATGCTGGGTCAAGCATATGCACGTGTGTACCCGCTAAGCCAGCCGGGTGTGGGCCTTCGAAGGCAGCCAGTTGAGCACCAGACTGGCCAACCGAGACACTGCTGTCAGCGCCAACACAGCAATATACGCTATTGGCTCCCAGGCGGTTTAAGACGGTTAGACCGTTTTCAAAGTCTGCGCTATTAGCTTCAATAATAATGCTGGGGTCAGCGGCCAGCGGATTGGTATCGATGGCGGTAACAAAAATCGCATTGGCGGTACTATCGATAGCAGGTACTTTACTATAGGGACGGGTTCGCAGCGTGGTCCAAACGCCAGAGTCAATCAATTGCTCGCGGACCTGCTGTTGGTCCAGCGAACCAAGCTGACTGCGATCGTGGCTGGCAAATGTCATTTGCTCATCGCCTTCTAGCTCAATGACCACCGATTGCAGCGCCCGCTTGTCACCTCGATTAATGGCGGCCACTTTACCGGCGCCGGGTGCGGTGTATTTCACACCAGGGTTCTTTTTATCGGTAAACAGCGTTTGACCGAGTTTTACCGAATCGCCTTCTTGTACTTCCATCGTCGGCTTCATGCCTACATAGTCGAAGCCGATTAACGCTACTGAGCGAATCGTTGGCCCGATCTCTATCACCTGTTGAGGTGCGCCCTCAATGGGTAAATCCAGACCTCGTTTAATTTTGATCATATACCTGCCTGTCTGTCAGCGTATGTTGTGCCACTTGCCCGTTATGCCTATCTTTTGCCTAAAACTTATTTTTTTACTGTTGATGCGCTTTCTTGCGCACTATTTCTCGCTACGTCTAATGCTTGTTCTTTTGTAGTTGTCAATGCATCGAGGGCAACGCGCTGCTAGCAAGCTGCTGCCAACGTGCAAAAAAAGGACGCGGCGAATTATAGAGGTGATGCCCGCGCATCGCCACAAGTGATTCGTTTAGCCAATGATTTTGAATACTTTTCCCGAAACTTTTTTCAAAATTTCAAACAAAAGTGAGGAATTGAAGGGCAAAGCCCCAGCAACAGGCAAAATGCCAGCGGCCGGGGCGGGTTTAGGCAGGAATCAGGACTCTTTTGGGTAGAGCGCGTAAGAGACACCAGCCATTTTCTCCATAACCCGATGAACCTGGCAGGTGTAGCCAAATTCATTGTCATACCAGATATAAAGAATGGCGTTTTTGCCGTTCACAATGGTGGCCTGCGCATCAAATACACAGGCGCGACGCGAGCCAACAAAATCGGTGGAAACCACCTCGGGGGAGTTGGTATAGTCAATTTGCTTGCGCAGTGCCGAATGCACCGATACGCGACGTATATACTCGTTTAACTCTTCTGCAGTGGTCTCACGCTTTAAGGTGAGGTTGAGAATGGCCATAGAGACATTGGGCGTAGGCACTCGAATCGCATTACCGCTCAGTTTGCCCAGCAGATTAGGCAGCACTTTGCCTACCGCTTTGACCGCACCAGTTTCAGTTAACACCATATTCAGCGCGGCACTGCGACCACGGCGGTTACCCTTATGATAGTTATCGATCAGGTTTTGGTCATTGGTATAGGCGTGTACCGTTTCGACGTGGCCGTGCTCTACCCCATATTCATCATCCAACGCTTTCAGCGGTGGCGTGATCGCATTGGTGGTACACGATGCCGCCGACAATATGGTGTCGCTATCGTCCATAATATCGTCGTTAATACCAGCCACGATATTTTTCATATCGCCTTTACCTGGCGCAGTGAGAATCACTTTACTGGTGCCCTTGGCTTTAAGATGTAAGCCTAAACCGTCAAAATCCCGCCATTTACCGGTGTTATCAACCACCAGCGCATTGTTAATGCCGTATTGTGTGTAATCAATGGTGTCCGGGGCATCGGCATAGATCACCCGAATTTCATTACCGTTAGCGACAAATGAGCAACGCTCTTCATCAACGCGCACGGTGCCGTCGAACTCGCCGTGCACCGAGTCGCGTTGAAGCAATGAGGCGCGTTTGATTAAATCATTATCGCCGCCCTTGCGCACCACAATAGCGCGTAATCGCAGGTTATCGCCGCCACCAGTCTTTTCAATTAGCAGTCGCGCCATTAACCGGCCAATCCGCCCGAAGCCGTAGAGCACCACATCTTGCGGTTGGTTGAGCGGCTTTTGCGTACTGCCAATCAAGTCGCTGACCTGGCTACTAACGTAATCCTCTAGCGTGACTTTATTGCCATCGGCATCGGTATCATCGCCTTCAAAGAAGTAGCGGGCGGCAATTCGGCCTATATCGATATGGGCATGACCGAGGTCGTGGGCGGCCAGTGCGCGTAAGATAGGAAAAGTTTCAAACTCCGATAGCTCGCTGGACTCAATTTGTCTCACCGCCCGGTGGTCTTGCATAATCTCAATAACCGATCGGTTGACCAGCGGATGACCATAGATATAGGTTTTGACGTTGTTTTTACGATACAGTTTGCCAACCAGGGGAATCATCCCCTCTGCCAGTGCTTCCCGTTCTTTCCAATCGGCAAAGTAGTCAGCCGGACGCTGGCGCTCACGCTCTTCGTAAAGTTTCATCTAAATCCTCTAATAGGTTGTTTTTTTGACGCGGCGATTATGGTGATTTACTACTAAAGGCGCAATGGCAAGGCGAGTTGGAGGTGAAAAAATGACAGAGAATAAAGTGTCTTGCGCTGAAACAATCGTTTTTTGCGATCAATTGTAATTATTTTGCAATCAGTACGTATTAGATGTCAAAGTCCATGGTTACAGGGGCGTGATCAGAGAAGCGCTCTTCGCGATAAATATCGACTGCCCTAGCGGCATCGGCCAACCCCGGTGTAATCACATGATAATCGAGCCGCCAACCCACGTTTTTGGCCCAGGCCTGACCCCGATTTGACCACCAGGTATATTCATCAGCGTCTTGGTTGAGCAGGCGAAAGCCGTCGATATACCCAACTTCGTCGTACAATGTATCGAGCCAGGCGCGCTCAATAGGCAAAAACCCCGAGTTTTTCTGGTTTGGCTTCCAGTTTTTTAAATCAATTTCTTTATGGCAGGTATTCCAGTCGGCGCATATCACAAACTCACGGCGTTTGCGGCGCAAGGCCTTAAAGTGCGGCAGTATCTGGTCATGAAACGACAGCTTCCTGGCCAGCGCTTCTTCATTGCTGGAACCGGAAGGCACATACATTGAAACCACGCTAATACCATCATAATCTGCCTGGATATATCGCGCCTGCGAGTCGCAAGGCTCCCACCCCAGGCCGCGGGTGACCTTTTTGGGTTTTTGCTTGCTGTATATTGCAACGCCGCTATAACCCTTTTTTTCGGCGTCATAGTAGTAGCAGTGATAACCCTCGGGGTAAAACAAGCTATCGTCGAGCTGCTCTTCTTGTGCTTTAATTTCCTGCAGGCAAACAACATCGGCATTTTGTACCGCCAGCCATTCAAAAAAACCTTTGCGTTGGGCGGCGCGAATTCCGTTTACATTTAGGCTTATAATACGCATTAACTTATCTATTGCTCCCTATTGGATTTTACAGTTGCAGATCGGGTAATAATTTATCGACACATTTGATCAAATCAAGCATCACGCCAGGCGCTTATTGTTACCGCAGGTACACCGCGTATGAACATAGCACCCCGTCTCCTGGTATTTGACTCTGGCGTGGGCGGCTTAAGCGTGTGCCGCGAGATTATAGCGGCATTCCCGGCACTTGAGCTGCATTATTTATCCGACAATGCCGGGTTTCCTTATGGTGAAAAATTGCCGGAGCAATTGGTTGAGCGCGCCAGGCGCTTAATTGGCCGTGCTGTGGAGCAACTGTCACCCCAGCTGGTGGTGATTGCCTGTAATACTGCTAGCACTGTGGTTTTACCGGCGCTGCGCAACACGCTGGATATTCCTGTTGTTGGTGTCGTGCCTGCGATTAAAACGGCGGCGGCTATTAGTAAAACCAAAACCATCGCGCTATTGGCGACACCGGGTACGGCAAACCGGGACTATACGCTGGGTTTGATTGCAGCCCACGCAGCAGAACACCAAGTTATTCGACTTGGTAACGCCGAATTGGTTACGCATATCGAAGCCCATATTCATGGCGCCAGTCTCGACCGGTTGTTTTGTCAAAGCATTGTCCACGACTTGCGTGAGCGGCATGGCGGGGAACATATTGACACGGTGGTGTTAGGGTGTACGCACTTTCCGCTGATTGATTCGGTCTTTAAGGAGATTGAACCGCATTGGCAATGGATCGACTCAGGCGCGGCGATTGCGGCGCGGGTTGGTTCATTGTTGGCGCTTGAAACAAACCCCGCTCGAAATCAAACGACTACCCATTCATTTTGGTTAAGCGCTGCGAGTGATAGCCAGCCAGCATTAGATCGCTATCTGGCTGCGTTAAACTTTAAGCCCTCACAAGTGCTGCCTGGTCGGTAGCAGCGGCTAATTACTTAAACAAGCCCTTTAGCTTATCTTTGTATTGACCGGCTTTATCGCCCAGCGCTTTATCCAGGGCCTTATCGATTTCTCTATCGACGACTTTATCAAGTGCTTGCTTTTTCACTTCTGCAATAACCTTTTTCATTAGTGGCTGCATAACGGCTTGCGCAGCGGAATCGGGCGTTAAGCCGTTTTCTGGCGTGCCGATATTTTCAAGGCTTATTGAAGGTATTGCCACTGACTCTTCTCCGAGCGTATCGGATTTGACAGACGCGGTTGCATCGGTAAATTCGAATTTTGCAATGGCAATTTTGGGTAGTGTGGATTTATCTTGGTCCGACCTGCTTGAACCGGAACTTGGGGCTGAGCCCGAGGATGCCTGGGACATTTTGTTTTGTAGGACTTGTAAATTAATTTTGCTGCCGATTTGTTCGGCGTTAACGGCGGCGCCGTTAATAGCGATCCTGTCAATGACGATAACGGGATTTTGTAAGGATTGAATATCCAATGCTAAATCGATGTGTTTTAGTTCAAAAGCATTATTGCTGCTAAAGCCCTGAGGGTTGGCGATGCGCAGGTCGCCAAGTGAGGCTTTGCCGTCAAGCAGGCTGACGCTGGCGGAGCCTAGGGTTAGGGGTACGCCTAGTAGCTCGGGGCCG